>JAJYWA010000159.1 GCA_021791755.1 Actinomycetes bacterium | reverse complement strand
AGCTATTCCGCGGTGAGTATCTTCGGCAGCCACCTGGACTTTTGATCACTGGTCCCGTACGCGAGCAACGTCGGGCCCGCAAGGTTGATGCCAATGCGGCCGATGAGCTCCGGGGCCCGCGCCCGGGCAAGCTCCTCGGTGACCACGTAGTTCTCTACAGGCCCCAGGCCGCGACCGCCATAGCACGTAGGCCACGTGACGCCCACCCAGCGCTCAGCAGCGAGCTTCGCCTGCCACTGCACCAGGAACTTGACCTGCTCTCCGAGATCTTCGAGACGGGGTGGAATGCCTGCGCCGTACTCCCACGGCAAGTTGGCCTTCAGCCAACCGCGCACTTCCAGACGCAGCTGTCGCTGTTGCGGGCTGGTGCTCAGGTCCATGGTCCTCGCCCCGGCGCCACAGACGTGACCTCAAGTCCATGCTGGCCACCTCGAGTCCACGGCCGCGACCCTCGTGTTGACTTGCCGAGGTCAACGATGCGCATCTTGTCAGCCTAGCCAGGATCCTTTAGCGCTGGCGTGCGCATAGAACTTCTCGCCATCCGACGCGCACCGAACTGCGCACGTCCACGTCTGTTGATGCAATAGACTGCCGGCCTGGTGGACTTCGAGCTTTCAGATGACCAGGTAGCCCTAGGCGAGGCAGCAAGCACTCTCCTGGCCTCCGCATGGGACCGCACGCGTCTTCGTGAGCTGGTCGGAACGCCGGAAGACTCGCCAGAGGACCACCGCGCGATTTGCGATGATCTCTGGAGCGAGATGTGCGCCCAAGGGTGGACCTCTATCGAGGCGCCAGGGCCCGAGGCCGGCCTCGGCCTTGGCCTCGTCGAAGTAGCCGTGCTCTGCGAAGCCATCGGCAGGAGCCTTGCGCCAGCACCCATCCTTGCCAGCATCGTCGCCCAGGACGCGCTGCGCCACGCGAGCTACGCTGGGACGGCGAACACCGAGACGACTATCGGCTCGGCAACGGTCGCAGAGTGGCTCGACAGGCTCACGACCGGGGATGCCACAGCATCGGCCTCCTTCAGCCTCAACCGCGACGCTTTGCGTGCCTCATTCGATCCCGCTCGCGGCTGGCTGCTCGCGGGGCGCTCCGACCCCGTCGTCCATGGACCCTCAAGCGACCTAGGCATAGTTGTCGCACACGTAGATCTCACCGACGCCGAGGCGCTCGAGCGTGTCAATGCTGCAGGTACGGCCTTCTCCGCCTCTGGTCCATCTGACGCCGAGATCTCCGCCCCTGCTTCCCGCTCCTCAGGTGACCGCGCTCGCCCTGGACGGTTCTCCGATCGCGCTCCAGCCACGACGTCCTCCTCCCACGAGGATCCACTGTGCGCAGGTAGAGCCGTCTTTCTCGTGCCTTTCGCAGACAACAACCGCCCTCGGCCTGATGGCGCCATGGACAGAACGAGGCTGCTTGGTCGCCTCGAGTCCTCTAGCGTTAACGCGATCCTGCTCGGCGGGCCAAGCGCGGTCGCAAGACTTCTCAACCGGTACGTGACCGGCATGTGCGCGGAGATGCTCGGTTCCTGCGAGCAGGTGCTCGAGATGACCGTGGCATACGCGAAAGACCGGATCCAGTTCGGTAGACCGATCGGAAGCTTCCAAGCGGTGAAGCATCGCTGCGCCGACATGCTCGTCGACGTGGAAGGCATGCGGTCCGTCACCTATTACGCTGCGTGGGCAGTCGGCAATGACGCCCCCGACTCGTCGGAGGCGGCCTCAGCGGCAAAGACATGGTGCGCGGACGCCGCGGCCCGGGTCATGGCATCCGGGCTACAGGTCCACGGCGGCATCGGCTTCACGTGGGAACACGACCTCCACCTCTACCTCAAGCGCTCCCAGCTCGACCAGGTGACCTTCGGTGACGCTCACGTCCACCGAGGACGACTCGCCAACTTGCTCAGAGCCAGGATCGAAAGAGGCGAGCCGATCCTTTGAACGAGACGAGGCCGAGGTGAACCCGGGACGCCTGACACGGTGACGAAGCTCGTGGGACGCGACAGGTCTTCCTCCAGCTTCAGTGGAGCAGGAGGCCGGCTCTTGCAGTGATGCTCCCCGGGCCCTTACGGACCAGGCTCGCGCGGCGCATGATGTGGGTCGGTACAGCCTTCGGAGAATCTCTCGGCGTGGCCGATACCACACGCCAGACGTAGGCCCTCCTCAGCCAATCCCGCCAAGTTAGCACGCCGCAGTGCCGGGGTCTTACGCTGGGACTCGACCAAGACGTTGTCGGTGTGCCAGATCAATGACAGTCATGAGCTTCTCGGCATAGGGAAACCGGACCAGTCCCCAACCCGCCCGTCGCCGATCAACCTCTTCAAGGCGGCCAGCAATGTTGCTCAGATCCTCCCATACGCCGTCGGCGAGCGAATTCCACGCCGCCGAGAACACACGATCGGAGCTGTCGGTGACATACGCAACTTCTTCGAGTCGGTCACGGCTCTGGCTGTGCAGTCAACCCGGGGAATCCCGGTTGTGGTCACCAATGTCAGGCGGTTGCGACTGGCGCCAATCTTCGAACCGCAGAGCACAGCGCCGAGACCCTTTGTGGAGATGTCAAGGCGCTCGCCCTTCGCCCCCACTTCAGCGGTACAGATCGCCATACCCGTGTCATCGGTCCATGAACCGGCTGGTCGAGAGTAAGGGCGCTTTGGCGCACCTTGACTTCGGTGGCCTGGCATGGCGCACGGAATTCATACCCCGCGCCCAAAGCATCCCCGTTCGCGGCGGCAACCATCACGCCCGCTGCGCGGTCGAGCTCGATTGGGCCGATTTTCAAGCTGCTCATGGCTGCTTGCTCTCTGCGTCAGCATGGGTGTTGCCGCCCGATCCGGGAATGACACCACTGGCCGGAGGAAAGCGAGAACGAGGGATGTCCGTAACGACTGCTGAAGCCGTGGCTGGACCGGGTTCCAACCTACGTCCTACCCGGGACGTCCTCTCCGCAAGGCATGCCGGGCGGCCTACAAGCTGCGTGTGCCTCCGACAAGGGCCGGGCCCGATCAACTCTCACGGCTGGCTTCACGGCCCATCTCGGCGGACCTGCGCTGCGCCGCGAGCACGGCATCGATAAACGCAGCGCGGACCTGTCGAGCGTTGAGGACCGCAAGGCCTGCAGCCGTCGTACCGCCTGGAGACGTGACGTCGTCGCGTAGCTTCTCCGGGCTATCCGTCGACTCGAGCAGCATCCTCGCTGCGCCGTTCAATGTGTGAAATGCCAGGGTGCGACTTGTCTCTGGCTGCAGCCCGGCGGCCACTCCGGCCGATGCCAGCGCCTCTGCAACGAGGAAGATGTACGCTGGCCCCGAGCCCGAAAGCCCCGTCACCGCGTCCAGCATCTCTTCAGGCACCCTGACCACGACGCCAAGGGCGCCCATCACCGACTCGGCCCAGTCGAGGTCCTCTTGGCCAGCATCGGCGCCCGCTGCAATTGCGGTAGTGCCACAGCGTACAAGGGCTGGTGTGTTAGGCATGGCTCTCACCACCGGGGTGGCATCCCCTATCCAGCGTTCGATCACCCGCGATGGCACACCAGCGACTATCGAGAGTACCCGCTCAGGCTTCGCATCAGCGAGCGCCCTACAAGCACCCTGAGCGTCTGCGGGCTTCACCGCCACAATGGCCCCGCACGGCCGACCAACAACAGCTGCACCGGCCGCTGCACCGAGCGGCGCTCGCCTGCCATCCACCCCCGAATCGATGTCAGATAGGTCGATCGGAGGATCTGCACGCTGCTCAGCGCCTGGGAGAGAAGCGACGATCCTGATGCCCGGAAAACGGGCACGGAAGTCCGCTCTGACCCGCTCGCTCGCATCGACGACGACGATCGACTCCGCTGGAGCAGCACCCGCCGAGATGATCCCACCAACCAGAGCAGACCCCATCCGCCCGCCGCCAACGATCACCAGATCCGATGGCGGCGCCGACGCAGTCACCACCTCGCCCGCTGACGATGCTGCATCCACCAGCTCAGCTGCACTCAACGAGACGCTCCGATGCAAGCGAAGAGCACGCAGCTCTCAAACGGGCCGCAGCCGTCGACCACGAGAAGGACTTGGCCCTCATCGAGGCGTTACCCGCCATCTGGGCGGCGAGCAGCGGATCCGAGAGCAGCGTGCTCACCCTCGTAGCAATGTCAGCCGCTATCGCCTCCGATGAACGCATGCGAAGACGTGGCCCAGACCCAGTGCCAG
>JAJYWA010000032.1 GCA_021791755.1 Actinomycetes bacterium | reverse complement strand
CATCCCGAGTCCCAAGAGGTCGAACTTCACGAGGCCTACGGCTGCGCAGTCGTCCTTGTCCCACTGCAGGACGGTCCGACCGGGAGCGGCCGCCCACTCGACGGGGCATACGTCGATGACCGGCCGATCGCAGACGACCATGCCCCCGGAGTGGACGCCGAGGTGGCGGGGGAGGCCTACCATCCTCGCTGCGAGCGCTCTTGCCGCCGGGGAGATCACGGTCGCACCCGCAGCGCCTTCGCCGCTCGCGTTCGCAGGCGTGTTCCCGCGGGGTCCGAGGAAGGGGGTCCGGCCAGAGGGGGAGGGATGTGGGGAAGAGAGGACATTGGCCGAGTCGCGGGTGGCGGAGCGCTGGCGGTAGCAGATGACGTTTGCCACTTGAGCGGCATGGTGGCGTCCGTAGCGACCGTAGACGTACTGTATGACCTCCTCGCGCCGGCTGCTTTCGATGTCCAGGTCTATATCGGGAGGTGAGTCCCTTGCAGCGGAGAGAAAGCGCTCGAACAGCAGCCCGAGCGCCACCGCGTCAGCGTTGGTGATCCCGAGCGCGTAGCAGACAGCGGAGTTGGCCGCAGAACCGCGTCCCTGGCAGTAGATATCATGCTCGCGGCAGAAAAGCACGATGTCCCACACGATGAGAAAATAGCCGGCGAACCCCAGTTCTCCTATGACCTCGATCTCATGGTCGATCTGACGCCAGGCGCCGGGGACGCGTTCGGCCGATCGCGGCCCGTAACGGGCGGTCGCACCTTCTGTTGTCAGCGTGCGTAGGTAGCTCATCTCGTCGTGCCCTTCCGGGGTGGCAAACCGCGCCATCCCGGGGGCTACGAGTTGAAGGTCGAATGCAAGGGCCTGCCCCAGCTCCCCGGAGCGCTCCACAACGCCCGGGAACCTGGCGAAGCGGCGGCTCTGCTCTGCGCCCGAACGCAGGCACGCGCTTGGCCCTGCTGGCAGCCATGGGTTGATCTCCTCCATCGTCCTACGTGCTCTGACCGCCGCGAGCGCAGATGCGAGCGTATACCCTGAAGGGCTGGCATAGTGAGCGTTCGAGGTCGCGATGAGCTCCGTGCCGCGAGAGATCGCAAGGCGCGCCAGGGCGTCATTGCGCGCGGCGTCGAGCGGGTCGTTGTGGTTCCACAGCTCGACGGCTACGTTCTCCCGCCCGAAGGCCGATATCAGCTTGTCGAGCTCCCTTGCTGCGCCGCGAGGTCCTTCGGCTGCCAGCGCCGCCGGCACGGCGCCCTTGCGGCACGCCGTGGTGACCATCCAGTGCCCCTGGTGAGCTGCGGAGAGGTCTTTCAGATCGAAGAGCGGGTTCCCCTTCTTCCCGCCATTGAGCTGAGCTTTGCTTATGGCCCTGCTGAGAAGGGAGTACCCGTGCGGATCGCGGGCGAGAACCACGAGGTGGAGCCCTCTTGGGTCAGGAGCAGGTTCCCTGCGAAGAGGAGGCTTGCGGGCGCCGGCGGCGGCTGCGCCAGGTAGGCGGGCTTCGCTAGGAGGCCGGGCGCCAGCCTCGAGTGCGATCTCAGCCCCGAAGACGGTGCGCACTCCAGCACGCTGTGCTGCCTTGGCGAAGCGCACCACGCCGTAGAGGCCATTATGGTCGGTGATCGCCAGAGCTGCGAGACCGAGCCGGGCGGCCTCGTCCACCAGCTCCTCCGGGTGTGATGCGCCATCGAGAAAGCTGAAGTTAGAGTGCACGTGCAGCTCCGCGTACTCAGTCATACGTCGCTTCCAACCACCAACGGCCTCTTTCCACGAAGCACAGGTGCGCTGTCGTAGAGCCGGAGCCGGAGCCAGAGCCAGAGCCTGTGTCGGAGCCGGAGCCAGAGCTTGTGTCGGAGCCGGAGCCAGAGCTTGCAGCGGCGCCCGAGCCTGCAGCGGAGCCCGCTGGACCTTCGGTGAGCAACTGGAACCAGGCACGTCGTCGGCGTTTGCGCGGGTCCCACCATCGTTCGTCGGCCAGCCACGGGCCGGCCCAAGCTGCAACCGAGATACATTGGCATCCGCCAAAGGAAGCCAGCGCAGGCGGAGCACTTAGCTCTCCACGACCACTCACCGATACGGGGGCGCCGTTTCTGGCGAACACCTCTGCCCTGATCGGCTGAGGATGCACAACCGCCGGAGCCGGTAGCGGATGACGACCTGGCCATGGTTGCGCACGCGACAACAGCGGTCCTGAGGATGAAGCTGGGGCCGAGGAACCTGGGGAAGCTGAGGCTGGGGAGGTGGGGAAGCCCCATGGGACCAGGAGAATCCGGTCAGTGGGAGATCTTCCGCCTCGGAGCTGCGCGGTGAGCACGCCTCCTGGCCCGAGCATCCCGCAAAGCCGGTCGGCGCATCGAATAGCACGGCGATCGCTGCTCCCGCGACGGGACTCATGAAAGCTGGCCGCGCCCCAGAGCTCCATCTGCAGCTCGCCAGCGGCGAGCACTTCGTCGGCTGCCAGGCGTATGGTCGCTATGCCACCTGTCGGTCGGGGTTCCTTCACACTGCCGGCAAGCCAGCCGCCGATCTGCCAGAGGACCCGTTCGACCATCATCTCGGCGTCGAGCGCATCTCCAGAGCGCCACGAGCGTACGAGGCGCTCTGCGTGGTCGGTCTCGATCTCGATCCGCAGGCGCGTGCATACGACCCCCTTTGCTGCCAGCTGTTGCGCCAGCTCGGAGGCTATCGGGCGAGCTGCGAAAGCCGCGATGTCGGCGCGCTCTGCGGGAGGGTCGATACTGGTCACCGTTGCCATTTCCCTAGGTGGGTCGGTTGCCTCAAGCGGCCGGTCGTCCAACCCGCGAGCAAGTCTGTGAACCCTCCATGCTGTCTTGCCGAAGCGCTCGAGCACTGCTTGCTCCGAAATCTCAGCGAGCTCACCAAACGTTCGGATGCCTAGGAGATCTAAGATCTCCAGGAAGTCGAAGCTGGCTGCCGTATTTCTCGACCTTTGAGATCGACGGGCACGGCTCTTGACATGATCGCTCGCGGGATAGCTTTGGGCGTCATCATTCGCAACATGACTGCTCGTGGCAGCCGGATGCCACGTCAAAGGTGATGCTCTCAACAGCGACAGGGGGAGAGGAGCCAGGAAGGAGCGGCTCTGGCCGGGGGGCACTGTAAGGTCTTGCAAGGCTGCAAGGGTGGCTGCAAAGCGTCCATCGGCTATCCCGATGCCGGCCCTCCCGATGCCGGCCCTCCCGATGCCGGCTATGCCGATGCTGGCTATGCTCGGGTTCGTCGTTGATGCATCGTGCAACACCTCTTCGACCTTGCGTCGCAGCCCCTCTTCTCCGCCGAAGTACCGAACAGGGCCGCGAACCTCGAACGAGCATGTTCCGGGCCTGCTTACCTCTACGCGTGGGGTGATCTCGGAGGTGATCGTTCTCACCACATGCTCTAATGCACTGGATGCGCATGGCATCGCCGGGTATGCCTCCGGCAGCAAGCCAGGTTCGAAGCCGCCGGTGAGGTCGATCGATCTCGGCGTCCATCCGAGGTACTGCACCACGAGCATGCGCACGGTAGCCATCTTGCAATGGAGCTATCCAGCGAGAGGTGCGACCGGAATATCCGATCGCCGCTCGTGTTCAGCGTCGCTGCGAGGGGCGCTACGTTCTTCTCCTGCGAGCATCACGTTTCCGTCGGCCGCAGGCAGCCAGAGACGCGCAGAGCGTTCTAGCATTGAAGATCGCCGTCCGGAGGATCGCACCGTCACCAGCCGGCGCCGCAGTGCGCCGTTGCCAGTGTCTATGCCGTGCCAGCGTCCAGCCTCCACTCGAAGGTGGATGTCTACGGCATCCGACCACATGGGAGCAGGAACGTGACCTGCACCGAACGGGCGCTGACCTGCACCGAACGGGCGCTGACCTGCACCGAACGGGGAGGCCACCAGGAGAACCGATCGGCGCTCGCGCGCCCTGGCTGCGATACGCCTGGCCAGTGATGTCCGGAGCATGCTCGTAGGGGAGACGGCCACAAGATCGCACCCATCCAGCATCGTGGCGACGACGGCCAGCCACTCGTCTCCGGGATATGGGGCAAGCAGGAGATGATCGAGCGGCGCCCCGAAACCAGCAGCAGCTTCGAGGCCCAGTTGGGGCATGCCGGCGATGCCAGCCCAGGCGCCATGTGCGACCGGTCTTGCAAGGATCGCAAAAAGCAACGAGGAGACGGCGTTCGTCCCGGTAAGTGCCACGACGCTTCCTCGCGGGATGCCGTGTTCGGGTAAGAGTCCCGCCAGAGGGTCAAGGACATTGATAAGTCGTTGCTCCACGCACCTGAAGTGTAGCAAACATATGTACGCTGTCTAGCCCTGACCGCAATGGTGTGAGAATCTCCGGCCACGCCCATGCTTTCCTGCAACTGCGAATCCATCGCTGCATTTGCAGTTGGTCAACGTTGTTAGCTGGACCTACCTTTCCTGCTCGGAAGTTACCTGTGCGAGCAGGAAGCTAGCCAGTACGAGCAGGAGCGCCAACTTGCTGGCGCATGTCGAACGCGACCTTGATCGCGCCGGACTCTTCCTGGTTCGCAAGCGCTATGAAGGCGTCGTGCCAGGCATCGAGGCGGAATGTTTGAGTCAGCATGGCACTGAGATCAACTCGTCCCGAGGCGACCAATTCGAGGTAGTGTGCGATCGCGTGCTTGCGTACACCATCGATCTCCTCGATGCCGAACGCGTTCGAGCCTGCGAGCATGATCTCCTTGAAGTAAAGCGGGGTCCATTCCCACCGGCCTGGGTTGTTTACGCCGGTCTGGACCAGCGTTCCGCGGCTCTTCAGTACACGTACGCCAATCTCAAGGGTTTCTGGCCCTCCTATGGTGTCGTAGACGATGTCGATCTTGCCAGGATGCGTGAATGGGAGGCCCGCAAGTGGCGAGAGAACGGTTGCTCCAGACCATGTGGCGAGCTGTTCGATGATCTCATCCGGCGAGTCGTCTCTGAGCACGAGGTCAGCGCCCATAGAGAGCGCAAGACGTGCCTGGGCCGTGAAGCGGGCGATGATCGCTACCTCGACCTCCGGGAACAACGCCTTCAATACGGCGAGGGTAGTGCAGCCGAGCGAGCCGGCTCCATGTACGAGGGCTTTCATGCCGCGTAGCGGAGGATGGCGGAGCACGGCATGCAATGAGACGGAGAACGGATCTGCGAGGACGGCCTGCTCGTCGGAGACGTTGGCTGGAACTGGGATCAGCATCGAGTCGTGCGCTGGCATGAGCTCGGCGAAGCCGCCGGTTGCGTCAGATGACACTCCGGTGTGGATGCCCTTTGAGATGGGCCCGACGGTGAAGTTGTGACAGAGGTTGAAGTCGCCGGCCTCGCATGCGTCACAGAGTGGTTTGATCCCCCTTGGCCCGCACGAGAGCCAAGGATTGAGGACGACTCTTTGACCGCGATCGAGGCCGGTGGCCTCCGGCCCCAGCTCGGCTACTTCTGCGACGACCTCATGACCTAGAACCTGCGGAAAGGATGCGAAAGCCGACATTGCGTTGTCATGACCGCCGTCGGCGAAGTCCATGAAGATCTGTTTGGCATCCGACCCGCACACACCTGAGAGCAATGGTTTCGTTATTACCCAATCGGGGCGCAGCGGTCGTGGGTCGGCTATCTCGGTCAATGCCACTGGGCTTTCTGCCAGCCGACGGAGGCGTGTATTACCAGTGTCGGGTGGTTCCCAGGGTTCCGGCTCGACGCCGAAGACGAGTGCTCGCATTCGCAGTCTCCGCAGTGTTGGTTGATTCGTAGTTCACAGCTGGGCTTGTTGGTGGCTTTGGATTTCCATGCGCAGCCGTTGCCGCGGCGTGCGGCGTGCGGATCAGAGAACCCAGTGCCCCGGACGCCACCCAGTGCCCCGGACGCCACCCAGTGCCCCGGACGCCACCTGGCGTAGTCGTTGCAGCGTCGCGTGTATACCTTGCCCACTGCTTTTCTACAACAGTTCGTCCACCATGTCGAGGCTCACCATGTCGAGGCTCTCGAGCTCGCGCTTCCGAGCCAGAGGCTTCCGAGCCAGAGGCTCCCGAGCCCGGGCGGGCACGATCGAGGCTAACGTCGTGCGGGATGCAGCAGTTGAGCCTCTCGGAGGCGGTCGAGCGGAACATTCGACCTGGTGACACAGTTCAGGTGATGCTTGGTCACAGCCGCTGGAGCGCGGCGGCGCGGGAGCTCATCAGGCAGTTCTGGCATCGCGATGCCGAGCTCACGCTCGTGATGGTGAGCCTCGGCTCGCTCGGCGCGGCATTCTTCAAGGGAAGGATGGTTCGCAAGGTCATCACTGCCTACTCAGGAGACAGCTTTCCGACCTATAGCCCGAACCCGATATTCAAGAGGGCGTACGACCTCGGCGAGGTGGAGGTCGAGCATTGGTCGATACATACCTTTTCCCAGCGGCTCGAGGCTGCGGCCAGGGGCCTCCCGGCAATGATCACTGGTTCTCTGTCAGGGTCTGACATGGAGGCGAACGACGGCTACGAAGTCGTGGAGACGGGCTTCGGGAGGCTCTCCATAGTCGCTCCGCTCTTTCCGGATGTGTGCATCCTGCATGCCGCGGTCGCTGATCCAGAGGGCAACGTCGCTATGTCGGCGCCGTTGCTCGAGGGAGTCTGGGGCGCCTGGGCGGCGCGCAGGGGCGCTGTTGTCACCGTAGAGCGCGTCGTCGACAGCCTGGAAGGGATGGGCGGCTTAGTGCAGGTGCCGGCGCATCGCGTGCTGGCGGTAGTCGAGGCCCCCTTCGGCGCGCATCCGGGCGGCCTGTACGCACCCGGGCTTCCGGTGGCGGGTTACGGGGAGGACGTTCCTTTCTGGGTCGAGGTCCGCGACGCCTGCCGTGGAGACTTCGACGAGTGGGCGCAGGAGTGGCTCCTCGGGCCGCAGACGCACGCGGCGTACCTCGATAAGCTGGGCCGAGAACGCCTGCAGTGGCTGGTGTCGCGCTCTGACCCTGAGTCATGGATGCAGGATGCCGAGGCCAATCCCGTAGACACCATGTCGCCGGCTACGCCTTGGGAGGTGGCTGCAGCCCTCGGAGCGCGGGAGCTGGCGTCAAAGGCGCGAGCGCTCTCGGCGGATGCGATCCTTGCGGGCGCTGGGGTGGCCAACCTCGCGGCGTGGGTGGCCGTGGATCTCGCTCGCGCCGGCGGCCAACGAGTCCGATTGACCGCTGAGCTCGGGCTGTGGGACTACACGCCCACTCCGGCGGATCCGTACATCTTCAACCAGCGTGTCTTTCCTGGCGCCACCATGCTTGCGGACGCGTCCCAGGTGCTTGGCTTGATAGTAGGTGGTCCAGGAACGACGACGATCGGATGTCTCGGCGCCGCGGAGGTGGACAAGTTGGCCAATATAAGCTCTACTCGCTCAGCGTCGCGTGGGTTCCTCGTCGGTTCCGGTGGCGGTAATGACGTAGCCAGCAGGGCAGCGGAGTCGGTCGTCGTGACCCTCGCTGGGACGGAGCGGTTGGTAGCCAGCCTCGACTATGTCACCAGCCCTGGTGACAGGATCACGAGCGTTGTAACGGACGCGGGGATCCTCAGAAAGCGTGACGGCGAGCTGTCGCTGGCGGCTGTCCCATCCGGCCAGCCCCCTGGATGCCATGTGGCGATCGAGGAGATGGTGAGGTCGTTCAAAGGTCGCTGCGGCTGGGACGTGAAGGTTGATCGACATCCCGAGGAGCTCCCCACAGTCTCGATGTCCGAGGTGATCGCGCTGCGCCGGTACGATCCAGCCGGCGTGTTCCTGGGCCGCTCCCGAAAGGGCGGCTGAAGGCTCGGCCTATCGGGAGCGGGCTTCGAGGGTGCAGTTGAAGGCGCGGCCCCGTTCTTCGGCTACAAGTTGCGCATCAGATGCCGGCGCGCATGAGAGAGTATACATCGGCAAAGCTCTTGTTGACCTCGTCGGGGAGGTCATGTATCTCCCCGAGAGCCACCGCCCCCGCGACGATGTGCGCCACACGCTCGACAAGCGCTGTTATGTGGAGCACCTTTGAAGGGTGAGGGCCGACGGCGACCATCCCGTGATTGGCGAGCAGCGCGGCGCCGCGTCCGGCTAGCGCCGCTACGGCTGCTTTGCCGACCTCGGCTGAGCCGCTTATCGCATAGTCGGTGACGCGCACGTCGCCACCGACGTACATCGAGAACTCGTCGATGCACGCAGGAACGGGTCGCCGCGCAATTGCGAACATCGTTGCGTGGACTGGGTGCGAATGGATGACGGAGCCGACGTCGTCAAAGGCTTCGTAGCACGCGAGGTGCAGAAGCTTCTCCGACGACGGGGAGCGCTCGCCTGACACCACTGTTCCATCGGGGCTGATGACCACGAGGTCGTCTAGGGTCATCTCGACATAGTCGACCGATGACGGCGTGATGCAGACGTTCCCGTCCTGCATGCGGGCGGAAATATTGCCCGCCGTGCCCTCGACGAGTCCCTTGCTCAGCATCTCCTTGGCGGTGGCGAGCACCACCTGGGGAGCGTCTTGTACAAATTGCATCTTTCGTGCCTCCTCGGTTCGCTCCAGTGGAACCTAGCCGATCCGATGAGCGCGCGTCAGGGTACGGGCTGCAGGTGGGCGGCGACGCGTTCGCGTCAGCGTGAGAAGGAGCGTATAGTGACGAGTATGTCAGGCATTGACGTGCGTGGGCGCGACGGTGAGGTCGGGACTTCGGCCTTCAGGAGGACCGCTCGCAGCGCTCGCGTTTCATGGGTGATCCCTGTTCCAAGGCGAACGACGTAACATGCCAGGGATGCTCCATCAGGCTGGCCACAGCATTCGCGGTGACAAGACGAGGCAGGCGACCCTGCAGAGTCGACGCGTACGCACGTTCCCAACAGCCGCGAACCGGCTTCGAGCAGCTGCGAGGGCTGTGACGATGACCGGCATCCTGGCAGCGCTCATCCTTGTCCTTGCCCTTCTCCTTACAGCTTGTACAAACAGCGTCGCGGCAGGATCCGGAACGAGCAACTCCGAAGGTGTGTCGGCGCACCAGATAGTCGTAGGCGGCATCGCGGCCAAGACTGGTCCGCTCGCGTCGGAGTTCGGGCCGGTCTTCGATGGCGTGCAGGCCTACTTCAACATGGTGAACGCCCACGGGGGCGTGAACGGCCGCAAGCTGGTCTACGCGGCGAAGCTTGACGACGCCACCGATCCCGCTCAGGACACCGCTGATGCGCGCCGACTCGTCGAGCAGGACCACGTGTTCGCGGTCGTCGGGGTCGCGACGCCAACGTTCTCGGGCGCTACCTACCTTGCCGCGAACAAGATCCCTACCTTCGGCTACCTCATCAACACCCAGTGGTTCAACCAGCCGACCTTCTTCGGTCAGGACGGATCATATCTGGACCTGCTCCATCCTGGTCCGGAGATCGCATACCTCGCCCATAAGGTCGGCGCTCGCAGCGTCGCCGTCCTCGCGTACAGCCAGGCTCAGTCCGCCCAGTGCGCCCAGGGCTTCGTGAACAGTTTTCATGAATTCGGCATTCACGTCGGGCTCCTCGACGCGAGCATTCCATTTGGCGTCACGAGCCTCTCGACGGACATCCAGCGCATGAAGGCAAAGGGCGTGACCTTCCTCGCGACCTGCATGGATCTCTCTGGTAACGTCCTCGTGGCAACGGCGTTGCGCCAGGCCGGCATGGGGAACGTGAAGCAGTTCTGGCCAAATGGCTATAGCGAGTCAGCGGTGCGTACCTATCCGGGCCTGATGCAGGGGGTGTACTTCCTGTCGACGTTCGTGCCTTTCGAGGCCCCTGCGCTCTACCCCGGGCGCTACCCAGGGATGGCGCGGTTCCTCGAGGTGACCCATCAGTACTTCCCGAGCGAGCTTCCGAACGAGGTGGAGCTGGCCGGATGGCTGAACGCCCAGCTGTTCGTGAAGGGCTTGCGGGCTCTCGGGCGCAATGTGACGCGCTCGAGGCTGGTGAACGCGATCAATCAAATGACGCACTGGACCGGGGGCGGGATGCAGCCGCCGGTTGATTGGAAGGTGGCTCATCGTGAACAGGGGCCGCTCGATTGCAGCGCTTTTATCCAGGTGCGCAACGGTCGCTTCGTCCCGGTCTTCGGCACGGCTCCATCGGTGTTCCGCTGCTTCCCGTACCCGCAGCCGAAGCCGCCCACCCTGCAGGCGATACCGCTGCCGACAGGCGTACCTGGGGCCTGAGCGGCCAAGCGTCCGGCTCCGCGCACCCAGCGCACCCGGACTGGCTTCGCTCACTCGCGCACCCCTCGCACCCGGGCTGGCTCGTCTTCGGCGCCCTGGCTGTTGTGCCCAGAGGTAGGGAAGTAACGTATTGTTGTTTCTCAAGTGAGGCCGGCAGCAGGAATCAGGGTGTTTATCTCGGGAGATGGGCATGTTGGGTAGTGGATCATTCAGGTGGTTGAACCAGCGCATGTTGAAAAGGCGCGTTGACTTCAACGCAGGCCGGGGTCGCCTAGGCCGCGCTGACGTTCCGTCGGTTCTTGCCGCCGCGGTAGTGGCGGCCGCGGTCCTCGCTGGCTGTACGAACGCTTCAACGGTCTCGTCCGGATCGAGCAACTCCGAAGGCGTGTCGGCGAACCAGATAGTCGTGGGCGGGATCGCCGCTGAGACTGGTCCGCTCGCCTCGGAGTTCGGGCCGATCTTCGACGGAGTGCAGGCATACTTCAACATGGTGAACGCTCATGGGGGCGTGAACGGCCGGAAGCTCGTCTACGCGGCACAGCTTGACGACGCCACCGATCCCGCTCAGGACACCGCTGATGCGCGCCGACTCGTCGAGCAGGACCACGTGTTCGCGGTCGTCGGGGTCGCGACGCCCACGTTCTCGGGCGCTACCTACCTTGCCGAGAACAAGATCCCGACCTTCGGCTACGTCATCAACTCGCAGTGGTTCAACCAGCCGACCTTCTTCGGTCAGGAGGGCTCTTACTACAACCTCGCCAGCCCTGGACCGGAGGTCTCCTACCTCGCCCACAAGGTGGGCGCCCGCAGTGTCGCCGTCTTGGCCTACAGCCAGACCCAGTCCGCCCAGTGCGCTCAAGGCTTCGTGAACAGCTTTCATGAGTTCGGCATTCACGTCGGGCTCCTCGACGCGAGCATTCCCTTTGGTGTCACGAGCCTCTCGACGGACATCCAGCGGATGAAGGCAAAGGGGATCAACTTCGTTGCGACGTGCATGGATCTCTCAGGCAATACGCTGCTGTCAACCGGGCTTCGTCAGGCCGGAATGGGGAACGTAACCCAGTACTGGCCGACCGGCTACAGCGAGTCCTCACTTCGCAGCTATGCGAGCCTGATGGAAGGCGTCTACTTCTTCTCCTCGGCTGTGCCCTTCGAGGCCCCTGCGCTCTACCCCGGGCGCTACCCCGGGATGGCGCAGTTCCTGGCGGTGACCCATCAGTACTTCCCGAGCGAGCTTCCGAACCAGGTCGAACTGGCCGGATGGCTGAACGCCCAGCTGTTCGTGAAGGGCTTGCGGGCTCTCGGGCGCAATGTGACGCGGTCGGGGCTGGTGAGCGCTATCAACAACATGACGCACTGGACCGGTGGTGGAATACAGGCCCCTGTGGACTGGAAGGTGGCGCACTCCCACGGCGGTCCGCTCGACTGCAATGCCTTTATCCAGGTGCGCAACGGTCGCTTCGTCCCGGTCTTCGGCACGGCTCCATCGGTGTTCCGCTGCTTCCCCTACCCGCAGCCGAAGCCGCCCACCCTGAAGTCGATACCGCTGCCGGCCGGCGTGCCCGGAGCTTGACGGAGCCGCAACAGTGGCATCGCGGACATCCTGGTTAGCGCCTGGATGAGCACTTTCATCACCTACCTGATCCCGGGTGTTCCCGTCGGATGCGTCTACGCGCTCATGGCGGTCGGCCTCGTGCTCTGCTACAAGACCTCAGGTGTGTTCAACCTTGCCTTCGGGGCTCAGGCGTACGTCTCCGCGCTCGTGTTCTACCTCACGGTCGAGTCCCTCGGGTGGCCCATCTGGGCTGGTGCGCTGGTGGCGATCGTGCTCGTCAGCCCGGCCATAGGCGTCGGGCTCGATAGGCTCCTGTTCCGGCATATCCGAGCAGCGCCGTCGCTGGTGAAGCTCGTTGTCGCGCTCGCGCTGCTCATCGGTATCCCGACGACGATGAAGCTCCTCTTCGGATCGGCGACGCGGTTGAACCCGCCGAGCATCATCGCCAATGCGAACGTCGTGTACCACTTCGGGAGCTACTACGTGAGCAGGGGAGATGTGGTCACCGTGTTGGTGACCCTCGTCGTGGTCGCGGCGTTGGGCATCCTGTTCCGCTACAGCGAGATCGGCCTTCACATGCGTGCCGCGGTGGAGAGCCCGCGCATGCTGCAGCTCTCGGGCATCAGCGCGGAGCGAGTCGGCGCCTTCTCGTGGGGGCTTTCGAGCTTCCTGGCGGGTCTAGCGGGGGTCCTGCTTGCTCCGCTGTTCTCTAGGGTTAGCTCTCTGGACTTCACGACGCTGCTCGTGTCCGCCATTGCGGCAGCGGCACTGGGAAGCCTCACCAGCCTGCCGCTCACGCTGGTCGGCGGGATCGTCCTTGGCATCGGTCAAGCTGTGCTCACCGGCTACCTGCCATTGAACAGCGTGCTGGCCACGGGTCTGCGCCCGGCTTTTCCGTTTGTCGTCCTAGTGGTGCTGCTCCTCGTCATGCCGGGCTTGAGGGGCGCTATGGAGGTGACCGATCCCCTGTCGGGATGCGATCCGCCGCCCCCGCCGCTGGCGGCATCGGTAAGGGATCCGCGTCTCGACCGGGTCGCTCGCATCGGGTTCCCGATCTTTCTCGCGGTTTTCGTGATCTCGGCACTCACCTGGGTGCCATCTTTCTGGGTCTTCATACTCACACAGGGACTTGCGTTCAGCATCATGTTCCTGTCGATCACGGTCCTGACCGGAATGGGCGGGCAGATATCGCTCTGCCAGGCTGCCTTTGCGGGCTTCGGCGCGTTCACGGCCGGTCAGCTCGCGATGCACCTGGGTCTCTCAGTGATAGTCGGCGCCCTCGTCGGGGGAGTGATCGCGGCAGCAGTCGGCGTGCTCGTGGCCATTCCTGCCCTGCGTCTCGGAGGCATCGCTCTGGCACTTGCCACCCTCGCGTTCTCCCTACTCGCTGACAATGTTCTCTTTCCTCTCGGCTGGCTCGGCAACGGCGCCACGGGCGTCACGGTTCCACGCCCGGCCATCGGTCCGATAAGCTTCGCCGGGACTCGAGCCTTCTTCCTGCTGGCCCTGGTCGCGCTCGCAATCTGTTCGACGATCGTCATCATGGTGAGGCGTGGGATGACCGGGCGGTACCTCGCCGCCATCAGGGGAAGCGAGCTCGCAGCCTCGACGGTCGGCATCAATGTCGCGAAGCAGAAGGTCATCGTCTTTGCCCTGTCCGCCGGGTTGGCCGGTGTCGGGGGAGCGGTGTACGCCTCCACGCAGGGCAGCGTCTCGCCAACAGACTTCAATTACTTCTTCTCGCTTGTCTTCGTCGTGCTCGTGGTGACGACGGGCGTGAAGACCGTCGAGGGAGCGATCAATGCCGGCATGGCCTATGTGATACTTGCTCAGTTGCTGTCCTACATACCGGACCATCCTGCCTGGCTCCAGCGCTTCAGCGGGATCGAGATACTCCTGTTCGCTCTCGGGGCGCTCGGCTATGTCATCCATCCGGAGGGGGTGGTCGAGTTCCAGAAGCGGTTCTGGACCGAGCGAATAGCGCGCATGCTGGACCGCTTCGGGAGCGAGGAAGGGGAGGCGGAGGGCAAGGACGCGAGCGACGGGCTCGGTTCGCCGGTCGCAGGGATGTTTCCGGCTGTGCCGCGTGCTCCTGGGGGATCGGGAGACGCTGGCGGGTGGTAGATGCGCTCTTTGCTGGCGAGCAGTTGTCGAAGCGCTTCGGGGGAGTGGTCGCTCTCACCGAGACCTCTCTGGAGGTTCGCAGCGCTGAAGCAGTCGGGCTGGTGGGTCCTAACGGCGCCGGGAAGACCACCTTGTTCAATTGCCTGCTGGGCGTGGTCCGGCCTGACAGCGGCTCGGTCTACTTCGATGGTCGCAGGATCGACGGCCTGAAGCTGCACCAGAGGGCCCGGCTCGGGATAGGGCGCACCTTCCAGCGTCTCGAGCTCTTCTCGGGCATGACGGTCCTCGACCACCTGCTGGTCGCAAAGCGCGCCCGTGGAAGCGGCGCTCGAATGTGGCGTGACCTGCTCGGCATCGGCGGGCCCTCGAGAGAGGAGATGGACGACGCCGACCGGGTCCTGGAGCTCGTGGGCCTCTCCGGCTACGCACACTCGATGGTCGAGTCGTTGAGCCTTGGCCATGGCAGGCTGCTGGAGCTCGGGAGGGCGATCATTGGCAGGCCGAGGCTTCTCATGCTGGACGAGCCCTCATCCGGGCTCGACTCCGCCGAGACCGCAGTCCTGGTCGACGTGGTGAGAAAGGTCAGGGCTGAGACCGGCGCGGCGCTACTTCTCGTGGAGCACGATCTTGACATGGTGAGCGTCCTCGTCGATCGGCTCTATGTCCTGGACTTCGGGAAGCTGATAGCCGATGGACCGATCGACCAGGTGCTCGCCGACGAGGCCGTGCGTACGGCGTACCTCGGGACAGCAAGCGTGGCGGGGGAGAACAGCGCCGTCGCGGGCGCTGAGGCGGCGGGTGTAGATGAGCTCTGAGCTTATCGAGCAAGCGGCGTCCGGTGTGGGCGCTGCCGCAGTCGCCCCGGTTCTCCTAGACGTGGACAGCGTGGAGGCCTCCTACGGTCCTTACAGGGCTCTGTTCGGAGTTTCCTTCAAGGTCTTCGAGGGCTCGGCGACGGCGCTGCTCGGCTCCAACGGAGCCGGAAAGTCGACCGTGTCGCGGGTAGTCAGCGGCCTGGTCCCGGTGACGAGCGGACGCATCACCTTCGGCGGCCAGGACGTCACCGGGATGCCGGCCTGGAAGATCGCCCGGCTCGGGCTGGCCCACGCGCCGGAGGGAAGGTCGGTGTTCGGATCGCTCACGGTGCTGGAGAACCTACGTCTCGCGTTTCGCCGCTCGCTGGGCAAGGATGCGGTCGCTGCAGCGCTCGACGCAGCGTTCAGCGAGTTCCCGAGGCTTCGTGAGCGCCAGAGCCAGCTGGGCGGGACCCTTTCAGGAGGTGAGCAGCGGATGCTGGCCCTTGCGAAGGTGCTGGCCGTACCACCGAGGTTGTTGATCGTAGACGAGCTGTCCCTTGGGCTGGCTCCGAAGATCGCCGACGAGGTCTTCGAACGCCTGGCGGCGATCCGCTCCCGTGGAACATCCCTGCTCGTTGTCGAGCAGCACGTGGGGCGTGCGCTCGAGCTGGCGGACACGGTGGTGCTGCTCGCCAAAGGACTCGTGTCCTACGAAGGTCCGGTGTCCGAGCTCGGCGACCTCGCCCACCAGGTCCTCCCGGCAGGAGATGGCCGGCAGCGAGGGCGCAATGGAACCGCCAGTGACGCCTAGTGCAGTGGCCGGGTAGCGCAGGGACCTGCGCGCTACGGCTAGCGGCGAAGTGCTGCCCGTGCGTCAGCCGCAGCCGGCTGGTGCAGCGCCACCGCTTGCCAGGCTGAGGAGGCTGCACATCGTCTGCTTGGACATCAGCCAGCGGCCGCCTGCTACCTCGACGGCGAATCCTGCGGAGGTCTCGAGCGTGGTCAGCTTCCCTTTGGTGTTAGAGACGAGTGAGTAGTTGACCTTCGCGCACGGGGAGGAAAGGGACTCCTGGCTGCAGGTCGATGCTGAGGGGAAGGTGACCGAGGTTACCTGCGCCCCGAGGCCGGCGGGCATGATCGACAGGTCCTTTGTCATGGATGCCACAATCTGGGAACCACCCTGAATGTAGCCTGCCTTGGCTGCTATGTCCTTGTTGGCGCCGTTGAAGACCGTGGTGAAGACGGTGTTGATCTGAGCGATGGCGGCGGTCGGGTTGAGCGCTGGGAGCTTTACCGGGGCCGTGGTGTGCTGGGTCGTCGATGTGCTCGCGCTGGTGGAACATGCGGATAGAGCGATCGCTCCCATGGCGATGCTGGCTACTGCGACGCGCCATTTACCTGCCACTTGTTGCCTCCTCCTCACGATGCGAGATTATCTCACGCTAGCTTAGCGTCCGCCCATGCCCGCACGCTATCGTTCGAGCATGGGATTGCTGGATGGAAGGGTAGCGGTGGTGACCGGCTCCGGCCGAGGCATCGGGCGCGAGATAGCGCTGTGCTTCGCGCGCGAGGGAGCAAGCGTGGTCGTGAACGACGTTGGGGCCAGCCTCGATGGCCGTAGCTCAGAAGGGACCGGAGGCGTAGCAGGCGATGCCGCTAGTGCGACCGTGGCCGACATCGAGGCTCTTGGAGGAAGAGCCGTGGCGAGCCGCGACTCGGTGGCCGACTACGAGGGCGCCGGGCGCATCATCCAGACGGCCGTCGACGCGTTCGGCCGGCTGGACATCCTGGTCAACAACGCCGGTATCGTGCGGGACCGTACCCTGCTCAAGATGGCCGAGGAGGACTACGATGCGGTCGTCGCGGTGCACCAGAAGGGCGCCTTCAACTGCACGCAGCACGCCGCCAAGCACATGCGTGAGGCCGGGTACGGACGGGTGGTGAACATGACCTCCTCAGCAGGGTTGCGTGGGAACTTCGGGCAGACGAACTACGCTGCGGCGAAGGCCGCGATCATGGGAATGACCTTTGTCTGGGCTCTCGAGCTCCAGCGCTACGGCATCACAGTGAACGCAGTGGCGCCAGCGGGCCTCACGCGGATGACCGAAGGATTGTTCGCAGGAGGCGAAGAGGGGGAGAAGCCGGCCGATGAGGACCCGGCGCTCAACGCTCCACTGGTCGCCTACCTCGCGTCCGAGGAGTCGGGCTGGGTGAACGGCCAGGTTTTCGGCCGCACGGGGTATGCGTTCACTATATTCCAGACACCACGGCAGGTGGCTGCAATGTGGAAGGATGGCGGTTGGACCCCGCAAGAGGTCGCAGCTCATCTCCCCGAGGTGCTGGGCCAGCATCTCCAGCCGCTCGGGATGCCGGCGCACGCGCTGCTAGGTGGCGACAGCGCTGCAACGAGTGCAACCCAGGCATGAGGCGCTATCGAGGACGAGGAATAAAGTTCTCGCCGTAGCTTCCGATAAAGGTAGGTGTGCATTCACGTAATGGGTCCCTGACCGATAGGGCCGCGGCTTACTACCGCGCGCGGCCAGGGGCTGGCTTGGTGCAGGTGGCGGCGGTCGGCGCGGTCATAGTTCTTTGGCTTCTCGGCCGCTACCAGCTCTCTGCGCCGGTCGCGCTGTGGCTTGCGATCGCGATCATGGTGACGGCTGTGGCGGTGGGGACCATCGCCGACTACAGCCTTCTGAGGCGCCGCAGCAAGCTCAACGTCCACGTGCGGATCGCGAGCATGGTGCTCGCGGTGGCGGTGCTCTGCGACATAACTGGATGGGGGCCGATGCTCGGGATCGGGTACGCTTTCGCGATCTTCGAGAACATCCAACGGCTGGGGTCGAAGATGTGGCGGGCGGTGATGGCCTGGTGCCTGGTCGCAGTGGTTGTGAGCGTGCTCGGGCAGGCGACTGGCGCCGCGCCATCCTTCGTCAGCGGCCAGGTCCTGTACGCGTTGAGCGGTTTGAACATCGTGGCAATCGTGTTCGTCGCCTACCTGGTCGGGGTCCTGCAAGCCGAGGCCGAGCACTCGAAGGAGAAGCTGGCGCTTGCAGCTGCGCACGATCACATGACTGGCCTTGCCAACAGGACAGCGTTCCTCGAGACGCTGAAGGCCGCGCTGGCGGCGGCGGGTGACAATCCGTCATCTGTCGCGGTCCTGTTCTGCGACCTCATTTCCTTCAAGGCGGTCAACGACACCTTTGGTCACGATGTCGGCGACGCGGTGCTCGTCGACGTGGCGGCGAGGTTTGACTCGTGCACCCGCTCGAAGGATCTGGTGGCACGGTACGCGGGTGACGAGTTCGTGGTGCTGGTGCCGGATCTGGAGTCTCCGCGACATGCGGTGATGCTCGCGAGGCGGCTCATAGCGTCCCTTGACGATCCCCTCGTGGTCGCAGGTCAGTCTGTACAGATCGGTGTGAGCATTGGCATCGCAGTGTCCAGTAGCTCGCGCAACACGGTTAGAGCCCTGCTGCACCAGGCAGACCTCGCGATGTACACCGCGAAGATGAAGGGCTCGTCTGCTTGGAGGCTGCACGTCCCGAGCGACCCGCTCACGTGTGCGTTGGGCGTTTCGAGACCGGTGGCTTCGCAGCTCACGGCGTAGTTGTTTGCCGGAGGCGGCTGACGATCACGGACTACGGGAGGTGAGGATGTTGACCACAGAGACGCCTGAGCCCCTACCGCCAACATTGTGCTGGAGAGCGTATCCGTTGGTGATCGCCACCTGCCTCGGTCCCGCCTCGCCGCGGAGCTGCCACCAGCACTCTACGAGCTGGGCCACGCCCGTGGCTCCGATGGGGTGACCTTTGGCCAGAAGGCCGCCGGACGGGTTCACAGGTATGCGCCCGGTGATCGCGGTGTCTCCGTCGAGAGCTGCGCGCCCGCCTTTGCCCTTCTCGAAGAAACCGAGGTCTTCGATGTCGAGTATCTCGGTGATCGTGAAACAGTCGTGCACCTCTGCGACGTCGATGTCCGATGGGCCGATGCCGGCCATCTCGTAGGCGCGCTCGGCGGCGCTGACCGTGGCTGGAAGGCTGGTGAAGCTCGACTTCTCGTGCAGGTAGGGGTGGTCGGTGCCCATCCCGAAGCCAGCGACCCATACGGGAGAGCGGGTCATCTCCGATGCCTTCTCTGCGCTGGTGAGCACCAGCGCCGCGGCGCCGTCGGTCTGGGGGCAGCAGTCCAGGAGGCGAAGGGGGCTGCACACCATGGGAGAGGAGAGCACCTGTTCAGCAGTTATCTCCGACTGGAAGTGGGCGTAGGGGTCTAGAGAGCCGTTGTGATGGTTCTTCACGGCCACGGCCGCGAGCATCTCCGGCGTAGTGCCGTGCTCGTACATGTGCCTCGTGGCGAACGGCGCGAAGAGCACGGGCGCAGTCTCTCCGCGGGTGTAGACGGGATGGCCGCCAGCTGCTCTGGACAGGAGCCCCTCCTCGGTGGACTTGTCGCGCATCTTCTCGACGCCGATGACGAGCACCACGTCGTGCACGCCGCTGGCGACGATCATCGCTCCGATCCGGAAGGCGTCAGCCCCTGACGGGCAGGCGTTCTCTATCCGGGTGCACGGCGTGCCGGCGAGTCCGAGCGCGCTCGGAACGGTGTTTCCTCCGATGCCTTCTTGACCCCATAGCGTTCCACGCTGGGTCGCGAGCACGATAGCGTCGATCCGGCCCGGATCTAGCCCCAGGTCGACGCTTGCGAGAGCGGCCTCGAACGCGCCATGGGCCATCTGCTCGTAGCTGGACTCGAACAGCTCGCCGAAGCGAACAAGACCTCCGCCGACGACCGCGACGCGGCTCCAGCTCATGTACGCACCTCCTTTGATCCGTGGTCGCCAGGTCCGGTCACGGCTGGTCCCGGACTGGGAGCCGGGGCCGGGGCGACCTTGTAGCCGTAGACCGGCGCTCCTCGTTCCAAGGCGTAACGGCGGAGCACGAGATGCGCTCGCTGGCCGATCTCGAGCGAGGCCGCGCAGGCGGAGATCCCCTGGAGCATCACGCGCGACCCATCGTCGAGGTCGACGACGACGAGGGGCAGGGGAGCCGTGAACGGCGCTGGCATCGTCTGGTTGACGACGAAGGTGTGAACGACGCCGGTCGTCCCGAGGCGCACGGCGTCGAAGCCCGTGGCGCCGCAGTTCACGCAGGCAGGATGGATCGTCGGCGGGATAGATGTCCAGCCGCAGCTGCGGCACTTAGCCCCTTCGCGTCGAAGGACCTCGGCCGTTCCTCGGATCGAGCCCGCGCTGGCCGGAGGCAGGCCCATCGGGACAGGATCGGCCATCGCCACGAGCTGAGCGCGGGATCGAAGTACCTCGGCGTACGTCGCAGTGGACGTGTCAGGCCCGCCGCGTGCCACCACGGATCGCACCTGAGCAGCGCCTGGCAAGTCGCGGCTGATGGAGGAGACGGAGGCGGAGGAGACAGCGTCGACGATGAGGCCGCTGGTGCGCCCGCCGCCGTAGGAGATGACTGCGGTTGCCTCGGGGCTTCCGGGCGTGGCGATGGCGACCGCCAAGCCCAGAAGCGCTGCTGCAGCCCCGGTGTCGCCGGCGACCCTGAACAGATCGCGTGTTGGGCCTGCTGGTGCACCGAGCCGCTTGGCAGCCGCCGCGCCTAGGCGACCGTCGGGGTCAGGAAGGACCCACGTGCCGATCGCAGCGGCGCCAGAGCTCTCATGAGCGCCCTCGAGCGCCCGGCCCATCGACTCCACGGAGGGTAGGAGGACCTCTTCGCGGAAGAGGCGTGGATCGTAGAGGTCTCCAACCTCCGGCTGGGCTTCCCCACGGTAGCGGTCGAGGACGGGGACCGAGCGGCTTGCCCGAATGGTGATGATGAGCGAGCTGGCGTCGTCTGGACCAGCGGCCTCGGGCTCGAGAAGGAAGGCGGCGGCCCCGGCCCCGGTAGCGCGTTCGACTGCGGTCCCTGTGCCGGGCAGCACGGCGTCCGACGCGACCACGAGCGCATTGGTCACCGAACCGGCTGCGATGGCGTCCATCGCGGCGAGCAAGGCGTCCATGCCGGCATGCACTGAGCCAGTGATCAGTGTTCCTGCGGTGTCCTCTGGCAGGCCGAGTGAGGCGACGAGGTATGAGTGGCTTGGTCCCTCGCCGAAGGGAGGGCGCGACGTTCCCCACCAGACGCCGATCGGCAGCCCGCTCGTAGCTCGCGGCGCCGGGCCGGACGAAAAGTCCCATCCAGCGGCGTCGAGCGCCGCTGTGGCCGCTTGCCAGGCCAGGGTGAGCGCGTCCTCGTCCTCTGCACAGACCATGATGGTTGTGGACCCGGGTCTTGCAGCCGAGCTCCAGGAGCGAGCGACCTCCGAGATGTCAATGGGCATGGAACCGAGAGCGGCGCCGACCGCTGAGATGCGTGACTTCGGTGACGGCGCAGCGTTAGCCATGAAGGCGTGATCCGAGGCAGTTAGCGGCCTACCCAGGTGGTTCGCTTCTGTCACGGTGTTGCGGCCTTCATCGGCTTCTGGGGTGGTACGGCCGTTTCCCAGATGGGATCTGCGGGGTGGCGGCCTCTCGCGAGGTTGGAGCCGATGTAGTTGCGCTGCACCTCAACAGTGCCTGCTCCGATGCACAGGCCTCGTACGTCCCGGTAGATGCGCTCCACGGGGTACTCCCGGCTGTAGCCGTAGCCGCCCAGGATCTGGATGGCCTCGTCGCATACCTGCTTTGCAGCCAGATTGGCAGCTGCTTTGGCCATCGCAGTCTCCATAGCCGGTGGCGTGCCATGCGGGCCGCCAGCGAGGGCAAGCGCTCTGTCGAGCAGGAGCCGTGACCCGTCCAGCGCGATAGCCATGTCAGCAAGCTTCCACTGGAGGCCTTGAAGCTCGGCAAGCCTCGCCGTGCCGACGGTGCGCTCGTTCATGTAGCTGATCGCATGCTCGATGGCGCCTTGTGCAGCCCCTATGCACATCGCCGCATTGCCACAGCGTTCGTGGTTAAGATGCGCTAGCAAGGTGCGGATGCCCGCGGAGTCGCCAGGTCCGCTGCCGACGAGGACGTCGGCGGGATCTATCCTGACATCGTCGAAGGCGAGCTCTGCCTCGGTACAGCCTCGAAGGCCCATCTTCTTGTGGGTTCCCGCAATGCTCACACCGCTTGCCGTGAGGTCCACCAGTACAGCGCCGATGCCGTGTGGAGCTGATGCTCCTGGGAACCGGCACCATACAAGGCAGGCGGCAGCCTTGTGCCCGCCGGTCACATAATTCTTGTACGCGTTCAGCCGGTAGCCAGCGCCGTCAGGAACCAGGTGGGAGCGCATCTGTGTCGCAGCGGAGCCGGCGTCAGGCTCGGTGATCCCGATGCAGAAGAGGGCATCACCCGAGGCGGCCGAGGGAAGCCATCGCTCCTTCATCGCATCGTTGCCGAGGTGCTCGATCGCTCTCGGAGGGCCATTGAAGATGAGCTGGCATAAGATGGCGCTTGATACGTCGACCTTCGACAGCTCCTCCAGCACGATCGCCGCCTCGACGTCGCCGAGGCTCATGCCTCCCCAGCGCTCACCCACTGTTGTGGCGAAGAGATCGGCGTCGCGTAGCGCTTTCCAGGACTCCTCAGGAAACTCCTCTGCCTCGTCCCAGCGCGCCGCGTTCGGCTCAAGGTCATGCTTAGCTACCCGGCGCGCCAGAGCACGCAATGCCGCGCGGTCATCGCTGTCGTGGATGGGGATCGTGTTCACTGCTTCGCAAGGATGTTAGCAGTCACGTGAGTTGCATGACAGCAGAGTCACGAAGGCGTACTCTACAAGGGCGGGACTTTACAGTGTGGGACTCTACAGTGTGGGACTTTACAGTGTGGGACTCTACAGTGTGGGACTCTACGGGCCGGCCATGCCGGCGATAGGAGCATTGAGGCGCTTGCCCCCCATCGAGCCGTAGAACTTCGCGTTGCCGAAGCTGAAGATGCCCCCGTCCGAGGCTACGAACCAGTAGCCCATGCCATTCGACGTAGAGGCCATACCGACTATTGGCGCGTTCAGATGCTTTGCGCCCATGGATCCCAAGAAGGGAGCGTTGAAGCTGAAGATGCCCCCGTCTGATGCTACGAACCAGTATCCTCCGGTCGCAGGGTCAGCTGCCATGCCCACTATCGGCTTGTTGAGCGGCTTTCCACCCATGGAGCCGTAGTACTTGGCGTCCCCGAAGGCGAACACCCCGCCGTCGGAGGCCACCAGCCAGTAGCCCTTGCCGTCGGGGGTGGGCTCCATGCCCACCACCGGCTTGTTCAAGACCATCGACCCGGT
>JAJYWA010000158.1 GCA_021791755.1 Actinomycetes bacterium | reverse complement strand
GATCGACGACAGCAAGCGTGACGCGGTCGTAGCCACGCTCCTCGGCCACCCGCACCTTGCGGGCGAGCTGTGGGACTTGGCATTGCGCTCGGCGACTGCCCCGAGGGCCAACGCTGCTCAAGGAGCTGGAGCTTGATGACCGATGAACAGAGCCCACAGGAGAACCACGGGCAGACGCGCTCTTGGGTGATCGTCGGCGACGGCGAGCGAGCCGTCGTCGGTGACCGCTGCCTCGCGAGAGCGGGGGCAGGTGGCGTCGCGATCGCAGGCGACCAAGCTCGCGCTGAAGCGGGCCCTGGTGGGCACGCAGTCGCAGGTGTGCTCTCCTGCGCGTTGAGCGGGTCGAACGGTCGCTCGGTGACCGGCGAGCGCGGCTACTCGGTGAGCGACGACGGCGGTACGGCGATCACTGGTGAGTGGGGTGTAGCGATGGCGGGGGTCGGCGGCAAGGTGGCGGGCGGCGCCGCGGCGTTCCTCGCCATCGCCGCGCTCGAGCCGTCAGGTCGCTCGGTCCTGTTGACCGCGACGGTGGGTGAAGGCGGCATTCGCCCTGGCGTGCTTTATGAAGCGCTCGACGGCGGCTTCGCAGAGGCGGCTGACCAGTCGACGATGCACGGCGATGCCTGAGCCAGAGCATCGCCCCGATCGCTTCACGGGCCGCTCGGAAGCGGCTCAGCAGACACGCGCGGAGATCGAGGACTGGTTGGCGGGCCGCGGCTCGATCGTCGCCATCGTGCTGCTGCTGTCCTTGGTCATCGCCCTCATCGTCAGCGCGGTCCACGTGTAAGCAGGTACGCGCGTTGATTCGCCGCATGGTGATTGTCGTGGCCGTAGAAGGCGGCCGGCCAGAAGGAGGCCAGAGTCCATGGCAGTAGCAATCCTTGCGAGTACGACGACCGTCAACTTCGCGGGAGACTGGAAGTCCATCAACACGGCGCTCAATGCCGCGCTCGGCTCCAGTCTCGTGTCCTTCCTCGGCGTCGTCGGGACACTGCTCATCATCTTCTCCGCGCTCAAGTACGTCTGGGACCGGCGGCGCGGTGGGCAGGGGAATCACACCCACCTCATGTGGACTCTCGTCATCGGGGCGATCCTCGCGGTCCCCTCAGTCGTGATGCCGGCGATCCTCACCATCCTTGATGCCATCGTCAACCTGTTCTTGAAGATCCTGCCCTGACCAGGCAGAGCGTGTGCACGTCTACGACCTCACCAACTTGACCCGAGGGGCCAGCGAGCAGCGTCGCGTCGTCATCCAGAGCTTCGACGTACCGTTGCAGAGCTTCGTGCTCGTCATCTGCGGAGCGATCGCCGCACTGCCATTTGTCGCGGTGCTCTTCCCGCTCTTTGGGTTCTTTGCCCTGTTCAGCGTGGCGATGGTCGAGGTCGCCGTCTTCTGGCTCTTTCGTTGGCGAAGCCGCTCTGGGCTACGCCTCAAGAACTACCAGGCCATCTTGGACCGCCGGCGAAGCCATGTCGGCCAAATTCTCGTCTGCGGCTACCCCTACGACTTCACCAGTGGGCTCGCGATTACCGTCGTCTCCTCCTCGTTGCCGCGTGCGAGACCAATAGACGACGCCAGCCGTGGTGCTGACTCTGTCGAAGACCTGTTCTCCCTGGATCACTGAGATGCAAGCCCCCCGCATGCGCGCTCTGTGGAGCACGCCGAGCCTTCATCGCCTGGGCGCCGTGCTCGGCCTCGCCACCATCATCCTCCTCAGCACGCTCGGGTTCGTCGTAACGCTGCCAGGTGGGGCCGCAAACGCCTCGGTCACGCCATCACACTCCGTACCCACAGGAACGACTCTGTCGACCTCCTCGGGCACGGCTGCATCGCCTGCCCCATCGTTCATCTGCTCGAGTGGAGGGACTGCGCCGTCAGCGTCGGCCGACAACTACCTACCGATCAATCGCTGGGCGGACGCGACCTCGAACCAGCACACTCGCCTCAGCCTCAACCTGTTCAACATCGGCAACCTGCCGGACGTCGTCCAGCGGGACTTCGTCGTCGCAGACGCTCAGGCGCTCGGGAACACCTTCTGGAAAGCCGGTGTCGGCCTGACAGAGGCGGCAACGCGGTTCTGCTTCGCCAACTCGGTCGCCTCGACCGCTGACGGGCTCACCGCGACCATCGGCAGGGCGCTCTCGAGCGGTGGCCTCGTCGCTCTCCTGCTCGTCGCTGCGACGATCCTCATCCTCGTCCGGCTCCGCCGAGGGGACGGAACCGCACGACACCAAGTTGTGAAGATCGTCGTCGTGCTCTTGATCTTCGCTGTCATGGTGAACGGTGCCGAGCAGACGAAGACTGGAGCAAACGGCCAGGTCAGCTTCGGCTTCGGCTCGCCAGGGTGGGTCCTCACCCACGTCTACAACGCCGTGTCGATGGTCGCCTCCGCCCCGGCTGCGGCACTCTCTGGAGCAGCGGACAGCCTCTCGTTTAACGGTACCACCGGACAGAAGATCGATGCCGAGGACCCGCTCTCTTGCGGCAACTACGTGAACAACCTCCGCTCCGACTACCGGGCTGCCTATGCCCCCTCGGCTTCCTCGAACATGGCTGCCACCGTCCCGCTCGCGCTTGACTCGATGTGGGAGCAGAGCGGGCTCACCACTTACGCCTACTCCCAGTTCGGGGCGAACAACGACTACGCTCCCCTCGTCTATTGCCGCCTGCTCGAGGCGAACGCGAACATCCCGCCGGCGACCCAGGTGGCCATCACCGACCAGACGCCACGAGCCGCTGCCATCCTCGCTGGGACCGTCGACAGCGGCGGCGGGAACACAGCGATGGCCTGGGCATCGGACCAGAACCTCGGCGACAGCCCAGACGACACGACCGACGAGTCGATGATCGGATGGGCGGCCTGTCAGACGAACTCCACAGACTTCACCCCGATGGAGTGGTCAACCAAGACCGGTGACCCGGTCACCTCCGAGTGGACGCAGGTCGTCGACCCGAACGCTCAGGGCAGTAGCTATGGAGCGAGCGGGACGGTAACCCCGCAGCTGTGCAGGGCGTTCTTCGACCACTCATTCAACGGGCTTGCGCCCCAGCAAACCGCGCTCGAGTGGCCAGACAACCCCGGTCAGATCAGCACTGCGGCTGCCGGCCCGGGTGGTCCGTTCAACGGCTTCGCGGACTACGTGAACAACCTGCACGGCACCTCGAACGGCAGTGCCGAGATGCTCTCGATCATGTTCCTCATCTCCTCGACTGTCGACCTGTTGGTCTTCGGGCTCATGGCCGGAGCAGTGCTCGTGGCAAAGTTCTCACTGCTGTTCCTCATGGCGTTCGCGGCGCTCTTCCTCCTCGTCTCGCTCTGGCCTGGTGCTGCGGCCTCGAGCCGCCTCGCTGGGCTCGCCAAGCATGCCTTCTCGATGGTGCTCTTCGTCACCGGCGCTCAGGTGATCCTCTCGATCGTCGCCATTACGACGAGCATCATCATGGACACCGGGACCGCAGTCGCCGGCGCAGGGTCGCTCCTGTCGTTGCTATGGATGGGGATCGCCCCGATCGCAGCCATCTTCATCGTCCACCACCTGTTCAAGCAGGTGCTCAAGGCACCGAGCCCCTTCAAGCTCTCCTCTGCGCTTGCCTGGGGCTCGGCAGCTGGTGGCATCGGTGCCGGGGTTACGGCCGGGCTCGATCGCATCGCGAACCGTCAGGCGGTCTGGGGCACCACCAAACGAGCGCTAAGCGCGGCGCGATCGCCCTTCGACACCGCTCGCCTGATGCGCAAGCACACGATGGACCCGATGGGCGCAGGGTCTCAGACCGAGCTCGTCGGGGCGGGCAGCGCGGGCGCGCTCAGATCTGGTGACACGCCGGGCACGCGAACCGGGGAGGCGACACAAAACGTCCAGGTAGGAGGCTCTAAGATCACCAAGGAGCCTTCGCGGCTCGTTGCAGGACAGAGCGTACCTAGTGCTGCGCGGAACAGGCCCGGTAGCGAGGTGCCCGATCGGACCGCTGGCGCCCCCGCGATCGTGCGGGCGCCAGCCCTTCCGACACCTGATGACGCCTCCCGAGCGACCGATGCCCAGTCCGTCGTCAGCACCGCCGCTTCGACGCCTAATCAGAGGGTTGATGCCGGGATGGTGGACAGTGAGTATCCCGAGGTGAGCGACAGCCCGGCTGGCGCAGACCCGGCTGGCGCAACCTCGACTGGTACAGGTCGTGATGACGCTGGTCTCGCGCAGGGGGCGGCGAGTACCGGCATCGGCACAGGCACGTTGTCGCTGCGCTCGCTTCTGCACCAGCGCGTTGCGCAACGTGGGGAAGAGCGGAGTGCCGAGGACAGCAAAAAGTCTGATCCACAGCAGCTCTACAAAGCCGCTGTGGCATACGCCGCACGACGTGGACGACTCCAGGTCGGAGCAAACGGACTCCTGCGTAACCGGACCGGGC
>JAJYWA010000157.1 GCA_021791755.1 Actinomycetes bacterium | reverse complement strand
CCACCGCGCTACCCCAGCAAGGCACGACGCTGCGCGTCGACTCGGGAGTCGAAGACGGCGCCGAGGTCTCGGCCTGGTACGACCCGATGCTGGCCAAGATCATCGTGCACGCTTCCACCAGGACCGAAGCCGCAAGGGCTCTTGCGCTCAGCCTCCGGCAGGCGGAGATCCACGGTCTGACCACGAATAGAAGCCTGCTCGCCGCCATCCTGACTCACCCCGAGTTCCTTGCAGGCCGCACAGACACGGGCTTCCTGGAACGCCACGATCCAGCGATGTTGGCAGCAGGAGAGACCAGCGAGGAGACCGAGCGGCTCCACGCGCTTGCCGGCGCCCTGGCCTCGCAGGCCGCCCGCCGCCAGCGTGCCCCCGTTCTCGCCAGCATCCCCTCAGGCTGGAGGAACAACCCGTCCCAGCTCCAGAAGACCTCCCTCAGAACGACCAGCGCTGCGACCAGTGCCCCAACCGGCGCTGGCGCCAGCGATGGCGCCAGCAACACCAGAGGCGACATCTTCGATGTCGAGTACCGGTTCGCGCGCGGCTCGGACGTTATCTGCGAGGTGAACGGCGCGAGCCTGCCGGGCGTGAGGGTCGCCGCGGTCTCACCCGACCAAGTGGAGCTGGAGGTCAAAGGCGTGTTCATGCGCTTTGGCGTGCACCTGGCGCCGCCAGACGTCTTCGTCGACAGTCCGCTGGGCTCGTCCGCCTTTACAGAGCTCGAAAGGTTCCCCAGAGCGGATATTGTGTTGGCGCCGGGTGCGCTCACCTCGCCTATGCCAGCATCCGTCACGAAGGTCCTGGTGGCAGTTGGCGACATCGTCGAACAAGGCCAGGCACTCATGACGATCGAAGCCATGAAGGTGGAGCACGGGATCACTGCGCCCAAATCGGGTACGGTCGCACACGTGCGTGCTCATGAGGGACAACAAGTCGGCGCTGGAGAGACGCTCATCGTCCTGGACGAGGGGCCTGAAGACAGCGATCAGGCAGAGCCAGCACGGGGCACGGAGCACGGGATACGAGACATGAGAAAGGCTAGACATTGAACCAGCAGGACCCTTCAGGCGCGCAAGGGTCACAGAGCCCGCTACGGATAGCCAACTGCTCCGGCTTCTACGGTGACCGGCTCTCGGCGATGAGGGAGATGATCACAGGCGGCCCCGTGGACTTCATCACGGGCGACTACCTGGCCGAGCTCACCATGTTGATCCTGTGGAAACAGCGCCAGCGCGATCCCGATTTGGGCTACGCTCGCACCTTCTTCACCCAGATGGAAGAGGCGCTCGCCATGATCGCTGAGCGCGGCATCAAGGTAGTGACCAACGCGGGCGGGCTGAACCCCGGCGGCCTGGCTCGGCGCCTCCAGGAACTGGCTTCGACGCTCGGAGCAACCGTCAAGGTCGCCTACCTCGAGGGTGACGACATCATGGATCGCATCGGCCACATGCAGGCGCAGGGGCATGCGCTTGCGAACATGGACACAGGCCAGCCGCTGTCTGAGGCAGCCGGCGAGGTGATCACCGCCAATGCCTACCTCGGAGCATGGGGGATCGTCGATGCGCTGGCAACGGGCGCCGACATCGTCATCTGCGGGAGGGTGACCGATGCGTCGCTCGTCGTCGGCCCGGCGGCATGGCACTTCGCTTGGAGGCGCGACGACTACGACAAGCTTGCCGGCGCCGTTGCGGCCGGCCATGTCGTCGAGTGCGGCGCTCAAGCAACCGGCGGGAACTATGCGTTCTTTCGCGAGGTGCAGGGCTTGGAGCACCCCGGCTTCCCCCTCGCCGAGATCCACCCGGACGGAAGCTCCGTCATCACGAAACACCCCGGCACCGGTGGACTCGTCTCTGTAGGCACGGTGACCGCCCAGCTCCTCTACGAGATCGCCGGCCCGGAGTACGCGAACCCCGACGTGACAGCCGACTTCGGCACGATCGAGCTGTCAGATGACGGCCCAGACCGTGTCAGGATCTCGGGAACCAGGGGCATGCCTCCACCTGAGACAACCAAGGTCTGCATCAACCTGTTGGGGGGTTACCGCAACACGATGACATTTGTGCTGACCGGGCTCGACATCGACGCGAAAGCAGAGCTTGCCCGCAAGAGCCTCCTCGACAGCCTGGGACACGACGGCAGGGATCCGGCGGGCCAGGACGGGATCGCCTTCGATCTGGACTTCCAGCTCATCCGCTCCGACCACCATGATGCCCCGTCGAACCCACAGGCCTCTGCCGAGCTGCGTGTGACCGCGAAGTCCGCAAATCCGGCCAATGTAAGCCGTTCTTTTTCAAGCAAAGCCGTCGAGATCGCCCTCTCCAGTTACCCCGGCCTGTACATGACCTCTCCGCCGGGCGGGGAGACTGCGTATGGGGTATATTGGCCGGCTCTTGCGCCTTCGGACCTTGTCCACCAAACGGTCGTACACCCCGACGGGTCCCGGACTGTCGTCGCTGGCGCCACGCCGCCAGAGCCCCTGCTCCACAGCCAGGCGACCTTGTCCCCCCAGAGGCCGCCGGCCTCGTCAGAGCCTCTCTCGACACCCGCGTCTAGCTCGCCGCCGTCGCCATCCTCGCTGTCGCCAGGGTCCGGGACGCGCGCTGTGCCACTCGGAGCGCTGCTGGGAGCACGCTCAGGAGACAAGGGAGGCAATGCAAATGTCGGCGTCTGGGCTCGCAGCAGGCGCGCATACGAGTGGATGCGCGCCTTTCTCACCACCGAGAAGTTGCGTGAGCTTGTCACAGAGGCGCGCGACCTCCCAGTGCAGCGCTACGAGCTGGCCAACCTTCTCGCCGTCAACTTCGTGATCGTCGGGCTGCTCGGAGAGGGCGTAGCGTCCTCGACGCGGCCCGACCCACAGGCAAAGAGCCTGGGTGAGTACCTGCGCTCGAGGGTGGTGCACATTCCAGAGGCGTTGATCGAAGAGATCGAGCGGGCGCTGCCGTAGCGAGGAGCACGGGCAGGGATCGCACGACAGCACGGCACGAGACAGAACAGCACAGAGACGCCAGGAGGTGGCAAATGGACTTCTCAGAGACCGAAGAGCAAGTGATGCTACGTGAGGCGGTGGCAGGCATCGCCGCCAAGTACGGGCACGGCTACTACGTAGAAAAGGCCAGGGCCGGGGCAAAGACGGAGGAGCTCTGGGGAGAGCTGGGCCAAGCCGGCTATCTCGGAGTGAACGTACCTGAGGCCTACGATGGTGGGGGGATGGGGATATACGAGCTGGGGATCGTAGCCGAGGAGCTTGCCGCCAAGGGCTGCCCCCTGCTGCTCATCATCGTCTCGCCCGCCATATGCGCCACGATCATCGCCCGCTTCGGCACAGCCGAACAGCGTTCACGATGGCTGCCGAAGTTCGCCACTGGCGAGAGAAAGATGGCCTTTGCGATCACGGAGCCCGACGCAGGCTCCAACTCGCACAACATCTCCACGACAGCCACCCGCGACGGCGACATCTATCGCCTCCACGGCACTAAGCACTACATCTCCGGCGTGGACGAAGCCTCCACAGTCCTCGTGGTCACGAGAACGGGCACGGACGCCGCAACCGGCCACGGCCGGCTGTCGCTGTTCATCGTCGACGTCGACTCCCCGGGGCTCGAGAAGTCTCTCATCCCTGTGGAGATCACCGCGCCAGAGAAGCAGTTCACCCTCTTCTTCGACGGCGTCGAGGTCCCGGCTGACCGGCTGCTCGGCGCTGAGGGCGAAGGCCTTCGCCAGGTCTTCTTCGGGCTGAACCCCGAGCGCATCCTGACAGCTGCCACCGCCTCTGGCATCGGGCGCTACGCCCTGGAGAGAGCCTCGACCTACGCTCGTGAGAGGCAGGTGTGGGGGGCGCCGATAGGAACGCACCAGGGTCTCGCCCACCCGCTCGCCAAGATCAAGGTGGAGCTCGAGATGGCTAGGTTGATGTACCAGAAGGCAGCTTGGCTTTACGATGCCGACCGCGGGCAGGAAGCCGGCGAGGCGGCCAACATGGCCAAGTACGCGTCTGCAGAGGCAGCGCTCGCGGCGCTCGACCAGTCGATCCAGGTGCACGGCGGAACCGGGTTGTCGAGCGAGATGGGCCTGGCGGACATGTGGGGGATGGCGCGCCTCATGCGCACGGCTCCCGTAAGCCGGGAGATGATCCTCAACTTCGTCGCCCAGCACTCCCTCGGGCTGCCGAAGTCATACTGAGTCGGACGGAGTCGAACAGGGCCTGTCGAACAGGTCCTATCGAGCAGTCCAACCGCAATCGACCAGAACGTCTGACCCTGTCATAAACGACGACCCCTTGCTCGCGAGGAAGAGGATCACCTCGGCAATCTCCTCTGGGCTCGCCCAGCGCCCGAAAGCCTGCTCCTGCTCGCGCTCGGCTCGCACCTCTGCGACAGGTCTCTGCTGCCTTGCAGCTTCTCCCTCCACGTCGCTGCGCAGCATAGGGGTGTCC
>JAJYWA010000156.1 GCA_021791755.1 Actinomycetes bacterium | reverse complement strand
CCTTGCTCTACGCCGGCAAACCCAACTTGCGAGTGCTCGACTCGATCGTCGTCACGTGAGGCAGCACGAACTGTGGGTCACCCCGCAGAAACCGGAAGAGCCACCAAACGCAGAAGATGGGTGAGGTCCAAACGTGAAGACCTCTATGGTGGAGGCGATGGGACTCGAACCCACGGACCTCTTGACTGCCAGTCAAGCGCTCTACCAACTGAGCTACGCCCCCATGCCAGTATCATAACGTACAAGGGCCATAGAGGGCGAGCAACAGATCATGGATCGGGGACTCAGCTCCGTCTGGCTTGGGCAAAGCCACGGGCAAAGCATGGGGCAAGGCCATGGGCAAGCGGGGGAAAGCAGGGAGGAAAGAACATGTGCGGTCCGCGTTGAAGGCTGAGCGCGTTGCCGAGCCGACGACCATTGCAAGAAAGCCCCAGTGATCTGCGTGAAGCGCTCTCGTGGAGGTGACCTGGGACACTTCACGGTCAGCTGCACGCTTGCATGTGGCTGTGGCCGAGGAGATGACGGCGGCGGAGCGGCGCCGTCCTGGTTTGGTATGTGCGCACGTCCAACGTTCCAACGTTCGTCGCAGGAGTTGCGGGCACGCGTTACCCGCACAGCAGAATTCGCTTCGCGTCGCACGCGTTGGCTTTCCGTGTCCATCGCAGGTTGGCGCATGCCCGCCCGCCCCGGGCGCTCGCACCCGCGTCCCACGTTCATCGCGCGTCCATAGAGCGGCTCAATCCAGACCAGCGCCGCCGGGTAGACTGCGTGGTCATGTCAAGCGCTTCGATAATGCGGGGGTCCCGTACGAGCATCGGTGAGTTGAGCAGCCTGGTTGCTGAAGCCGATCAACCCGGCAATCAAGCCGCCACAGGCACGGCCACGGCCGCCGACACGGCCACCGCCACGGTCACGATCTGCGGCTTCGTCGACACCATCCGGCGGCACTCCAAGGTTGTGTTCATCGTTCTACGGGACGAGACCGGGGCTGTGCAGGTGGTCGCAAGCCCGAGACCTGACGAGCCGTACGCGGACCAGTTGGACCAGCTTACTGTGGGCAGCGCGGTCACGGTTCAAGGCGAGCTCGTGAAGAACCAGATCGTCAAGCTGGGCGGCGTGGAGATCCAGATGTCGGGCATGGTCGTGGACTCGTTCTCCGAGGCGCAGTGGCCGATCACCGACGAGACAAGCTTGGACAAGCGTCTTGACTGGCGGTTCCTCGATCTTCGCAAACCGGAGAACCTGCTGATCTTCCGGGCGCAGACCGCGGTTGAGGAGGCATTCAGGGAGCTGTGGGCGGCCGAGGGGTTCATCGAGATCCACTCGCCGAAGTTGATGGCCTCAGCCAGCGAGACGGGCAGTGAGCTATTTCGCCTGGAGTACTTCGATGGCTACGCCTATCTGGCTCAGTCACCGCAGTTCTACAAGCAGATGGCGATGGCGGCCGGCTTCGGAAAGGTGTTCGAGATCGGCCCGGTGTTTCGCGCGAACCCATCGTTCACCTCGCGCCATGACACGGAGTTCACCAGTGTCGATGTGGAGATCTCCTGGATTGACAGCCATGAGGACGTGATGAGGGTGGAGGAGAAGATGCTCCAGCGCGCGCTTGGCGTGGTGAAGGAGCGGTATGGCCATCTGGTGGAGGAGGTTTTCGGCACGAGCATCACGGTCCCTGAGCTTCCGTTCCCGCGCGTGACGCATGCTCAGGCACGCAAGATAGTGGAGGACAGCGGCTACCGGCTGCCGCGGACCGACGGCGACCTGGATCCGGAGGCAGAACGCCGGCTGTCCTCGCACATCGCAGATGAGACGGGTCACGGATTCGTCTTTGTGACCGACTACCCGGCAACCCTGCGCCCCTTCTACCATATGCGCCACGAGGAGGATCCGGAGCTGACCAGGAGCTACGACCTGCTCTGGAACGGCCTGGAGATCACCACAGGCGCCCAACGTGAGCACAGGTACTCGGTCCTGCGCGACCAGGCGCTGGCTCATGGGGTGAAGGAGGATGAGGTTTCCTACTACCTTGATTTCTTCCGCTTTGGCTGCCCTCCGCACGGCGGGTTCGGGCTCGGTCTCACCCGCATTCTCATGATCCTTCTGGCGAGGACGAACGTCCGCGAGGTCACCTATCTTTACCGCGGACCTAACCGCCTCCTGCCGTAGTGGTGGCCAAGGCAGCAGGCGACGTCATCGCAGCTACTCATGGGCTTCGTTCCGGCGCGAGCATGAAGCTGTGAGCACTCGTCATCGGTCCCCCATCCCGGCGAGTGTGCTCTCTCTCTAATGGACCCCAGCATGGGTGGCGGGCGCATGATGGGGATGAGCATGAGGTCGTTCCGGCGTGACACCTCGGTTACTCACGAGAGGCTGCCCGCCGGCACGGTACGGCGTGTACTGCGGTTTGCCGCGCCGCATGGTCGGGTGCTCGCTGGCTACCTGGCCCTTGTGGTCGTCGACGCCACCATAGGAGCTGCAAACCCGCTTATCTACAGGGCGATCATCGACCACGGCATCATGAAGCACGATGTGAACCTGATCGTCGCGCTGGCATCCGTGGTCGCAGGTCTTGCGGTGGTAGGCGCCGGCGTGTCCCTCGTGCAGCGGTACTTCTCGGCCCGTATTGGAGAAGGGCTCATATTCGATCTGCGCTCGAAGATCTTCGCCCACATCCAGCGCATGCCGGTGGCCTTCTTCACCCGTACGCAGACGGGAGCGCTCGTCACCCGCCTCGACAGTGATGTTCTCGGAGCGCAGGCGGCGTTCTCCGACACACTGTCGTCAGTCGTCGGCAACCTGGTCAGCGTTGCGCTGGTTCTTGCCGCGATGCTGGTGCTCTCATGGCAGATCACCCTGGTTGCGCTCGCGATACTTCCGGTGTTCGTCGTCCCCGCTCGCCGGGTAGGAAGGCGCTTGGGGGCGATAGTACGCGAGGGGTATGGCCTCAACGCGGAGATGGGCACGATGATGACCGAGCGCTTCAACGTTGCCGGCGCCTTGCTCGTCAAGCTCTTTGGCAGGCTCGGCTCTGAGAGCAGGTCCTTCGAGGAGAAGGCGGGCAGGGTTCGCGATATCGGCGTGACCCAGGCCATGTACGCCCGGGTGTTCTTTGTCTCCTTGACGCTGACCGCCTCACTTGCCACGGCCCTCGTGTACGGCTGGGGTGGCGAGCTTGCTGCTCGCGGACTGCTCGACGTGGGCACCGTCGTCGCGCTCACCGCGTACCTGAACCGCCTGTACGGCCCGCTGACGGCTTTGTCCAACGTGAACGTGGACGTGATGACGGCGCTCGTGTCCTTTGACCGGGTCTTCGAGGTTTTGGATCTAGAGCCGATGATAGCGGAGCGCCCTGATGCCGCTGCTATCGCGAGGGGTCCGGCGACCGTCGAGCTGGAGCACGTCGACTTCACCTACCCGAGCGCTGCCGAGGTCTCGCTGGCCTCGCTCGAGTCGGTGGCTGTCCTGGAGCAGACGGCGCACTCTCAGGTGCTGTACGACATCACGTTCACAGCGCTCCCTGGTCAGCTCGTCGCCCTGGTGGGCCCGTCGGGCGCGGGGAAGACCACGATCAGCCATCTCGTGCCGCGCCTTTACGATGCGAGCTCTGGGGCAGTGAAGATCAACGGAGTCGACGTGAGAGATGCGACGCTCGAGTCGGTTCAGGACGTGGTCGGAGTCGTCACCCAGGACGCGCACCTGTTTCACGACACGATCGCTGCGAACCTGCTCTACTCGAGACCGGATGCGAGCGAGGAGGAGCTTTGGGACGCGTTGCGCCAGGCGCAGATCGCGGCACTTGTCGAGTCGCTTCCGATGGGTCTCGAAACGGTGGTGGGGGATCGCGGCTACCGCTTGTCAGGAGGGGAGAAGCAGCGCATCGCTATTGCCAGGCTCCTGTTGAAGGCACCGGACGTCGTGGTGTTGGATGAGGCGACCGCGCACCTCGACTCGGAGTCGGAGGCGGCAGTGCAGCAGGCGCTTGCGACCGCGCTTGCTGGACGGACGTCCATCGTCATAGCGCACCGGCTGTCGACGGTTAGGCGCGCCGACCTCATTCTTGTCGTCTCCGATGGGCGTATCGTCGAGCGTGGCAGGCACGAGGAGCTGCTTCGCCTCGGTGGTCTTTATGCGGAGCTTTCCCGCACCCAGTTCGTCGAGGGCGGCGGTACCTCACCCGGCGGTGTCGCACCGGGCAGCCCCTCACCGGGCAGTCGTGCACCTGTGTCGGGAGCGTCGGCGGTTGATTCAGAAGGCTAATGCTTGTGCGGCGCGCGGGTAAAGTGGATGCGCCGGTCCTCTGGAGAAGGACCGGTCGGTATCGAGTTGCCCCCGTAGCTCAGAGGATAGAGCGTCGGTTTCCTAAACCGTGCGTCGCAGGTTCGAGTCCTGCCGGGGGCGCCACAGAGGTCTTCACGTTTGGACCTCACCCATCTTCACGTTTGGT
>JAJYWA010000155.1 GCA_021791755.1 Actinomycetes bacterium | reverse complement strand
GCCACTTCGCCGCTACCCGGCTCCTAGCCGCGGGGGTGCCAGTCCGGACCGTGAGCGGGCGCCTCGGCCATGCCAACGCCTCCACGACCCTCGGGGTCTATGCGCACTTCGTCGAGGAGTCGGACCGGGAGGCTGCGGCGGCGCTCGGGAGCCTCCTGCTGGGCAGTGGAAGGAAACGAGCCAAACGGAGCGAGGGCTCCGAGGGGTCGAGATGATTCCAACTCGCGCCATCGAGCTGCCCGTATCATCGGCGCCGTGTCTCATCCCACGGTTTGCTGCGCGGCCTCCAGGTGGTCGAGCCCGTTGACCCATCGAGCGGCGAGATCGCATGCCTAGAAGACCGGGGAACACCCGTCACTCGGCACAGCCGTACCTGCATGATGAGCCTGCGGTCCTGCGACCCGACGCCGGTACTCAGGCGCAGTTCAAGAAGCGTCGAGAGCCGAAGCACTACAAATACGACGACTCACTCGCGCCGGCGCTTGACTGGGACGGGCAAAACGGCGTGCGCGAGCTTGGCGAGTGGCTCCTCACCCAGGTTGAGGAAGCATCATCTCTTCCGTCGCCCCATGTATTCCCTGAACCCCGGGCTTACGGCGAAGTCCGCGTCGGCGGGCTTGCTGAGGCGGTCGCCGAGCTGAAGCGGCTAAGTCAGCCGTTTCTCAACTGGTCCGGCAAGGCAGAGCGTCTTTCCTTCGAGGTGCCCACTCTCCCGCTCTTTGTGCACGAGCGTCTCTCCACGAAAGCGATCCTGGAGACGCTGCAGGGCCACAAACGCGACCAGCAGATGGAGCTGCAACTCTTTGGAGATCCGCAACTTTCACTGGCTCAGCAGCTCGAAGCGTACGAACACACTGGTGATTGGGTGAACCGGCTAATCCCAATACCGTTCAGTTAAGCCACACTGGTGTAGTTTGATGGCGTGCCCCGCCACGGTTGGAGGAAGCCTGCGTCGGACCGGCGGCTCTCTGACCTCGTGTCGGTGGGAGTGTTGACGCGGACGTTTCCTCCCTCCTTGGTCGACGAGGTCGTCGCCAGCTGCGGGCGCACCGAGCAACGGAACCGGTCACTGCCGGCACGGGCGATGGCCTACTTCTCCATCGGGATGGCGCTGCACTCGGAGGGCTCGTACGAAGACGTGCTGGCGCTTCTGACCGATGGCCTGGCGTGGACCGCCGGCGAAGAGCCGCTCACGTTGCCCTCGAAGTCAGCGATCTTCCAGGCCCGCTCACGCCTCGGAGCCAAACCGCTCGAGGTCCTCTTCGAAAAGGTGGCGGTTCCTCTGGCCAAAGAGGGCACACCCGGGGCCTGGCTGGGAGGGCGCCGGGTGGTCGCCATCGACGGGACGTGTCTCGACGTGGCCGACACCCCGGAGAACGCCGCCTTCTTCGGACGTCCTGGGGTCAACAAAGGCGAGCAGGCCGCCTTTCCTCAAGCTCGGGTCGTTGCCGTGGCCGAGTGCGGGACCCATGCCATCTTCGATGCCGTCGTCGGCGCGTACACCACGCCGGAGAACACCATGGCGGGCGACCTGGTCGACCGGTTGGAGCCGGGAATGCTCGTCTTGGCCGACCGAGGGTTCTGCGGATTTCCCTTGTGGTCACGGGCGGTTCTGACCGGTTGCGACCTTTTGTGGCGGGCGATGACCAACATGAAGCCGCGCCACATCGAGACCTTGGCCGACGGCTCGTGGCTGGCAGAGATGCGCCCGTCGGGCAACGCCGGACGCAAGGCGGAGCCGCTCACCATCCGGGTCATCGACTACCGCATCGATGACGGCCGTCGGAACGAAGAGCCTTACCGGCTCTTCACCACGATCCTCGATCCAACTGACATCTCGGCTGTGGATCTCGCCGCCGCCTACACCCAACGGTGGGAGATCGAGAGCGCCTTCGACGAGCTCAAGACGCACCAACGAGGTCCTCGCACGGTGCTTCGATCCAAGTCGCCCGACCTCGTGCTCCAAGAGGTCTGGGGCCACCTGTGCTGTCACTACGCCATCCGCACCCTCATGTGGGAGGCCGCCGACAATGCGGGGGTCGACCCCGACCGGGTCAGCTTCGTCACCGCCCTCAGAATCGCTCGCCGCTCGATCTCAGTGGCGCGCGATTTTTCCCCCTCAGCGTCCTGACCACGGGTGGCGCTACGCCGTCACCTTGCTCGTGCGGCGGCTCAATCCGGCGCGACGCCCACGCGCCAACCCGAGGGTCGTAAAGCGCAAATACGTCAAGTGGCACGTGAAGCGGGCCCGACACCGCTCCTGGCCGCAACCGACCGGCCCTCCGAGGGCCAGTGTCCCTGGAGCGCCCGCTCCCTAACTGAACGGTATTGCGGCTAATCCTGGGGGACTCGCTGGTAGCGATGAACTCGCTCCACGAGTACGAGGGACTTGGCGGCGAGGTCCAGATGATCTACATGGACCCGCCGTATGCCGTGAAGTACGGGTCAAACTTCCAGCCGTTCGTGCGAAAGCGCGAAGTCAAGGACAATGACGACGCTTCCCTAACCCGTGAACCCGAGATGGTGAAGGCCTATCGCGATACGTGGGAGTTGGGGCTCCACTCATACCTGACCTACCTCCGGGACCGGCTGCTGGTGGCTCGTGATCTGTTGAACCGAAGGGAGCATCTTCGTCCAGATAAACGACGTGCGGGTCCACCACGTACGCGAGCTTATGGACGAGGTCTTCGGGGAGGACAACTTCGTTTCTCAGATCGTCTTTCAGACGACGCAAGGCTTCGAGACCAGCACGATTGCCACGCTGGGCGACTTCCTGCTGTGGTATGCGCGGGATAAGGATCGGCTAAAAGTGAACAAGCTCTTCTCGCAACAGGCGATCGAGCCAGGTGGGAAGAATGCTTCATGGGTTCTGCTCTCGGACGGCTCCTACAGGGGAGTAAAGGCGAGTGAAAGGCGTCGAGAGGCGGCCCTACCCGATGGCGCCAAGCTGTACGCGCCCGACAACCTTGTATCTCAGGGCGCTGCATCAGAACCCCAGCCATTCGAGTTCAATGGACGCACCTACCGGCCGCCCGCTAACAGCCATTGGAAGGCAAACTATCCGGCGGGCATGGAGCGACTGGCGAGAGCCGGACGGATCCATGCGGCTGAGCGAAGCATCCGATACCGACGGTTCGCAACCGACTTCCCGTTTGAGGAGTTGGGAAACATCTGGACGGACACGTCCACCGGCCAGTACACCGCTGACAAGATTTATGTGGTTCAGACGCCAACGAAGGTTGCTGAGCGTTGCATCCTGATGACCACCGACCCCGGTGATCTTGTTCTCGATCCCACCTGCGGTTCCGGAACGACGGCGTACATGGCAGAGCACTGGGGACGGCGGTGGATAACCATTGACACCTCAAGGGTCCCTGCGGCGCTCGCGCGGCAGCGCCTCCTTACTGCGACGTTCCCCTACTTCGAACTCCAGAACACGGGCCGCGGACCGGCGGACGGTTTCGTGTACCGGCGCCGTCAAAACCGGAAGGGGGAAGAGGTTGGCGGCATCGTTCCTCATATCAAGCTGGAGTCAATCGCCAACGATGAGCCGGCGAAGGAAGAGGTCCTCATCGATCGGCCGGAGCTAAACGGGAAGATCACTCGTGTCACGGGACCATTCTGTGTTGAGGCAACCATCCCGACGCCGTTAGATCCAACGGTCGAGGAGGATGGGGACCAGCCGGCCGATGCATCGTTCGCGGATCGGATGCTGGAGGTGCTCCGGCGGAGCCCAGTGCTCCAAATCGGTGCGAACCGCACCATCACCCTGACAAACGTCCGTCCGCCGTCAAAGTCGCTCACGTTGTCGGCGGAGGCGACGCTCGACGACGGACAGGTCGCATTCGTATTTGGGCCGGAGAATGGGTCGATCAGCGAGCGACTTGTCTATGAAGGATTGCGAGAGGGACACGCACGGAGCTATGGAGAGGTCATCTGCATAGGCTTTGCAATCGAGGCTGGCGCCCGGGAATTGATCGACAAGAGCGCCGGTTTGGTTGGGATTCCGTCTATCTACGTCCAGGCGACTCCAGATCTAGTGATGGGCGACCTGCTGAAAACGATGCGCTCGAGTCAGATTTTCAGTGTGACCGGGCTTCCGGATGTGGCCGTTCGCAAGCTCCCGCCAGAGCAGAAGGGTGATCCTCCGCGCTACCAAGTCGAGCTTCGTGGACTCGACGTGTTCGATCCAACCACGATGGAAGTCGACCACAGAGACGGCTCTGACGTGCCGGCGTGGTTCCTCGACACCGACTACAACGACATGTGCTTCCACGTGTCACAGGCGTTCTTTCCTCGCACTAGTGCCTGGGAGAACATCAAGAAGTCGTTGAACGGCGAATACGAAGCCACGGTCTGGGAGCATCTCGCCGGGAAGACGAGCGCCCCGTTCATGGCCGGCGACCGCGGGAAGGTGGCGGTGAAGGTGATCGATGACCGGGGCAACGAGCTGCTGGT
>JAJYWA010000154.1 GCA_021791755.1 Actinomycetes bacterium | reverse complement strand
GCTGGCTCTCCAAGGTAATCCGCACCCCTACGGCGCCGGCGCTCCATCCTCGAAGCAGACGTGGGCTCTTGCAATGACTGTGCAGGCCCCTGGAGGGGGCACAGAGCACTGGTCAAAGATCCTCTCCTACGACTCGTCGCTCGGATCGGCGGAGTGGGTCACCGAAGGGCCTTCCATCATGTGCAACGGCAACTTCGACGAGCTTCCCCTGGCTAAGTACAGCTCGGTGACCTTCTCCGGAATCGAAGAGAATGGGTATGCCCCGAACTTTGGGTTGGCGAACCTGGTGCTCGGCTACGACCCGTACGGCGAGCTGTCCCTCCCCGCGCCGAGCTTCCTGCTCCACGGAAGGACCGCCACCTACTACGTGCCTTTCGTCACGAGCACGAGAGCACAGCCACCTTCTCCAGCTGGATGCCGCAATAGTGCCGGCAAAGGCGCTTCTGCGGGCGTCCGGAGCGCGGGCTCCTAGCTGAAGCCGGGGATACTGATGAGTAGTGAGGCAGGCAAAGAGGTGAACCGGATGCTGGGACGAGTGCGTAGCAACTTCATGCAGCGGAGAGCTGTTGACAGGAAGAACGGTCTGATGGAGGAACAAGTGATGACTACGACGACAACGGTCATGCAGAAGAACAAGAGAGCGTCTCGGCGGGCGCTGCATAAGAGTGGGCGGCGCTGGAGGCTCGCCGGCCTGCTCATGGTCCTCGTGACCGGCTCGCTTCTTCTCGGCGCATGCGCGGGCGGCCTTCCATCCACGACGGCATCGGGCCACTCGCATCAGACCTGCCACTCCCTGGTGGCGTGTCTTTCTCGGAAGGTGGCTTCCAGGCTGCCGACGATACCCGCGAGCCACCCAGCCTCGCCTGGGTCCGCGGCGAGCCAGCCGGGCAGCCAGCCGGCGAACCTAGGGCCAGAGGCGCTAGGGCCACTGAGCCAGCAGCTATCGGCGGCCAATCAGCAGGTCTTGCTCGGAGCGATGGACATGCTGAGCCCAGGGGCGGCAAGCGCAGTCACCGCACGCCTCTCCTCGCTCAGCTCGTCAGGTGCAGCGAGGCTCGGGGCAGACCTCACCCAGGCGTTCGCTGCGAACCCTCGACAGGCGCCTGCGTATGCGGACGCTCTTGTTGGCATAGCCGGGGCGTCGGTCCCGCAAGCGGTGGCCGCAGACGAGATGCAAGCGTTCTCCGCGGGGTTTGAGTCGCTACCGGGTGCCCTGTCGCAGGGAAATACCCAGGTGGCCTCTTTCATTTCCCAGATCCTCTCGACGACGGTCCCCCATATCGAAGCTATGATGCAAACTGCGCTTTCCCAGGTCCCGGCCCAACAGGTGCCGCTCCTGCTTGCCGATGCAGATCGCGGTCTGCAGGCCGCGACGGCAAATCCCGAGAACCTTGGCGACCTCGTAGCTGTGATGGAGGACCCGACCGCTCTCGCTCTCTCAGAGCGTGCGGCGTACCAGGCGGGCTATGACTGCGGGGCTGCGCTGATGAACACCTGTACCAGCTTCGACCGGTGGATGCTGTCGGTCGCGGGCCTCAAGACGGCGCCTGCGATCATCCAGCAAGACGTCGTGGACTGTATCGCGCTGCCGCTTTGCACGCAGACGGACTACCAGGGCATCATCTCCTGGGTTGATCAGGTGGCGGCGAGCAGCGCCAGCTCGGCGGCGTTCATGAATGGGCTCAGCGCCGAGATGGAGGCCAATTCCTTGGCCGCTACCGAGAGTTGGATGGGAGCGTTTTGATGACCACTTCGATTGGTTCAGGTGGGAGTGACGAAGCTCGCTTCACGCTTCGGATCTCGAAAGTGACGAGCATGATCATCTTTACCAGGAAGGCAACCGTGACCTTCACGGGAACCTACCGGGATCTCGAGACCTCCTACCGGAACGTGTTGGTCTACAACCTCCTCCTTGGTTGGTGGGGCATTCCTTTCGGGGTCATATGGACGCCCATAGTTCTGGCGCAGAACAGGGCAGCCTTCAAGAAGCTGCGTGAGCTTGCAGCGGGGAAAGCGTGAAGACTGGTCTGCGATGTGCGCGCTGCGGTGGTGTGCTCAGCTAGCGGCGACACCCACGCGAGCTTGTGATGTCTCGCTGGACGGCTGGCCATACTAGAACGTTTCCCAGATGATCGGGGTTGGTTCCCAGCACACTTCGAAGAAGCCGTTCCGCATTCTGTGGGTGGGCGCCTGACCATTGGAGCACAACGGTGCTGACGTGGTAGCGCCGGAGCATCGCGCATGCGAGGGATGCTGTCCGGGACTGCGGATCCTCGATCGGAGCGCGGCGCCCTGCGGTGGTGTAGTCGGCGATGAGTAGGCGAGCGAGGTCCGCTGCGGCGCCTTCGAACGGAACGGAAGTCGCTGCCCGATTCCGCTGCGGCCGGAGAGCGTAGCCGCCGAGGAGCTTGAAACGCATCGAGGACTCAGCTTGCCAGAGCATTGCCTGGTTCTCCGGGTAGGCCGGGTAGGGGTAGGTGAGGACAACGCTCCCCTCTGGGATCGCGAGCGCCGAGCGGGCAGCAAAGAGGCGGGGAGCGACTGCCGGATAGGAAGGATACGGCCATTTCGGTACGAGGGGCACTACGACGGCGAGAGCGAGAAGGCCAGCAAGGACTATACCCGCGGCTCGCGGAGTATCTACGTTGGCGCTCTGAGCGCGCCTGGCCTCCTGCGATCGTTTCAGTAGCTCGGCGACCGCATGGGCAACGATCATCGCGGCGAACAGGTCCGTGTAGAGCGAAAGTCTTGCTGGAATCAGGTCAGGGAAGAGAGGGAGCCGATCGAGAAGCGCGAAGGGCATCGGTATCCCGGTCGAGTGCGCGTCTACGACGAGCTTCGGCCCCAGCGAGAGCACCCACGAGAAAGTGGCCATTGCCGCGCTGAAGCGAACCATGAGCGACCGTCGTTGCCAGACGACGATCGCAACGAGGATGACAAGCAAGGGAATGCCGAGGTAGCTGCCGTTCTCCACCTGGCTGTGGAGCACGAACTTCTCGCCGACAGTGCTCCAGTGGGCGGGTGCGAAGCGCTCGTTGAGGGTTGGCACGATAGTCCCGAGTAGGTCCGCGGAGTAGTTCATCCTGCCCTGAGGCGGTCCGGCGTAGTGGTGTGGTCCGGCCAGCTGGAAGTAGATTGGGTACGCAGCGAGCACCAGGAACGAGACCGCCGCGGCGCCAAGCCCGCGCAGCGCGCGGCCTACCTTCTCGTGCGCCTTTGAACGCTGGAGGAGCGCGAGGATCCCAAGTCCAGCAAGCATCATTATCCCCGTGCTGAGCAGTATCTCCGGAGATATCAAGAGTTGGGCCGCTGCGAGGATCCCGAGCAGCAAGCCGCTGCGGATCGTGCTCGGGCTCTTTCTGATCAGAAGGTCGTGCACCAGCAGCGCCATCAGCGGTGGGATAGGTACGAAGGTCAGGTTCAAGTGGCCCCACGACTGGCCAACCATGTAAGGGGAGGCTCCGTAGAGGAGGCCGCCCATGATGGCGGCGGGCATGTTGTGCACGAATCGTCTCAACATCGCGAAGCATGCGGTTGCCGAGATCGGAATTGCGAGCCAGGCGAGCAGGTTGAACGTGGCCACCGGACCGGCAGTGAGCGTCAGGGGCGCGCCCAGGAAGCCGAGGAGCGGCATGAGCGTGTTCTGGGCGAGGTTCACCCCCCGGGGATAGTCGATCCAGTTGGAGTAAAGCGGGTTGTGGCCATGGAGCAGCGCGAAAGGTGTCCAGCGCAGGTACCAGACGGCGTTGGCGAGGTCACCGCAGGCACATGTAGGCAGCCGCGAGGGATCTCCTGGCCATACTGGCCAGAACGCGTAGAGGGCGATCACGGCGTAGAGGGCGAAGATGGCTGGGACCAGCCAGCGGCTGGCGCGATCCAGAGCCCTGCGCCCGGCATCAGCCGACCCGGCCTCGACGCTGTAGGGCTCGATGGTGTCGGGCTGGTCCTGCTCGGTTGGGACGGCACTAGCTGCGGCAGTTACTTCCATTGGGCCGTAAACTGCTGTTCCCAAGTTTGTCGTATGGCTTAGATCGATTGGCTCAACCGATGCTCAAGTTCATCTGATCGCGAAGTTCCCGCAGCGAAGGCCTGGCTAGGCGCAGGTCAGGCTGGACGCAGGTCAGGGGACCGTGGCCATGCCGACCATGGGCTTGTTGAGCGGTCTGCCGCCCATCGAGCCGTAGAACTTCGCGTCCCCGAAGCTGAAGATCCCTCCATCGGTCGCGTCCATCCAATATCCATGGCCGCTGTAGGTGGCCGCCATCCCTACGATCGGCTTGTTGAGCGGCCTGCCGCCCATCGAGCCGTAGAACTTCGCGTCCCCGAAGCTGAAGATCCCTCCATCGGTCGCGACCATCCAGTAGCCCGCTCCGTCCCAGGTTGGCGCGATGCCGACGATCGGCTTGTTCAGATGCCTGCCGCCCATCGAGCCGTAGAACTTCGCGTCCCCGAAGCTGAAGA
>JAJYWA010000001.1 GCA_021791755.1 Actinomycetes bacterium | reverse complement strand
TTCCACGGATCGTTGCCGAGCCACGGCATCGTCCCCCGAGCTCCGATCGTTGGGATCGCGGCGGACCCGATGACGAACGGCTACTGGCTCGTAGGCGCTGACGGCGGCGTGTACGGCTTCGACGCCGCGTTCCACGGATCAAGCGCAGCGGCTGGCGGTCCGATCTGGAGCGATCCGCCGCCTGGTTCGAGCACCGTTGCTACCGCGGTGGGCATTGTGGCATCTGTCTCTGGTTACCGGACGGCCTATGGCAGCGAGCCATCGCCCCTTGGCGGGGCAGTCGCCTCTTACCTGGCCAGCCGAGTCGGGTTTGACACCGCCGCTGTGTACGACGCGACGACGGGCCAGACTTTTGTGATCAACCCCTCGCTGGCTGAGCTCACTGCCAGCATCGTGAAGGTGGACATCCTGGCTACTGCGCTCTGGCAGGCGCAGGCAGCTGGCCGTTTTCTCACCCCCGGAGAGCAGGCGCTCGCCGTGCCGATGATCGAGCAGAGCGACAACGCGGCGGCGACCGGGCTCTGGGATGTGGTCGGGGGCGCGAGCGCCGTAAGCGCCTTCGACAACGTCGTCGGCATGTCGAACACGGTTCCCAACCTGGCTTGGGGGCTCACGTCGACGACCGCCCTGGACCAGGTGTCCTTGCTCAGGAACATCGGGTACCCGAGCCTCCTGCTGAGCTCCGGCTCGCGCTCCTACGAGCTGTCGTTGATGCAGAGTGTGACCCCATCACAGGCATGGGGAGTCTCCGCGGGCGTAGCTCCAGGTGTGGAGATCGCGTTGAAGAACGGCTGGCTTCCGCTCGCGGGCGGCGATTGGCAGGTGAACAGCGACGGGATCGTTAGCGGCGATGGCGCAGACTACGTCATATCTGTGTTGACGACTGGAGATCCATCCATGGGATATGGCATTCAGAGCATTTCAGAGCTGTCATCGCTCGTCTGGCAGGCGCTCGGAGGATAGGCGGCATCAGGTTGGCGCCAGCGGCATGGCGACCGTGCGAATGGTCACGTTGGGCTGGGATTTGTGTCACGCGGCGATCAACCGGTCGAGATGGCGACCACCGGCGCGTCCAGGGGACGACCAAGCATCGAGCCGAGGAACGGCGCGCCAAAGGTCACGACGCCCGCAGAGGAGGTGACCAGCCAGTAGCCGGCGCCGTTCGAAGCCATGGTCACCCCAACAACTGGAGAGCCGATCTCTAGGCCGTATGCCGCGAGCAGGCCCGGCACCGAACCGTAGTACGGGGCGTTGCCGAAAGCGAACACCCCGCCGTCTGAGGCCACCAGCCAGTACCCGCCCATGTTCGATGTGGTCGCGATGCCGACTACCGGCTTGGCAAGTGCCTTTCCGCCCATCGAGCCGTGGAAGACCGCGTCGCCGAAGGCAAAGACGCCGCCGTCGGCCGCAACGAGCCAGTACCCGCCGCCGTCAAACGTGGACGCCATGCCGACTATCGGCGACACGAGGGGTCTGCCGCCCATCGAACCGTAGAACGGGGCGTCACCGAAGCTGAACATTCCGCCGTCGGCCGCAACGAGCCAGTACCCGCCGGCAAACGGGGTCGCAGCCATGCCGACTATCGGCGACACGAGGGGTCTGCCGCCCATCGAACCGTAGAACGGGGCGTCAAAGCTGAACACCCCGCCGTCTGAGGCCACGAGCCAGTAGCCCCTGCTGACGGTGTCGGCCGCGGCGCCTGCGACCGGCTTGTTCAGATGCCTGCCGCCCATCGAGCCGTGGAACACCGCGGCGCCGAACGCGAAGACACCGCCGTCGGATGCTGCGATATCGTACCCTTCCGGCGGCAAAGGCAGCGGACCCAATCTCTCTGTCAATGTTCTCGCAGCCGTAGCAAGCCCCTGCGTGGATGTGAACGAGTTGTTCGTGTCACCCACAGCCCAGGCTCCTGTGGATGAGAAGGGCACTGCGGCTATGGCGTTGAGCTCGCTGTCAAGGGTCTCAGACGGGCTCGGGCTTGGCATCAAGGTCCAGCTCGAGCCGTTGTAGTGCTCTACGAATGTGTAACCAGCCTGCGAGCTGTTGAATGCAGCGGATGACCACGAACCGACCGCCCAGATATTGTTGGCGGACAGGGCTGCAACGCCAACGAGCATGTTGGCCGTTGTGCTCATGTCAGGGCTCGGCACGATCGACCATGAGAAGCCGTTGTAGTGCTCGATGAGCGTACGCTGCACGATTACTGGCGATGGGGGAGCTCCGGTGGTCACCGACCAGCCGACCGCCCACACGTCGTTCGCGGAGACGACGCATAGCCCATCGATGTCATTGAGGATGGAGCCTGCCGGCACGGGGCTCGCGACAATAGACCAGGAGAAGCCGTTGAAGTGCTCCATCAGGGTCTTGAACTCGCCGCTGGAAGAGCTGCTGGAGGAGATGTCACCGATTGCCCATATGTCTGACGCGGACGACGCCGACAACATCTCCAGGTTGTTGCTGGTGCTGGTGGAGGGGTTGGGGCTCGCGACAATAGACCAGGAGAATCCGTTGAAGTGCTCGATGAGCGGCACGTCGAGTGCGCTGCTGCCCGCGCCACGAGCGTAGCCGACCGCCCAGACATTGTTCGTCGATACGGCAAGCACGGAAGAAAGCGTGTTGACCGGCATGCTTGTGTTGGGGCTCGGGACAATCGACCAGGAGAAGCCGTTGAAGTGCTCGATGAGCGTGTTGGCTTGGCTCGCCTGCTGGTTCGGCTGCTGTCCATGTTCCAGGGCGCCTTCACCACTGGCCGAGTTGCGAGCGATAGCGCTGCTGATGATGCCGCTGTTGCTGACGTTCCCGACCGCCCACACATCGCTGGCGGAGATGGCGGAGATCCCTCTGAGCGCATTGTCAGCGAAGGGACCCGGAGCCGGACTCGGGACAATCGACCAGGCTAAGCCGTTGAAGTGCTCGATGAGCCCGCTGTCGAAGATTCCATTGCTTGCGTACCCGGCGGCCCACACGTTGCTCTGAGAGATCGGGGCGACGGCTTCTAGCACGTTTAAGCTGTACTGGCTGTTCGGACTGGGCACTATCGACCAGCCCACTGGTGTTCCGGAGCCCAACGCACCGGAACGGCTTCTGAGGGGAATGTGGTTGGACGGTCGACCAGGCAGGCTCTTGTGTATTGCTCCGGTTGCTGCAGCAACCGGAGCAATCATGGCAGTAGAGAGCACCCAGGTGAGCAGGAGCAACGCGGTCGCGATCGGCACGAGGCCGCTCGACCGCCTCGAGACCCCGTGCATCATCTCAGCTGTATCGGCCCCGCGCTCTCACGTCATCTGGCCAAACTGGCTCTGCAGCTGATGGGCGGTGAGGGCGTAGCTGTAGATGGCGACCTGTTCGACGTTGCCGTCCAGGTAGTCTCCGTTGTACGAGGGGTTCCTGCCAATGTTGATGGGGTACAGGGTTGGAGCCACAGGGCCGCCGCCTTGCAGGTTGGCCGTCGAGATCGGCTGGCCGTCAACGTACAGGGTGGCGACTCCGGTAGCGTCATCGTAGGTGCCCGCGAGGAAGTACCACTGTCCTGTGTTGAGCTGCTCAGACCCGGTCGCTAGCGCGTTGACCAGCCCGTTGCCGACTGCAAAGGTCTCGGTTGAGCCGCCCGAATTTACCCAGATTTCGAAACCTCTAGAGCCGTTGGTGCCAGGCTGAGCTCCTGGCGGATTGTCCGTCTTTGCGTTCGCCACTATTCGCGGGTTTGCGCCAGAACCTGCTGGGTACCCCAGTATCTTCACCCATGCCTCGACCGTGAAGGCGTTTACTTCGAAGTACTGCGGTGGTGGGGTTCCGGTCGGGTTCCCGAGCGGCGTGGCTACATAGCCTCCACCGGCGAGCCCCAACGAGGTGGTCGACGTGGCAGAACTGCAGTTCGGAGCGACTCCGGGTTGACCGAGGCTGTAGCTTCCCTCGTAGGTTCCGTTGTAGCCGTTGCCGGAGGAGTCGGCCGCAGTGGTCCCGCTGAGCTCATTTAGCTGCCAGTAGGCAAGCGGCCCGTCCTGCATCACGGACTGGGAGTAGCAGTTCAGTGGTATCACCGTGACGGGCGTTCCCTGAGTGGCGGTCACCGTGACGGTGGCTGTGACGTACCCGTCGCAGGCTTGTCCGTACACAGGAAGGAGGGGGTTCGACTCCGGCCTGATCTGGCACACTCCGACTTGGTAATTGGGGCCAGGGGGGAGGTTCACGAAGAAGGCGCAGTTTCCCGGCGTGCTCGAAGGAGCGTAATAGGTGACCGGGCTACTGGTGCCTGTCAGGCTTGCCGGCTCGTTCACGAAGACCCACGCAGACTGAGTGTTGGGGATCCCCTGCACCTGGGCGTCTATGTACCCATCGTTGGCGTTGAAGAACGCTTGCGGTGGCGCCTGGAGGGTCGACTGCACGATCGAGTATGTCTGGCCTTGCTGTACCCACGTCACCTTCGCTGTGGCGTCAAGGACTATCGGGGGTCCTTGCGTCACCTCGTTCAAGGTGTTCACCTTGTAGTAGGGGTAAGCGCCCGGGATGTTCATGCACGAAGACGACGTGAGCGCTGCACCGGTGTAACCGCTGCCTGGGGACGGCACCCAAGCATTGTATGGCTGGACGGTGTAGTTGATGTTGCCGACCTTCTGCGAGCAAGGTTGGGCGGTTGGAGAGCCCAGGTAATTGGTGGCGCCCGAGTTGCATCCAGGCGCCGGAAGGTACGGGTTCGCCGGGTCTACGACAGCTCGCGGTGGATTTCCGTTCTCGGCGGGGGCCTGGCCCATGACAAAGCTGTTGAAAGCCGCGCTGAAATTCTGCTCGGCCATGGCCTGCACGCCAGAGGTCTGCTTGCTTGCCAGGTTGGAGGCTGTCAGGCGGAACTGAGCGTTGAACTGAGCGTTGAGCGCGTTTGCAAGCAGTGCGGCTGCAGGCACGAGGACGATGAGCAGGATCACGATCGCAATGATCACCTCGACCAACCCGAACGCTGCTTCACCTCTTCTTGGCCTGACGACTTGGCGTGCCGTGTTCTGCACGGCTACCCGCCAGGGGACCCTGTTCTGCGGGGCCCTGTGAGACCTAGGCCTGTGCACACGCATCGTACGTCACTCCTGACTGAGACGGCAATGATTGGGGCCGTCTTGACTGCCTTGCCCATCGATGAGAGTCATGCTGGCTCCTCATGTCCTCCTCCACGCCCTGCGCCCTTCACAAGCCCCTTGATGATCCCTTAGACACCTCGCATCTCGTTGATCAGGATCGTTCCAATGACCAGGGACAAACCTGACCCCGTTAATCCTACAGCTATTAACGGTGACAATGCCAGCCGCTGTCGCCGTAGCTCGGTGACAGCGACCCTGTGACGCGCGACGCCCACGACACACTATAACCCACGTCACACGTAGGGATGCGCGCGTTGTGGCGAACGTGCCGCGAGTGCATTCTTCTTTGAATGCGGGCTTGGTATACTTAGCCGTCTAGGTTTTAGACGTCTACGAGGTGTGCGGAGCGCATAGGCGCGCAAAGCGTTAGGAGGTTGGGCACGTGAGAGGGCCAAGAAGAGAACACGGAGCTCGAGGTGAAGTGAGGCAAGAACCACGGGGGCGAGCGAGGGCCGCGAGGTCTGCGTTCGCTGGCCTGATCGTGGCGGCCGCCCTCATGGTCGGCGCCGGTCTGGGCGCGGCAGCAGCGCTCACGACGTCGCCTGCTGGAGCAAGCACCGCGCACTCGTCGCTTCCCCCGGTGAACGTCTCGGTCTCGAACACGCCCACCGTGAACATCGGGAACCAGCCTACTGTGAACGTGGGGAACTTCCCCGAGAAGCCCTATAACGGCACGTGGCGTGTACAGACCGAGAACGGCCACGGGAACGCGCAGATGGTCCAGTGCTGGAGCTGCTGGCAGACCAACAGCGGTACGTGGGCGGTCAACGTGAGCGGCTCGGGCGTGTTCAAGGGGTTGGTGCTGAGCGCCTACCAGGACGGGAACGGTGCCTGCATGGGAGCGAATGTCTATATCGATGGTCGGCAAATGCTTGGCGATGACATCTGGGGCGCTGCACAGTTCGGGACGAACTTGACTGGGATCGAGGGCGGCCAGATGCGAAGGAACGGCGCGTACGCCGATGTCATGTACTTGACGCCGCCTGGTGGGCTTGCTTTTCACAGCTCCCTTCAGGTCTGGGTCGGCATCTATGGCTGTGGCGGCTCGAATCCCGCCGCCTGGCGGATCTGGTGGAGCCAGACCAACTGACTTACGGCCGGCTAGCACGGCGGGAGGACGAGGCGCCAGCCCGCGCAGTCTCGTAGCTGTGTTACGGCGAGCTGGGCGGCGAGGCGTGGTAGTAGTCCGGGCCCTCGTAGTAGCTGGACGACCCTGGGGGAAGGTGCGGCAGGCTGAAGAATTCCCGCCCACGTTGGCGAAGGTTCATTACAGTGTTGCCAGCCAGTCGTGTGCCGGCGGCGTCCGCTTGATAGATGCCGTAGTGCTCGCCGCTGATCACGTTGTGGCTGACCACAGTCCCCTGTGGAGCCACAGAGAAGCCGAGGATCGCAACGCCGGTTCTATGGCCTCCAAGAATGCCCAAGAACTTGAGGTAGCTTGGCATCGTCCCGCTGTCGACTATGGTGTTGCCGGTCACAACTGTGTCGCTTACGGTCTGGCCAGCTGAGTTGGAGTGCACGATCACACCCGGCAGCTGATTGTGCCAAATGACATTGTCCTGCACGACGTTTCCTATTGCAGCAGTGCCCGGTGGATCAGCCGCAATGACAATGCCACCCGGGGTGACGTTCTTCAGGGTGTTGGCGGCTATCAGGTTGTTAGTAACGCCTTCGCCTGGGTTGTAGGCGGCTACGACGATCCCGCAGCCTCGCACGCCGCCAGAGAGCATGTTCCCAATCACTGCATTGCCTCTAGCCGCGCTGGGGATGCCCGGTCGGTCTGCGGCAGGGTCGACAGGCCCGTCGTCAGTCACCGATATCCCGAGGTTCCAGTTTCCGGCAAGCACGTTGTACTCGACGAGAGCGTCAGTTGTGCCAACTAACACAATCGTCTTGTCTTCGGGAGGCGGCGGAGCCGAGCCGAGCGTCGTGTTCGCAGCGGCGGCCGAGACCGACACTCGGCTGTCTGTGATCGCTATTTGAGAGGCGTTCTGGGCGAACACAGCGTGCTCGCTGGCGTTGGAAATAGCGAGGTCCTTGAGCACCACGTTGTGTGCTGCGGGTGGGATGTATATTGCTACCTGGCATCCGTAGGCGTTGACTCTCCCGGTGATGCGCTCGTAGCTGGATGCCACCATGGCCGTGTCGAGTCCGGTGGCGCCGGCTGGCTGGCATGTCGCATGTCTCACAGCGGCCACTATGGTGCTCCGCGTCGACGGCATCACAGGTATCGGGAGCAGAGTGTGGGTAGGAGTGGCGGCCGGTCGAAATCTGATGTGTGGCGCCGGCTTGGGCAGTGTGGTCCGAGTGGGAGCGGTGCTGCACCCCGAGATAGCTACAGCAAGGGCCAGCGCTGCACAGATGTGGGGTGATCTCCTGACAATCAGGTGCTGCGCTGGAACGCGCGGGCGGAGCATCCCGTGGTTCGGCTCAGGTGCCGGTAGCCCAGGATGACAGGTACTCCTGCTGCGCCGGCGTCAGAATATCGATCTCGACGCCCATGCTCGCCAACTTCAGACGCGCGACCTCGGAGTCGATCTCTTCTGGAACACCGAGGACCTCAGGCTCGAGGTTCTTGCCGTGCTTCACCACCCACTCGGCTACCAGCGCCTGGTTGGCAAAGCTCATGTCCATGACCGCCGCAGGATGGCCTTCGGCTGCGCCAAGGTTGACGAGTCGCCCTTGCGCTATGACGAGAACGCGTGTCGGCTCCCCGGTGTGGTGTGGCACGAGGAACTCCTCGACTCCCGGACGCACGGACCTGCGGGTCGCCCCTGCGAGATCGGCCAGTGAGGCCAGATCGATCTCGATGTCGAAGTGCCCTGCGTTTGCGAGCAGGGCGCCGTCGGGCATGAGCTGGAAGTGCTCCCGGCGCAGGACGTCGCGGTCGCCGGTGACTGTGACGAATATCTCCCCTTCCCTTGCGGCGATCTCCATCGGCTCGACGCGGAACCCGTCCATCACCGCTTCGAGAGCCCGGAGAGGATCCACCTCGCAGACGATCACCTGAGCGCCCATGCCCCGCGCGCGGCTTGCCACTCCCTTGCCGCAGTAGCCGTACCCGGCGACGACCATACGCTTGCCCGCCAGGAGGATGTTCGTCGCTCGAACGATCCCGTCGATGGTCGACTGCCCCGTGCCGTAGCGGTTGTCGAACATGTGCTTCGTGGACGCATCGTTCACCGCCACTATCGGATACCCCAACGCCCCATCTTTTTGCATTGCCCGCAGGCGGATCACACCGGTCGTCGTCTCCTCCGTGCCGGCCAGAACCTCCTTGACCTGCCCTGGGCGGTCCTTGTGCAGCCTGGACACGAGATCACAGCCATCGTCCATGGTGAGGCCGGGGTGAGCGTCGAGGATGGCGTCGATGTGAGCGTAGTAGAGATCGGAGCTCTCTCCCTTGACGGCGTAGGTGGGTATGCCCTCGTCCCGGACGAGCGAGGCCGCCACGTCATCTTGAGTTGAAAGGGGGTTGGACGCGCACGCGTATACTTTCGCTCCGCCGGCAGACAGTGTTCTCAGCAGGTTCGCGGTCTCGGTCGTCACGTGGAGGCAGGCTGCGACGCGCACGCCGTCCAACGGTCGCTCCTTCGCGAAGCGCTCCCTGATGGAGGCGAGCACCGGCATGTTCGCATCGGCCCATGCGATACGCTGCTGACCGAGGTCTGCAAGTGCCGGGTCTGCTATGTCGTGCTCAGTTCGATCTGCCATTGGCCGTCCGTTCTCTTCCCTTCTCTGTCATCATGATTGTCTGTCGTTTTCCTGCCTCCCTGGCGCCCCATCCCCTCCCTCACACGGCCCTCGGTTCTCTCATCGCGCGGATACGCGCTCGCGAGCCGCATGCTGTATGCGAACCACAAGTCAGCGAACGATCATCTGCTGCCGAGACGCATCTTCATGTCGGCAAGGACGGGCACCGGGCCGGGGTCCACGCCAGCAGTATAGGCCAGACGGAGCGATACGAAATCTCCGATGAGCACCAAGTCCATGAGCTGGGCAAGATCACCCTCACCTTGAGCCCTCACATCTATGACGTCCGCCACAGACTCCTCGAGGATCTCGCGAACGATCTCATACCGCTTGCTCACCTGAGGATGCTCGGCATCGTGGCGGAGGTTCACCACGCTGAGCACCTGGCGGGTCACGTCGCCGTTCTGGCCCCACCCGGCAACCTCGTTGTGGCACAGCTCCGGATAGGCTGACCAGAACGCAGGAGACTTGGCATTCTCGTTGACCTGCTTCTTCCAGCGCTTTGCTGCCACCTCGCCCAGCTCCTGGGCGCCGTGAACGACAGGGATCGTCCGCCCTATGCGCCGTGCTATCTCTTCAACGAGCTCATCGTCCGCGATCAGGGCGTTCCTGCGGATCTCCAGCTGGGCTACGGCCTCTGCGACCCACTGGGTAGCTCCTCTGAAGAGGCCGATGTCCTCCAGCACCATGAGCGGCGGTATGCACATCGCACCAAGTCCAGCTCGTGGTTGGGGTATACCTGTAGGGAGCCGCACTGTGGGCGCTCCGATCTTCTCCGCCAGCTCGGCCAGTGCTCCGCCCCCGGTCACCATCACCATCCTTGCTCCCGCGTCGGCAGCCTCTTCGGCTGCCTCCAGTGTCTCTTCGGTGTCCCCGGAGAAGGAGACCGCGAAGACCAGGGATCCCCTGCCGACGAAGGCAGGTGGCGTGTAGGAGTTGACGACTGAGACCGGCACGGCCATGAATGGCGCCGCTACGGCCAGCAGCACCTCACCGGCCATGCCGCTGCCGCCCATTCCCAACACCACGACGTTCTCCACATCGTCATGTTCTGGCAGGCCCTTCAGTCCCCTGGATGCGCCAGCTGCAGCCGCGACCTGTTCCGGAAGTCCCGCAACCGCCTCGAACATGCCAAGCGAATCGACGTCCTGCGGCCCGCGGATCACCGCGACTCCGGATCGAATGTGAGCTTCAAGTTCTTCTCCGACGCCTCGCGCATCAGCCTCTCGTGCTCGCGCTCGTCAACGATCTCCGCCTCGTCGACGAGCATCACAGGTATCCCGTCGCGGACCTGGTAGCGGCGCCGGAGCCTGGGGTTGTACAACGTCTCATCGTCTGGGAAGTAGTACAGGGGACCCTTGTCCTCCGGGCAGGCCAGGATCTCCAGCAAGAGAGGATCCAGTGACAATTCAGCTCTCCCTTCTCGAATCTTCATGCTCCTCTTCGTGTTCCGGCGCTCCGGACGGCTCGGTATCATCCAGCAGCTTTGCACCGCGAAGCATGCTCCGCACCTCCTCGATCCCGTGTGCGCACCCCTGCTCTGTGCGCGCTTCGACGTTCAACCTGAGCAAGGGCTCGGTGTTAGAAGGACGAACATTGAACCACCAATCGCCCATCTCGACTGAGAGCCCATCGGTGCGGTCCAGGTGCGCTCCGCTCGAGGAGCATATCGAAGCGACGGCGTCCACTGCCGATACCGGATCGTTGACCACGAAGTTTATCTCACCCGAGCTCGCATAGCGCCGGAACCCCGATGTCAGGCTCGACAGGGGTTCGGTCGTCGCGGACATGACCTCGAGCACGATCATGGCGGCGATGAGGCCCGAATCAGCTCTGTAGTTGTCACGAAAGTAGTAATGTCCCGAGTGCTCGCCTCCAAAGACCGCGTTCGTCGAAGCCATGACCTCCTTGATGAACGAGTGGCCAACGCGCGTCCTGACTGGCGCCCCACCGCTCTCCGATATCACCTCTGGGACGACTTTCGAGCAGATCAGGTTGTACAGAATGGTGCTGCCGGGGTGCTTGGCGAGCATGGCCTGAGCAACCAGCGCCGTTGTCAGCGAGCCTGATATCGGTTCCGCCCTTTCATCAACCAAGAAGACTCGGTCGGCATCGCCGTCGAAGGCAAGTCCAACATCTGCGTGCTTCTCGATCACCGCGGCTTTCAGATCTTTGAGGTTCTCCTCCTGTATGGGATCCGCTGGATGGTTGGGGAATGTACCGTCGAGCTCTGGGTACAGGAGGTGGAGATCGAACGGCAGGCGGGCGAAGATCCGCGGCACGACCAGGCCGCCCATCCCGTTGGCGACATCAGCCACCACCTTCAAAGGACGCAGGCTTGCTACGTCTACGAATGAACGTACGTGATCGGCGTAGTCGTCGAGCAGCTCGATGTGATCGCTGCGCCCAGCAGTTGGTCCGTTCCCGCTCCCGCTCGTGTTCGCGTCCGGTCGAGCATCCGAGGCAGGCGTGCCTGGTGTTACCACCTGTCCGAGCGGATCTTGCGCCATGTTCCTGATCTCGACGAGGCCTGTCTCGCTCCCTACCGGGCGTGCCCCGGAGAGGCAGAACTTGATGCCGTTGTACCGACCGGGGTTGTGTGACGCAGTGAACATCGCGGCTGGCAGGTCCAGTTTCCCCGAGGCGTAGTAGAGCATGTCTGTAGACGCAAGTCCGAGGTCTGCCACGTCAGTGCCGGTCGCGAGGACCCCGTCCGAAAAAGCGGACCCCAATTCGATGCCAGAGACGCGAGCATCGCGTGCGACTATGACCCGCTTGGCCTGGCAAAAGCGTGAGAAAGCCACACCGATCGCGTAGCACATCCGAGCGTCGAGCTCGTCGGGCACGACACCGCGCACGTCGTACGCTTTGAACACGGCTTCGAACGACTTCATGGCACCCGGGAGCCTAGTGCGGGCCGCTGGCTCCTGCCTGCCGAGCACCGTGGCCGTATCGTGACTGCCGCTGCCGTGGTCGTGATCGCTGCCGTGACCGCTGCCGCTGCCGTGACCGTGGCCGCCGCCGGAAAGCCAGCAAGGCTGCTCCCGCGACTCCGAGCAGCGTCAGCGTGCCGCCTGCGGCGTCTACCGGGGTATACCCATACCTCAGGACCACCGTACGGCTAGTGGGGATCACCACCATGAGGTTGGGCGTCACGCGCCAGGGTCCGCGCGCTCCAGTGGCGTGCCAATTGGGGAAGAAAGATGTCTTCACCAGTACGGGCGAGCCGACGTGATCGACCGTGAAGTGGATGGTATCGCTCGTTGTGATGATGTGGCTCACCGTCGTGTACCTAACGGGTCGCACCGGTGGATGAAGATCATAGGACGATACTCTTGACCAGGACTTCGGTCCGCTTGCAGCCATAAGTACGTTCCATCTTGCGGGATCGTCGTACCAGGCTAGGGAGGCTTGTTGCCAGGTCTTCCCGCCCGCCGTCAGACCCCGGGCCACGACAGGCTGGTCGTGTAGTCCGACCACGGTGCTCGATCCATGCACCAGGTAGATGTTCCAGGTGTAGGTGCCGCCGTAGTAGCTGGGCGGGTATCGCCATGGGCCGCTACGTGCGACGAGCGTCAGCGCCGGATCCTTCGCGGCAGCTGCGCGTACAACCTTTGATGACGCCATGAAGTAGCGCACGCCGAGCATCTGGAGGTGCTCGATACCTTGGGTCACCTGCAACGGGGGGTAGGGCAGGCCTACCATCGCATAGTCGGGGTGCGCTGACAGCTGTGCCTGGTTGATGAAGTGGTATGGGGTGGTCGCCGATGACTCGAACAGAAGCCCCTCCATCGAGTCGATGCAGCCGTGAGTCCAGTAAGGCAGCAGCATCAGCGCTTCGGTGGTCCCGAACCGCTCGAGGGAGCTCGAGTACTCCCACATTGTCCGGCCACATCCGTACTTCTTGCCTACCTTTGTCATCGTTCGCATCAGCGCTCGGTACTCCGGATAGGCAGGTTTTCCCTGGTAGCCACTGTAGTTCCAGTTGACCCAGGAGCTCACAAAGCTCTTGGCTGGGGCTGGGACCCCGTGATCACGGGTAAGCAAGGAGGCCGGCATGCCCACCGTGAGCGGTACGAGGACGGCCGCGCAGCCGAGCAGGAGCGCGGCGAGAGGGACGCCGATCGATCCTGGCCTGGTTCTCTGCGTGCTCGACCAGCGCAGAGCATGTTGGCCGCGCGTCGTAGCTTCTGCAGCTTGCCGGTCTGCAGCTTGCCGGTCTGCAGCTTGCCGGCCGTCCCCAAGCCCGCTGGTCACAGGGTCCGCGGCCGGCATCGATGCCGAGGCCGGCTCGGGCTCCACAAGGCCTTCGCCACCGCCGTGCCATGCAGGCTCGGGCAATGCAGGCTCGGGCAATGCAGGCTCGGGCAATGCAGGCTCGGGCTCCGCTCGCCCGGGGACCTCTTGCTCGGAAGATGGCGATAGGGGTGTGACCTGCCTGTACTGTGAGCACTGTGGGCACTGCGGGTGCAGCCGGCACTGCGGGTATTGCCCGCTCTGGCGCCCGCTCTGGCTCAGCCGTTGCCAGGCCAGGATCGCTGCGACGCCGAGGAAGGCGAAGCCGACGCCGGCGAGAAGGTACTCCGAGATCACCCATAGCGGAAGCAGCCTTGCGTTGTACAGCTTGCTCTGAGGGGCAAAGCGGAAGCCGAGGAGCGCCAGCGCCGCCATGATCGCGAGGAAGAGCCCTACCTTCTCCTTCCAGACGATGGAGCCGGCCAGGCCGATCACGGCGAGGGCCAGCACCCACCATCGGTACTCAGGAAACAGCTGGTGAACGTAGTTGGTAACGTTGATCCAACCCATGTTCGAGGTGTAGCGAAGCTCCGCAATGAAAGGAAGGGCCCAAAAAGCGACCAGCGCAGAGGATGTGACGGCGACCGTCGCAGACCAGCGCAGGCGTCGTATCGACGGGCTGATCAACGTGATGACGACAGCTCCGGCAGCGGCGTAGAGCGCTGGTACGACGTGAGCGAGCGCGCACAGTGCGAGCAGTATCGCCGCGAGAGCCTGGTGACGTCCCGTCCTCATCATCTTGGACATGACGCCGAGGAACACGAGCGCGAGCGCTAGCGAAAGCGAGAACGCGTACTCGCCTGCCATCGTCGAGGCAATGTTGCCTCCGAGAATCGTAAAGGTCTGGTCGAACAGGAAAGGCAAGGAGGCGACCGCCAGGCACTCAGGTATGGGTCGACGTGCCCCGAAGAGCTTTCCAAAGCTCCAGGCCGCAATAGGGAGCGCAACGGATCCGAGCACTGTGACCAGCTTGAAGGCGATATTGTAAGGGATCAGGTAGCTGCCCAGCGCTATGAGAAGGCTTGGCAGCGGGAAGTAGAAGGTGAACGCGGGGAACCCCGCGAACCACTCGGGGCTCCATCCGGTAAGCCTCAGGTGGTTCAGCAGGTGCGTCTTCATGTACGCAGGCAGGGCAATGTGCGCTCCCGTATCACCACCCGTTGTTGTGGTATTAGCCAGCAGCAGCGACGGGTGCAGTTGCCAGACGACGACGGCAGTCGCCACTCCGACGGTAAGCAGCGAGACCGTCGCTGCTGCGCTCGGCCACCGTGGCGTCCATCGAGACGGCCAGCGTGCTGCGGGGAATCGAGCCCGTGAGCGGCGCGCTGGACACCCCGTTGTTGTCTTGGATGACGAGCGCGAGCTCATGTCAACCGATACTGCCGCATCCTGCCTACAGGGCGCGTGCGCGCCCCGGGCATCTCACTCGGCCAAGTGCACTCAGCCGGACAAGAGATGTGCCGTGGCGGCCAACGCTATGGCGTTGAAGGTCATGTGGGTGATGATCCCCGGGCCAAGGCGTCCGGTCTTCAATGCAAACCATGCCAAGACGAGGCCGACGACTACGAGCCCCAGAAGTTGCAAGAGCTCGTAGTGCGCCAAGCCGAAGAGGATGGCGGAACCGATGACGGGAACCACTGACGACGCGATCTTTCCAGCAGGGCTCGACAGCCGCTCGAGGGAGCGCATCAGGAGCCCCCGGAAGAAGATCTCTTCGACGATCGGGGCCAGCACCGCTACGAAGAGAAAGAGCACCAGCAACGCAGATCCATGTTGAGATGCGCCGGCAATGCGTTTAGCCGGACGTGAGAACTGGCGTGTGAAGTGCGGTATGTACCTTGCCAACGGGACATAGAGCTCCGGGATCACGATGAATTGCAGCGCAGCTCCGGTCACGATGCCGAGCGGTATGTCCGGCCACAGTCTTATGGCGAGCCCCATGTCGCGGGCGAAGTGGCGCGTGCCTCGCAGCCTGCTGGCGAGACCGGCTGCACAGAGCAGGCCGACCCACAGCCCTACCAGCTCGCACAGTACAAGGCCTTCGGGCGGGCTGGCCAAGCTCTGCAGGTGAGCGAGCCGCCCGTCCGTTGCGTTGCCGGTGGCGGCCGCCCATACGAGCACGCTGACTTGAGCGAGGATCCCGCCAGCGAGAAAGCCGGCGCCAGCCGCGATCAGCCAATATAACCCGTCGCTCACCGCCCGCGGAGCGTGCGCCGGAACGCCTTGTTCAGGCTTCTGGCTCATCCCCCGCTCTTGGCCTGTCCCCGGCTCGGCGTCTGCTTCCACGCCCATGACGCTACTGCTCGTGGGTGCTCGGGGCGTCTTTGCTGCACGCGTTCTGGCGTAGCGGCTGACCCGTCTCCGGTAGCAGCGTAAGCTCGGCTACGATGTACCAGGAGACCACGGTCGCGTCAATGACAGGCGCACCGGTGAAGGACGAGCCTGTCCCGATCTCGCATGAACCACCAAAGTGACCCCTCAGACCCCATCAGACCAAGGTGAGACGACCCGAGAACCTCGACATATGCCTGCTCCAGCCAACGCTGACCAATCCCGGCGCCCACAGGGCGCCTACGATGGAAGAGCATGAGCCGCCAGCCGCCTGATCCGCGATCGCCGGACCGCGGGCGGTCGCGACTCCCAGGTCAGATCCCCCAGGATGGGCCAGGTCGCAACGACCAGGCACGCCGCTGGCTGTTCATCGCGCTGACAGGCGTTGTCGTGGTGATCCTCTTCCTTCCCGGCTTGCTCTCACATAAGAGCACCACCTCTGTGAGCTATACGAGCTTCATAACAGCGCTCAAGGACAAGCAGGTAGCCACCGCCACAGTGAACAACAACAACGGTGTCGTCACTGGAAAGCTGAAGAGCGGCGTCTCGTACACGGTGAACGGCCCTGAGCCACAGACGAATGTCGAGACCGCGAGCCTCGCGAGCTCGGGCGCACAGCTGAACTACGTGACCCCGAGCTCAAGTCTTCTTGCCACGCTCCTGCCGGAGGTCTTGATCATCCTGCTCTTGGTGGGTGTATTTGTATGGTTGAACCGCAGGCTCCAAGGCCAGATGTCCGGCATCATGTCGATCGGGCGGTCGAAGGCCAAGACGTACAGCACCGAACGGCCGCATACCACCTTTGCTGACGTCGCTGGCTACCCGGGCGTCAAGCAAGAGATATCCGAGGTGGTCGACTTCTTGAAACAGCCCGGCCGCTTCCGCGACATCGGCGCGCGTATACCTAAGGGGATCCTGCTTGTGGGTCCGCCTGGGACCGGCAAGACCCTTCTGGCAAGAGCGGTGGCGGGTGAGGCCGGTGTCCCTTTCATGTCGGTCAGTGGGTCGGACTTCATGGAGATGTTCGTCGGGGTCGGAGCGAGCCGTGTTCGCGACATGTTCCAAGTCGCCCGCAAGCAGGCGCCGGCCATTATCTTCGTGGACGAGGTCGACTCGATCGGTCGCAAGAGGGGTGCGGGCCTCGGAGGCGGTCACGACGAGCGAGAGCAGACCTTGAACCAGATGCTCTCGGAGATGGATGGCTTCGACGCCACCGAAGGCATCGTCATGATGGCGGCGACCAACCGCCCTGACATTCTCGATCCGGCCTTGCTCCGTCCCGGCCGTTTTGATCGCCAGATAGTCGTTCCCCTTCCGGATCTCGACGAGCGGCTACCCATCATCCAGGTGCACTGCAAGGACAAGCGGGTGGCCCAAGACGTGGATCTGTCTGTCCTGGCGCGGGGAACTCCGGGGATGAGCGGCGCCGACCTTGCCAACTTGGTGAACGAAGCTGCGCTTCATGCGGTCCGGCGCGGCAGCGCCCAGATCGAGACGATGGACTTCGAAGCGGCGAGAGATCGAGTCCTCATGGGCCAGCGCCGCGAGAGCCTTGTCCTCTCCGACGAGGAGAAAGAGCGCGTCGCATACCATGAAGCAGGGCATGCGGTATTGGCCTGCACGCTGCCCAACGCCGATCCAGTTCACAAGGTGACGATCCTGCCCACGGGCATGGCTCTTGGCGTCACTCAGCAGCTGCCGATCGAGGAGCGCCACATCTACCCTCGTGGCCATATCGAAGATTCGCTCGCGGTCCGGATGGGAGGGCGTGCTGCCGAGATGATCATCTATGGGGATCTCTCCACGGGAGCCAGCAACGACCTTGTCGGCAACACGGAGCTTGCTCGCAAGATGGTCCGGGAGTGGGGCATGAGCAACCAGGTCGGTCCTATGGCATGGGGCTCGCAGGGGATGGTCTTCTTGGGCGAGGACTTGCTGCACTCGCGTGACTACTCGGAGAACACGAGCAAGGTCATCGACGAAGAGGTGGAGCGGATCCTGCGCGAGCAGGAAGAGAGAGCCGTGAAGCTTCTCACCGAGAACAAGGACGGCTTGATTGCCGTGGCTACTGCACTACTAGAGAAGGAGACTGTGGACGGCGCAGAAGTGCTCAGCCTTGTCAACGCTGCCCGAGGTGTCCCTGGCGGAGATGCTTCTGCTGATGGCTCTCTTGCAGCAGCGTCGGCAGCCACGCCGGACGGTTCGGCTGTGGCCACGCCGGACGGTTCAGCGGGTCAAGTGTCAGCCGCCCGATAGCGTGCGCAGCGTTGAGATCGGTCCTACTGCAATGCTCATCTCTACATAGCCGCCCGGCGACGCTTGCCCAGCGGCGCCGGCAAGCGTCGCGACGCTTGCGTTCACGATCCACCGGCTGCTCCGGGCAGTGATGTACTCCTCCAGGCCGGATTGGACGGGGTTGGCAACTGTGAAACCGGCTGCTTCCAACTGGCGGCGGTAGGACTGGATTGCATCTGATGCTGGTCCCTTGATGGCGACGGCGAGCATCCAGCCAGCGCCAGGTCGCTGGCTCGTTGTAGAGGTGATCGATCTATAACCGCCGGGGAGTGGCACCGAGCTTGGGAAGCTGCTCGGCGCCTTCGTCCCTGTCGAGTAGGTGGCGCCGGCACGTGCGGCTGGGTGGCCTGTCGGGCCCGCGCCAGGCTGGCGTGCCGCAGCAGTGGGTGCCTGAGCCGGCCGTGGTGTTGGAGTCGTGGGCGAAGTCCTAGTCCGGGGCGTTGTGGTGCTTGCGCACGCGGTGAGCAAGGAAGCCCCGAGCAGCAGCCCGAGCAGCACTAGGCATCCGGTGGCGAACGTTCTGTGCTTGCGCCGCCGTGTGCGAGGCGTCATGTAGGCAACGTTAGGTCGCCGGGACCGGTCTGATGCATCACGACCACGGCCAGCTAACGACGCTGGACGTAGTGGACTGTCAGGTCCAGGCGTCCTCAGGGTATGGACGCTTGCGGGCTGGCGCCGCATCACGCTTCCAGACAAGCACTTTGCGGCGGAAATAGCAGACTTCCTCGCCGCGCTGGTTGAACGCCTTCGTCTCCACCGACACGATGCCTCGGTCCGCTTTGGACCTTGACTCCACCTTGTCGAGAACACGGGTCTCCGCATAGATCGTGTCGCCGTGATAGGTCGGGTTGCGGTGAACGAGCGACTCTACTTCCAAGTTGGCAATGCAAGATCCACTCACGTCGGGCACGCTCATGCCGAGCGCGAGCGAATAGACCAGGTTCCCGACCACCACGTTCTTGCCGTGGACGGACTCGGACTCTGCAAACCACTCATTGGTGTGCAGGGGATGATGGTTCATTGTGATCATGCAGAACAGATGATCGTCATACTCGGTGATGGTCTTGCCTGGCCAATGCCTCAGCACATCACCAGCTGTGAAGTCTTCGAAGTACCGGCCAAATGGGCGTTCGTGAACTGTCATGTCTCGGGTGTAGTACTCGGGAGCGGCATTCGTCCACTCTGGCGGGGTGGGGCCGCTGGAGGACATTGGCAAGCTGGTTGCAGGCGCCGTGTCGGTCGCCGGTGGCGCGCTGGCGCCGATGTCCAGGTCAAGGCTCTGACGGAGGCATCACGGGCCTTGTCGTGAAGCTGAGGGCCCAGTTTGTCTCGGACTCGCCATCGATCGACAGGCGCCATGTGTAGCGGTTGCCTGGACGTAGCGGCAGCGGGCCGAAGTTGACCGCGAGCGCTACATCGATCGGGCTTCCCTCGGGCACGGCGCTGGAGCGTCCCACCTGGAACTCGCCGCGAACTTCGATTGCCTGCCGGCCGGCCGGCGTCTCCACAGTAACCGGCTGTCCGTCCTGGTCGATCAGGTAGAGCTCCCATTGATGCCGTAGGTCGGCTTCGCTCCACGCGACGTCGAGCTTCATCGCGATGCCCGACGGAGTCGGCTCTGGGCCTGTGATGCTCCAGCCTCCTCCGAGCACATAGAGCTTTCCATCAGCTACTTGAGCCGCATCGCACAGGAGCATGGTCGCGTTCATTGCAAACCAGCGTGTTTTCTTGCGGCAACGGGCGCTCTTGCGGCGGGAACCGGCGGCAAGGGGCTACGTTTCATAGATGATGTCAGGTCCAACGCAACATCTCTTTCTATCGTTCTTTCTATTGTCATCCTGGGCTCTGTTGCCCACCAGCCTACGATGACCGAGCTCGGCTTACGAAACGATGTCTACCGCAGGCCGCTCGCCACGGCGCTGAAGAGGCTCGAGATCGGCTCAGGATGGCGTTGCGTCGACGTCGGCGCAGGCGGTGGGGACGTATCCGTCGCGCTGGCTGAGATCGTGGGGCATGCGGGTCGTGTCTATGCCGTCGACAGCGACCCGCGTTCGCGCGACGTCGTGGCAGCAGCGGCATCGGCCCACAGCCAGGTGCTTGCAGTGACGCAGGCCGGCGAGGACTTGCTTCTGCCTGAGCTGGTGGATCTGGCTTTCTGCCGGTTTCTCTTGATGCACGTCCACAGTCCACAGGTGGTGCTCGCTCGGATGCGCCGCTCCGTACGACCAGGAGGATGGGTGGTGGCCCAAGAGCCGATCACCTCAGCTGGCCGGATCGGCGGGGCCCCGTTCTCGATGCCGGCCGCGCGACACCCGGACATTGGAGCGTACCTTCCGTCGCTGGTCATGGAGGTTGGGCTGACGCTGGTCGACGCTTGGGCGGAAGCGCCAGCGGGGGCCCGACAAGGTCCAGTGATCGACTATATAACCTCTCTGACAGGTGTCGATCCCGGTGATGATCCCGTGATCCTCCCACCGTTGGTGACCATCCTGGCGCAGGCGCCAGAGCGCTGATGCGGGTAACGTCGTGGGCGATGAGCCAAGACGAACTTGCAAGCGCATCGCGGGCTGTGACCGCTGCGCAGGGGGCGATCGCTACCGCTGCAGCCTGGCTGGCCGGGGCGGGAGATATAGATCTCAACCAGCAGGTGGCCTATGACCTGGCGCACGCAGCCTCCGCTATCAGGGTTGCGCAGAGCATGCTTGCATATGGCGCTTACGGCGACCAGGAGGCCAGAACCTCCTGCGTGTTCGTCGCTGAGGCGCTGGCTGACATCCAATCTCGCGTATTTGCCCGCGAAGGGCTTTGGGGCTTGAGCAGTGGATGGCTCGATCCCGCTCTCGACTTCCTGCGGGTGTGGCGCGACCCGCAGGTTCAAGCATCACTCGCTCAGGTTGACGCAGGTCGCCATCTCGACGCCGACTTCGAGATGGTCCGGGAGACGTTTCATCGGTTCGCCGAGGAGAGGGTCAAGCCTTACGCAGAGGATGTGCACCGACAGAACTCCGACGTTCCCGAAGAGGTGATCGCCCGTTTAGCGGAGCTCGGAGGTTTCGGCCTCTCGATCCCCGAGGAGCATGGCGGGCTTGCCTCTGGCGAAGAGAGCGATTTTCTCGGGATGGTCATTGCGACCGAGGAGCTGTCATGGGCATCTCTGGGCATCGGTGGGTCGTTGATCACAAGACCTGAGATACTCGCCCGAGCGCTGTTGAAGGGCGGTACGCCGGAGCAGAAGCGATCGTGGTTGCCGCGTCTAGCTTCGGGTGACGTGATGGCTGCGGTCGCCGTCACTGAGCCTGACTTTGGATCTGACGTGGCCAGTTTGACCACGACAGCTTCTCCAGCCGGCCAGGGATGGGTGGTGAACGGCGTCAAGACCTGGTGTACGTTTGCTGCTCGTGCCGACGTTCTCATGCTCTTGGCGCGCACCGACCCGGATCGCACCAAGGCGCATAGAGGCCTGTCGCTGTTGTTGGTCCCAAAACCGCGAGCCAATGGGCACAGCTTCTCGTTCGTCCAGGCGGAAGACGATCTCGAAGGTCATGCAAATGGCGGTTCGCCGGGCAAGATGGAGGGTAGAGCCATTGACACGATCGGCTATAGGGGAATGCACTCCTACGAGGTCTCCTTCGACAACTGGTGGGTCTCCAACGACTGCCTCATCGGCGGGGAGCAGGGGCTGGGAAAGGGCTTCTACTACCAAATGCAGGGGTTCGAGAACGGGCGGCTCCAGACGGCAGCCCGGGCGCTCGGCGTCATGCAGGCAGCGTACGAGGCGGCGCTGTCCTACTCCAGGGACCGGATCGTCTTCGGGCGTCCAACGGCTGACTACCAGCTCACGCAGGTCAAGCTCGCTCGGATGGCTGTTACGGTGCAGGCGGTCCGGCAGTTCAGCTACGAAGTGGCCCGCTTGATGGCGAAGGGACAAGGAGCTCTCGAGGCATCGATGGTCAAGGCTTACGCTTGCCGCGCGGCAGAGTGGGTCACTCGCGAGGCTATGCAGGTGCATGGCGGCATGGGCTACGCAGAGGAGATGCCTGTGAGTCGTTACTTCGTTGACGCCAGAGTGCTGTCGATCTTCGAAGGTGCAGACGAGACTCTCGCCCTGAAGGTGATAGCGCGCCGGCTGGCGGAGGACGCAGCCAACTCCTGACTTGGAGGACGCAGCCAGCTTCTGACTCGGACCTGGCGTTCAGGAAGTGCGGGACAGCCCTGCTCTCTCGCCCCTGGCTATGAACTTGGTAGCCATCTTGCGGCTTGCCTCGTCGATCATCTCGTCACCGAACATGACGGCCCCGGTGCGGTCCTCCTCGGTGGCCTGCCGGTACGCATCCAGGATTGCGCAGGCCTTGTCGAACTGCTCTTGCGTAGGCGAGTAGACCTCGTTCACGACGGTCACCTGGTCTGGATGCAGGGCCCACTTTCCGTCGTAGCCAAGAGTGCGGGTCCTGTTGCAGTAGTCCCTGAGAGCGTCGAGCTCGCGTATCTTGAGGAACGGTCCGTCGATCACCTGCAAGCCGTTGGCGCGACCCGCCATGAGGATCTTGGAGAAGACGTAGTGGAAATGATCGCCTGGGTACTCGGGTATCTGAACACCCCCGGTCAAGATCGGCATCTCCATAGAGGCCGCAAAATCAGCGGGACCGAAGACGATCGTCTCGAGCCGCGACGATGCCGCGCAGATCTCCTCAACGTTTATCAGTCCCTGCGTTGTCTCTATTTGCGCTTCTATGCCGATGTGTCCCGGTGGCAGCCCGCAATTGGCTTCGATCTGGGAAAGCAGGAGGTCCAGAGCCTGTATCTCGAAGGCCGAGGACACCTTGGGAAGCATGATCTCGTCCAGGCGCTCGCCCGATCCGCTGACGACCTCGATCACATCGCCATAGGTCCACTTCGTGTCCCAAGCGTTCACTCGCACGCACATCACCCGGTCGTCCCAAGCCAGTGACTTGATCGCGTCGACGACCTTTGATCGCGCCGCCTCCTTCTCGAGCGGAGCAACCGAGTCTTCGAGATCCAGGAAGGTCATGTCGGCGGGTATCGTCGGCGCCTTGTCGAGAAAACGCTTGCTTGATCCTGGGACCGACAAGCAAGACCGGCGCGGCATATCTCTCGTGCGTTCAGACATGTCATCGGATGCTAGAAGGCCTTTGCTCCGAACGCCAGCGGCCAGAGACGCAATCTGCTGGAACTGGCCTTTGAACTGGTCGAACGGTTGCACATCGGCTCAGCCTGTCGGTACGCTCCGAGCTGTCTGCGATGCTCTCTTGATCCAGGACAGCGCTGTGGCTTGGCTGATTGCTCCCCGATGCACGTCGACGATGCGCCCATCGGCGCTGATGAAGATCGTGGCAGGTAGACCCACGAGATGGTAAAGGCCGTCCGCGACTCTCCCGCTCGGATCTGATCCGACGGGGTACGCAACGCCGGTGGTGCTCACCAGCTGCTCGCCGCCGGTCCGGGAGTCTTCTACGTCGACTCCGATGAAACGGGCGCTTCCGGCAGCCGATCCGGCCACCTCGTTGGCAACCCGTGCCAGTACGGGCAGCTCCTTTCGGCAGGGTCCACACCATGACGCGAAGAAAGTCAGCACTACGGGCTCGTGTTCATGCGCAGTAAACGCGACCGTAAGGCTTGGGTTCGTGAGCGAGGGGAGCTTGAAGGGAGGGGCGGCCTCGCCTTCTATGTGCGACGCTGGAGAAGCAAGCGCAATGGCAATGACGGCCACAGTCGCGACAGCCAGTGCGAGGAGTGCCTGAGCGTAGCCGTTCGACCACCAGTGAGAACGCTTGTCCCGGCGACTACTCTCCCGACGGACAGCTCTACTCTCCCGACGGACAGCTCTAAGCGCCTTGGTCTTGGCTTTGGTCTCCATTTCCGTTACGCGGGAAGCCTGCAGCTGTTCCTGTGCAGCTGTTCCTGAAACGTCTTCACCCAGGTGACTTCATCACCCGCCGGATCAGAGCATGACCTGGGCTCACCGGGTACCTGAGCTCACCGGAACCGTACGACGGCGTCCACGGCTATGGCCAGGAAGAGCAGGGTTAGGTAGATGATCGACCAGTGGAACAGGTGCATGGCCGACTTCGCTGAGTGGTTGCGGGCGAAGTTCAAAGAGCAAGCCATCAGGACTCCACCAAGGAGCACCGCGGCGATCACGTAGATGGGGCCCATATTGGCAACCGGCGCTAGGGCGAGTGACGTGATGCACGTCAACGCCGAGTACAGTACGATCTCCTGCCCTGTCTTCTTCAGAGACGCGACTGCTGGCAGCATCGGCACGCCGGCAGCGTGGTAGTCGTCCTTGTAGCGGACTGCTAGAGACCAGAAATGCGGTGGTGTCCACAGGAAGACAATGACGCACATTATCGCAGGCGCCCAGGCCACCTTGCCGGTAACTGCAACCCAGCCCACGAGGGCGGGCGCTGCTCCTGCAGCACCTCCGATGACTATGTTCTGAGCAGATGATCGTTTCAACCAGGCCGTGTAGACGAACACGTAGAAAAGTGCCGCAGCGAGCGCTATCGCGGCACTGAGAAGGTTCGCCGCGATCCAGAGGACCGCCACCGCGGCGACTTCGAGGAGCACGGCCAGTGCGATCGCTGCGCCTGGCGCCACGGTTCCTGCTGCGAGAGGCCGTCGCCTAGTCCTCTCCATGAGCTTGTCGATATCGCGATCAACGAACATGTTCGCGGCATTTGCGCCTGCTGCAGCGAGTGCGCCCCCTGCGAGCGTCGAGAGCACCAACCAGCCCGACGGCACACTACGCCTTGCAAGAAGCATTGCGGGTAGCGTCGTGATGAGTAGGAGCTCGATGATGCGAGGCTTCGTGAGAGCCACGTAGTCCGCGACGCGCGACGTCCACTTGCGAGCAGTGGCGCCATACGCGAGGAAGGCGCTGTTGGAGCGGGAGCCGGCAAGAGCCACGTACTGACGATAGGTCCACGGCCGAACCTATACAAAGCGAGTTGACAACTCTTCTCCCATTGGATCTCTGATTGGAACGGTTGCGGGCTGGTGGACTCGGCGTTTTCGTGATCCGGTCACAGGTGTGTCGCATTTGCCTGTCAGAAGATCTGAAGCCGGTGTCTAGTCGAGGATTGACCTGGTGGGTGAGCGCAACGAAGGCCAGGAGTACTATATAGGTATGGCGCGTCGTGGAGGTCCCGGACGCATTGGACATGCCTGACGAGCCGATCTCACAGCTCCCCTGGGCGCGCTGGTGGTCGGCGATGTGCAAGGTGACCTGTAGGCCCGCGCGCTGCTGGTTGCTACGTGAACGACGGACGGAAGTAGCTTGCCGTTCGTGTTTGCGGCTCTCTGGCCGCCTGGCGAGCGTTGCCGGTATTGCCACAATTCTTGCCGGAGCCAGTCTTCTTGGTTGTGGGTTCGTTTCCCAGCAATCCAGATCACTGACGCGTTCCTGGGCACTGTTATCGACCCCGAGCCCGCTTCCGGCCAGAGACTTGGGATCCAGCGGCATGGAGGCAGACGGGCTGTCGTCGGTGTCGTGCGCATTGCGGCGCGACTGTGTTGCCGTCGGCTATTGGGCAAGCACCGGCGCTGGCTTTCACCACCCGCTCGTGCTCAGGTGGACGGGAGGCAGCTGGAGAACCGTTGTGGTGTCAGACGCTGTAGGGGGGCTCGACGCGGTGTCGTGCCCTGGCGTGGAAGCGTGTCTTGCCGTAGGAGGCGCCGGTGTGGTGCGAATCGCGGGATCGGTTCTCGCCAGCGTGCCAGGGTCTGCGGGGATTCGGGGTCGACTCACGAGCGTGTCGTGCCTGAGCGCCTCCGACTGTTGGATGGTCGGTTACGGTCCTTATGGCCCTAACTCGCTCAGTTACGCGCACCCCGATCATGTGCTCGTCTACCATTTCGACGGGACGGCTCTGGATCCAATCGCTGAGCCCCTGCCCACGGCTGCCGGACAAAGTACCTTGCTGTCTGGGGTGAGCTGTCCTGGCGCCACGTTCTGCATCGCAGTCGGCATGTCAGCTGCGCCCCGTTCGGATCGCGAGGTCATGGCGGCCTTCTCCTTCGACGGCGGGCGATTGGCGGCGATGCGCATGCCCAAACTGCCCCGGGGTGATCAGAGTGGGCTCATGAGCATCTCCTGTGCAACGCCAACGCGGTGTGCCGCCGTTGGATCGGAGCCCCAGCGATCTTCGGGGCCAGACCGTACCCTCGCGGTGATTTACGACGGGACCTCGTGGCGTGTGGCGCGTACACCTGATCCTGCTCGCGGATCGGGCAGTGACGATCTGGTCGCAGTCAGCTGTGTCTCCAGCGGCGCCTGCGTTGCAGCTGGGACCTATAGAGATCAGTCTGGCATTCGCCAGAGCCTGCTCCTTCGATTCGCTGAGAGGCGCTGGTCGTTGGAGCCAGCTCCTGAAGCGGGAGGTAGTCGCTCGCTCGGAGACCCTTATTTCCTCGGATGTGGCGCTGCGAGCTGCTGGGACAATGTGCTCGAGGGGATTGTCTGCGCAGTCGACGTGAGTTGCGTCGCGGTCGGCACGATCACTTACCAGAGCGACGCGAACGACCAGACGACGACGCCCACCAGTAGGACTCTCGCTCTGGCCAGCGTTCGTTGAGGCATCACCGCCACTTCGAGGACGTTGCAATCAATGAGTGCTCGCCGAGCGGCGCCCGTGTGAGAAAGTGGCTCCTCGCGCCAAGGAGGTCGAACGTCGCGTTGGCCATGGCCGGCCTTCGCCACAGCTGCCCCTGTCCGCGCGGAACGCATGCTCAGTCAGAGAACCGAGCGCGAGAGATGTTGTGCCACGTGCTCTAACATAAGGAATGTCATGGGATTGTCGTCTGTGAACGTCTTAGAGCTGTCTCTTGAGTCCTCGCTGGCCTGTACGGGATCGCGCACGGGCCGGGTACGTACTCCGGAACAGGCGCCGGAGCGGTCCAGTTCACGCATTGCCTTGCGGTCATTCGAGTGCTCGAGACGTGCGTCTCACCGCATGGTTAGATGACGTCTACATCGAGCGTATCGACGCGCCCTGATGCCTCTCAGGGGGTCTTCTCCGTCAAGGAGACTGAACTGGGCAAGCCGTGGGTTGTGATCGTCTGGAATGACCCGATCAACCTCATGACCTACGTAACGTACGTTTTCCAGAAGCTCTTCGGCTACAGCAGGGAAAAGGCCACTCGCCTGATGCTCGACGTGCACCATAAGGGACGAGCAGCGGTCGCAACTGGAACGAGAGAGCGCGCCGAGATGGACGTATTTCGCCTTCACGCGCACGGTCTGTGGGCGACCATGGAGAGGTCGGATTGAAGCGCAGTCGTAGAGTGCGCCGGCTGCCTGGCGGAAAGTACCGTGTTCGACTCCCGGCAGCAGAGCGCCTGCTGCTGATGGTCTTGTCGACGCATCTTGCAACGATCTTGGGCTCAGAGGAGCCGTATGCCGATCCAAGCATGCGGAGGCTATTCCCTCCTGCCTATGTTGATGATGAAGACGCAGAGCGGAGCTACCAAGACTTGGTGCGCGGAGACCTGGTCGCGCAGCGAGCTCGGGCGCTGAACGCCGTTGATCATGTGACGCACTCTCCCGAGGTGGACGACGAGGAGATGGCGGCGTTTCTTGCGGCACTGAACTCGCTCCGTCTGGTGATAGGCACCCACCTCGATGTGTCAGAGAACCTAGATGATCTCGAGACCGAAGGCGGCTTCAGTTCGAGCACAGTAGGTGCGTACACGTATCTAAGCTGGCTCGAAGGGCAGGTTGTCGATGCAATGTCTGCCTCTCTTCCGCCATCGACGGACACCTCTACGTGAAATCCCCGATCGACTCGTGGGCCCCGGGGGCCCACAGCAGGCCCGGGCCTGCTACTTTGATTGCTGGCGGAACCTCTCCGACAAGCAAGGGCGCGGGCCGATCTGGTGAGGACGATCTCAACGCGGAACGGCTCCTCGTGATCATGGGGTCAGGGGAGACAAGTCCGACCATGGTGAATGTCCACAGGGATGTGCTCGCCCGTTTGGGAACGGGCGCCGTGCCTGCGGTGTTGATCGACACACCCTTCGGGTTCCAGACCAATGCGGCTGAGATCGCCGCTCGGGCAGTCAAGTACTTTCGTGACAGCGTCGGCGTGGCGGTGGATGTAAGCCACCTCGAGTCCGCTGATGGTCTTGACAGAGCGCAACTGGATCGTGTGCACGCCGCGATCATCTCGGCGAGTTACGTTTTTGCTGGACCCGGCAGCCCATCGTACGCGCTGCGGAACTGGCGAAAGACACTGGTGCCAAAGCTTCTCGCGGAGAAGTTGCTGTCTGGGGGGGCCGTGGTCTTTGCAAGCGCTGCGGCGTTGACCCTCGGAGTCCGTACGGTGCCGGTGTATGAGATATACAAGGTTGGGGAGGAGCCGCACTGGCTCGATGGACTGGACTTGTTGAACCTCGCTGGTCTGCCTGCAGCCGTGATACCCCATTTCAACAACGCTGAAGGGGGAACCCACGATACCCGCTATTGCTACCTCGGAGAAGAGCGGCTTCGCACAATGGAAAGCCAGTTGCCCGAGAATGTTTTTGTGCTGGGTGTCGATGAGCATACTGCCTGCGTAATCGATCTGGCTCGTGGTATGGTCACCGTGTCAGGCCTGGGGGTGCTTACGGTCCGAGCAGGTGGATCAGCCGTGGTGATCCCGGGTGGGACCAGCATCACCACGGCCGAGCTAGCCGCGATCGGCTCCGAGCTGAGCAGTCGCGGCTCTGTTGCTTCAAGCGCTCCTGCCACAAGCTCTGTGGTCTATGGCGCGGAGATGCACGGACCAGTCGTGAATAGCTCCGGCAAGACGGATGGATCACATGGATCTGCACTCGCGAAGGTGGTGAGCGGCCAACTCGCGAGCGGGAGCGAGAGCGAGGACGCTGTGTCGCTACAGCCCGGGCTGTCGCCGCTGCTGAAGATGGTTAATGAGCACGAAGAACGATTTCGTGAGGCTGTCAAGGCTCGCAATATCGGTGGCGCTGCGCGCATCATCTGCGAGCTCGAAGAGGATCTCGAAGCCTGGTCAGCTGATACAACCCAGTCAGACGAGCGAGACCGATCACGGACCGGCCTCAGGTACATGATCAATGAGCTTGCAGTGCTTGCCGCGCGTGTCCTTGATGACCCCAGGAAGGTGTTGGCGCCGGTGGTCGAGGAGGTGCTTGGCTTGCGCGAGCTGGCCCGGGCGGAGAGACGCTGGAAGGAAGCTGACGCTACGCGCGAAATCCTTGCCTCTCTTGGAATACGCGTGCATGATGCGTCTACGGGTGCGACGTGGGAGCTTCCTGGTATCGAGACGTGGGCTGACCTCATTACTGTGTGGAGCGAGCGCAGCCAGGGCCAGGACCAGAACGTGGCTCCGCCGGACAAGTGATCGATGTTTCGTCGTCATGTACTATCAGCGAGGGCCATCGGCGGGCTCTTTCAACCTTTACTCTGTAACTCTGTAAGGTTGCTCTGTGCCCATTCTCAGGGCGCGATGAGCCTGTAGCGCTCGCGTGCTGACATGCTTTGCCGGACATGCCCCCATCGTCTAGTGGCCTAGGACGCCACCCTTTCAAGGTGGTAGCACGGGTTCGAATCCCGTTGGGGGTGCGACAGACGTCTTCACGTCTCACCAGGGGCTGGCGAGCTGGCTGTCCAAGCGCGTCGTTGGGTCACATGACGTGTCAGGCGCTGAACCCAAGCGGTGATGCTTGGCTGATCGTCGATCAGTATGGTCAGCTCCGCAGGACCCATGCTGGAACCTGGGTCCTGGATCCGAAACGCTCCACTGGAACGGTCCAGTGGAGCGATACGGTGGTAGGATTCGTTGGCCGTGGCGTGTCGCCTACCGGCCGCCCACAGCGCGTCAGGCTGGCTTGACCGAGCTGGCCTGCTTTCCCTTGCGACCCTGAGTGACCTCAAACTCGACTCGCTGGCCCTCAGCGAGGTCTCGGTACCCCGAGGTTTGGATCTCTGACTGGTGAACGAAGAGATCGTCGCCGCCCTCGTCGGGGGTAATGAAACCGAAACCCTTGGTGGCATTGAACCATTTGACCGTGCCCACTGGCATAACTTGTATTGCTCCTTAGACTCCACGCACGTTATCTTCCTTGCTGGAGTCCGCTTCGGAATCCTGCGACTGCGCCGGCTCTGCGTGGTCTGTGGCCGGTCACCACTTCATACCATAGTCGCTTGCAGCCCGCGTACGGAAATGTGCCATGGGTAGCTCGATCGTGTGCTGGCGCTGTGGCTTCATCCTGCTCTGAGGCGTGGGCCTTTTCTGGTAGCATGCGCCCGTGGCTGGCAGCTCGTGGTGTGGTAACGGTTGGGTTGCAACGGGCATGCGAGACTGCGAGGGCGTGGAGGAGCGCTCGATTGCAACGGTCTGAGCGCAAAACCAGCGCTCGTATGGTATGAGGTATCGGATGCCGTCTGAGCGCGCCGCGCATGTCGAGGCGAGCTCTCATGGCTGGGTCGGCTGTGCTCGAAGCGGCGGTCCTCCGATATCAGAGCGACCGCCGGTAGCAGTTGTGGTCATCGGCGCCGGGCCGGCCGGTCTCACCGCCGCCTACCAGTTGGGGAAGATGGCCGAGAGAGACGAGAGGGGAGACAGCTGCGTTGTTCTCGAGGCCGACTCCGTGGTTGGAGGCATCAGCCGCACGGTCGAAAGGGACGGCTGGAGGTTTGACATCGGCGGTCATCGGTTCTTTACCAAAGTGCCCTCGGTCGAGGCGCTCTGGTCCGAGATCCTGCCTGACGGAGACTTCCTCAGGCGCCCGCGGTTGAGCCGGATATATTACGACGGAAAGTTCTTCGACTACCCGTTGCGCCCGCTCAATGCGTTGAAGGGATTGGGGCTGATAGAGACGTTCCTGTGTGTTCTCTCCTACATGTCTGTACGCGTCCGTCCCCCTGCGGACACGCAGAGCTTCGAGGGTTGGACAGCCTCGCGCTTTGGTTGGAGGCTCTATCGCAAGTTTTTCAAGACCTACACAGAAAAGGTCTGGGGTGCCCCTGCGACCGAGATCCAGGCTGACTGGGCGGCTCAACGCATCAAGAGCCTCACCCTTGGTAAGGCCGTGGCGCGCGCAGTGCTACCTGGACGGGGCCGGGAGGAGATCACCAGCCTCATCGAGGAGTTTCGCTACCCGAAGTATGGTCCGGGGATGATGTGGGAGAGAGCTCGGCTGCTTGTCGAGCAGATGGGGATCGAGGTGGTCATGAGCGCTCCCGTTGTCAGGATCTGCCACGAGCGCGGTTTGGCGGTGAGCGTCACTGCGCGTGTGGGCGAAGCTGAGAAGGCGTGGCCTGCAACCCATGTGGTGTCCTCGATGCCTCTTGGCTCGCTGGTGAAGTGCATGGAACCTCCTCCGCCAGCAGAGGTCCTCGATGCAGCGGAAGGCCTTCGTCATAGAGACTTCCTAACTGTTTCCCTGGTGGTCCCAGCTGCTGGTGTCTTTCGTGACAACTGGATCTATGTTCATTCACCTGGGGTGCGGGTAGGCAGGATCCAGAACTTCGGCTCATGGTCTCCGTACATGGTCCAGGACGGTCGCACCTGCTTGGGGCTCGAGTACTTCGTCTTCGAAGGCGACGAGCTGTGGAGCATGGACGACGCCAGCCTGGTCGCGTTTGCTTCTCGGGAGCTCGAGGTGCTCGGCTTGGTGAGCGCTGGGATGGTGGAGGCTGGGTACGTCGTGCGAATGCCGAAGGCGTATCCTGTCTACGATGCCAGCTACCGCGAGCACGTCGCAGTGCTACGCAAGTGGCTCGAGGAGAACGCTCCCAATGTGCACCCGGTCGGCAGGAACGGCATGCACAAGTACAACAACCAGGATCATTCTATGTGCACCGCGATGCTCAGTGTGGAGAACATCTACGGTGCGCACCACGACGTCTGGTCTGTCAACGTGGAGGACGAGTACCACGAGGAGTCCTCCGGTGCCAGTTGCCGGCAAGGTCCCGACGACGGGGAGGAGGGCATCGCTGGGATGCCGAAGCTGTCCTCGGGTGCGGATCGTACGGGTAGGTCGGCCCCGGTCTTGGCTTCAAGGCATCTGCCGCAAGAGGCTTGATCTCGGCGCCGGTATCGGAAACGGTGGGTCTCTTTGCGGGATGCGTACCTGAGCGTACTAACCTTGAGATGCACAGCCAGGGGCTGCAATGACAGGAGCGACTTGTTTGCAGGCGCTGGTTGCACCAGGCTGTATGAGGTTGTAGGAGCTTGTGTAGTGGGCCGGTCGAATTGGGTGCGCGTGTAGTGCTGATGGGTGAAAGGTGAGTTGCGAGGCGCCTAGGCGCATGCGCTGTGAGGTAGGTCGAGATGCGGTCCGCGCGTGTCAAGATGCAGGGCCGTATGCTTGTCTAGGGCGCTGGCTACGGTTGGCGCGAGCCGGGGAAGGCGATTGGAGCATCAGGTGAGCGGGGCTCGAGAAAATTTGCGTGGGGCGCCGGGCTTGTCCCATATAGCTGATGCTGTCGGTCTCAAGCGTGTTCGCATGGTCGCGTGGCGAGATCTCGATGATCCGGAGTCTGGTGGCTCGGAGCTGCATGCTCATCGTGTAGCGCAGCTGTGGGCGAGAGCAGGCATCGACGTGACCATGGAGTCGTCGGCGGCGTCCGGGCACCCGGCGACGTCTACGAGGGACGGGTACGCGGTCGTGCGCCGCGGTGGGCGTTACCTGGTCTTTCCGCGCACTGCAGCTCGTGGCATCCTGAGGCGGTCGGCCCCAGGCGACGCTCTGGTGGAGATCTGGAACGGAATGCCGTTCTTCTCTCCGATCTGGCACCGTGGTCCACGGATGACGTTCATCCATCACGTCCACGCGGAGATGTGGCGCATGGTCCTTCCGGCCCCGCTGGCGCGTCTTGGCCAGGGCGTGGAACGCTCTCTGGCGCCACCTTTCTACCGCAGGACGAAGGTCGTTACCTTGTCCGAGTCGTCGCGAAGCGAGATCGTGAGCGCGTTGCGCCTGCCGGCTCGGAACGTCGTGGTGGTTCCTCCGGGCATCGACCCTGCTTTCAGCCCGGGTGGCCAGCGCTCTCGGCAGCCCCTAGTGGCGTGCGTGGGACGTCTGGTGCCCGTGAAGCGCCACGCGATGGTCGTCGATGCCCTGGTAATGCTCAAGCGCCGCCACCCTGATCTCCAGGCAGTTATCGCGGGTGAAGGCTATATGCGCACGCAGATAGTCGAGGCTCTGCGTGCGAACGGCGCAGAGGATTGGATCCAGCTTCCTGGTCGTCTGACCGACGACGAGCTGGTGGATCTGTACCGCCGGGCCTGGGTGCTGGTATCGGCATCAGCCCGAGAGGGATGGGGGATGACCATCACTGAAGCCGGAGCGTGTGGGACTCCCGCGGTAGCTACGAAGGTCGTCGGCCAGGTGGACACGGTGGACTCCGGGGTAACGGGCTTGCTTGCCGCTGATCGCGAAGAGCTTGTGGGAGCTCTTGACACGGTGCTGAGCGATGATGGGCTGAGATCGAAGCTTTCGAAGGGCGCGCTAGCCAGCGCAAGCTGCCTGACATGGGATGCGACCGCGAGGCAAACCCTACAGGTGCTTGCCGCAGAGGTCGCTCGTGTGAACCGGGTGGACCTTGATCCTGCGATGCTCCAGCTCGATCTTCCCGCTCTACCAACACGCTTGATCCCCCAGCTAGATCCTGCGATCATCCGGGTTGACGACGGTCGTGCGCACGGTGAGCTCGCCGAACCAGAAGCCTCGAGGTGGGCCTGATCCGCGGGACAACAGTTTGGCTTGATCCGTGCGACAACAATTGGGCTTGACCTGTGGGACGCCCAGGTGTGAGGGACGTGATCAGGGCGAGGGCGAGTGGCTGGCTTGGGAACGGTCGGCCGTGCTGGCGCCATAGCGGTTCGTACCGCGTCCCCAGCGCGCCAGCTCCACCACCACGTCGGCGGTCAGCATAGCGAGACCAAGCCATGCTAGCTGGCTCGCTGTCGCGAAGTGCCCAGGCCAGAACGCTCCCGGAGGGTAGTGGTGGATGGCTTGCATGATCGTCGTGTAAGCGCCGCTTGCTGTCACTGACCCCAGCGCGCCTAGGCCAAGCAGCCACCGAGTGGGTCCCAGCGTGGTCGCGCAGGCAGTCAGGGCTGCGATAGCCAAGCCGGCCACTGGGGTGATAGTCACGGCGGCGATGCCTCCGGAGACGACAGTGGCAACGATGATAATTGGTATACGCGGCCGTTTCCCGCCAGCTGTAAGCGGCGACGAGAGCCGAGGTCCGTGCGTATCTGGCTCGCGAACGAACGAAGGTCTGGTCGCGTCGTGAGCCACGTGCCCCGGGGCGGGATCTGGACCGACATCGGTTTCTCTGGCGTGGCGCAGATGCCTTCTGCGAAGCCAGCGTCGCTTCCTGCGCCCATCAGGCTCTGACAGCGAGGATTCTGCGCTGGCTCCTCCGCGTGGCCACATGCCGAGCGGCCAGAGGCCGAGGATCAAGCAGGCCAGCAGCCCGAGCCCCGAGAGGAGGAGGGCAATCCAGATCAAGTTCTGGGGCGTCCAGTTGAGCGTGATCGAAAAGGGCTTCTTGCCGCTGAGGCCAAGCTTGGCCGGGTTCACGTACCAGCCATTCGCGAAGCCGTCTATCAGCTGCGGAGCCCCCAGCGAATGGCCGTTCGATGTCGTCGCAGTCCAACCACGGTTTATGCTCTCGCCTAGCACCAACCAGAACGGTTTCGATGCGGCGCCCACGCCAATGTGCCACATCGTAGGGCTGACCTTCCTGACGGTCGTCGCCGGCGTCTGGCCAGGCGCTGGCGGATTGGGCAGGGTGCTGGCAGAGGCAGAGGGCGTGACCGGGGGCGACGCGGCGGGCTCCGGCCCCCCTCCGGGCGCTGAATCAAGTATGAGGCGGTCGATGTTCCATCCGGTGGCGTGACCCGAGACGGTCTGGACTGTGTGGTAGCCAGGGCCGAGGGTGATGCCGGAGGCGTCCGGTCCGCACGGCGCTATGCTCATTCCCTGAAGCGAGCTGGCCCGACTTGTGGATCCGACGATCTTCACGCTTACCGGCTTGTTGTCTATGGAGATCAGGTTCGACTGGCAGCCAGCGGGGAGCTGTGGCGGAACCGGTGGCATCTTCAGGCCTGGTATCCCTGCCTCTGCGATCGCCACGGGCTCGGTGATGGGACTTCCCGAGTAGTAGTTCTTCGTCTTCTCGGCCCGTATCGCCTCCACAGTGATCCGGATGTTGCTGCCGGTGAGGGGAGCGAAGTGAAGTGGTACTGACACCGCTGCGTTGGGCACTGAGCTGTCTGCTATCGGCGGAAGCGTGACGTCGCGGTACCCCTGCTGGGTGCTGATCCTGATGCGTGTGGGCACCGAGTGACGTCCGTCTGCCACCACAGCCAGGTTCAGGTGATCGAAGGTGATCGGGTGCGGAAGCGTGTACTGGAGCCAGACGCCGATCTGGTGGGCATAGCCAAAGCCCGGGCTCCAAGAGGTTGTGAGGTTGCCGTCCAGAGCGGACGACGCGCGTGCATTGAGATCTCCCGGAAGCCGACCCAACGAGGTGGCGACGATGCCGCTTCCGTTGGAGCCTGGGACGCCGAGCAGGCTGTCGATCATGCTGTCGGGTATCAACGCCGATATGCGTGCTGTGCCCGATAGGGTGAATGTCCTCTGCGTCGGCAGCCAGAAGGAACGAGCCATGTAGCGCTCGGGGTCGGTCCGGGGCGGCACCGGTGCGACGCGCTCTCGTGTCATTATCACCGTGAGGCGATGCGAGAGCGACGCGGCCCCCGCGGACCTCAGCATGTCCTCCGGCATGGAGATGACCTCGTTCACGTGCTGGTGGTCTATGCGTACCTCAGCGAAGCCGACTGCGTTCAGCGCGGCGGTGTTCGATCCGAACGCCTGGCTGGTCGTGTCGATGGTGATCTTCACCGTCCTGAAGGTGCGCCGGCTGAAGTGGATGGTCTGGCCAGCCGGCGTGCGCGACGCTGGTCCGAGCTTGGCCGTGATGCGGTGCTTGCCGTCAAAGGTGATCGTCACCTTTGTGATCCAGCGGAGCGGGTTGCCGTGCACGGGCTGCACGAGGCCGATGCTGCTGGTCGTGACCGGCTTGGTGAGCTCGATACGGAGCCACTGGCCCCTGGCGGAGGAGAATGCTCCCGTCTGCCACGCGGTGTTCAGGTTGCCGTCCATCGCCATCGCTGCGCGATCTTCTGGCGTGAAGGTCACCGGGTTGCCGTAGGAGGATGCTGTTATGGATGTAACGCCTCGTTGCTGAGCAAGCGTGTAGGCATCCTTGGGCGCGCCCGGAAAGATGACCATAGGCGCGTTCGATGGGTCGTAGCTCGTAGCGTGGTGGTGAGCCGTCTCGGTGTAGCCGACGTTCGCTCTCAGTGAGTCCCAGCGATAGCCGCGCAGCCGGTTGGTGTCGGTGAGCACGAGATCCGTGCTGGACTTGAGGAGGCGAGCCATCGCCTTGGGGTGCTGGGCGACCGAGCCCGCGTACAGCACGGTCGGGTTGTTGGCGAGAAGCCCTGCATCGGCTGCGGCCACCAGCCCGGACGCATCTCCGTCGATCAGCAGCACGCCCTGTGGGGACTCCGCGCGGACCAGCGGCCTCGGGTTCGAGATGGGCAGTGCAGCAAGGGGCGGGGGGATGGCCAGGTTGGGGTCTTGTGCGAGAGCGGTTTCATCGAGCATCGCAATAGGCGACAGCGATCTCACCGGCGAGCCAAAGGCGACGGGTTGGCCCACTCCGGCCGGAGGCGGCGAGGTCAGGAGCTGCCATGTGGCTCGGGGTGTTGCGAGGTTGTAGCGCCAGTATGCAAGGTCTGATCTCACCAGCACGTCGCCTGCGCTCATGAGGCGCGCTATCGGTGCCAGCGTAGCGGGGTTGAAGCGGCCCCCCTGAAGGGGCGCGTCGAGCGCGTAGAGGAGGTTCGCCGTGGGCAGCGAGCCCTGTACGAGCTGCGCACGTGTTACGTAGGGGCGGTTGACCAGCAGCCCGGGCATGACCGGGTCTATGGTGTCGCCCCAGCTGTGTGCGGCGAAGTTGGCCCCGGGGATCGCCAGCACGCGCGTGCCCGACCCGTGAGAGCTCAACCACTTCGCGGCCTGATAGTAGTAGGAAGGGAGTTGCGATGGGCGCACGAAGTCCTTGGCGATCGTAGAGCCATTCCACATGGGTGGGTTGGCGGCGGCTACCAGCGCTGCGGCGGCAACCGCAGTTATCATCCCGGTTACTCGAGCTTTTCGGTAGAGGGCGGTTATGCCAGCTCCAAGAAGGATCGACATCGAGAGGATGAGAAGCGGCGTCGCCCTGTCCGTTGACCTGAGGGCCAGGCCGGCTGTCGTCTGGGTCATGAACGTCTTCAATGCGCCACCGACGATGGAGGGATGCTTGAACGGGTACGTGCCCACGCTCAGCACGAGGCCGATGAAGCCGACAAGCGCGAAGTAGAGGCGATGCCGCCATCTGGTGACGAGCGCTGCAGCCACGGCGAGCGCTGGCGCCGCGAAGCTCAGTGCGAGCAGCCAGACCTGCTGTGTGTACTGGACCGACGCTCCCAGCCAGGGGCCCAGGCGCCCGCCTCCGTAGAAGTACCAGTAGCCGAGGCCTCGGAGGGACTCCGAGGCAAGCGACGTGCTCGCGACGGCCGGCAATGTCTCGGTGTACTTGAGAACGTTGATGCCGTAGGCGGCCTCGACCCGCAGTCCGGCCGCCCACCATAGCGACGTCAAGGTCGTGAGCACTGCAATCTGCCCGACGACGATGCCGGCGCGTTTGGCCGTGGTCTCGCGACGGATCCAGGTTGCGTAGATGATCCAGCCAACCGGTGCGAGCCCTGCGTAGAGGATGGCCGTTGCGTTCACGCCGCTGACCAGGGTGACGACCAGAGCAAAGATCGCCGGATAGCGCCATGACCGCTGGCGGAGGCTGCGAGCGGCTAGCGCTACGAGCCAGGGCAAGCCAGCCCAGGGCAGGAGGATGACCGACATTCGTCCCACGTACTGGAGCAGGTACGGGCTGAGCATGTAAGCCAGTGCAGACACGACCTGCCCTGGTCCCGAGAGGGCGAGCGTGCGACATAGGAACAGGACGCCTGCACCCGCAGCGAAGAGGATCGTTCCCACCCAGAGCCTCTGGGCGACCCAGGTCGCGATGCCGAGGTGGGCAGTGATCCAGAAGAAGGGCCCCATCGGGAGCAGGTACCCGATGTTCTCATGTGTGACCGTTCCGAGGTTGGAGCTCGGGTTCCACATGTAGCTAGCCGCAGCGAGCATCCGGCCTGGATCGAGGTAGAGGTACTGCTTGGTGTCGGCTGCTACCCAACCCGGCTTCGCCAGCAGCATCGGCACGTAGGCGACTGCGGCAAGAACGAGATGGCTGGCCCACGAAACGGGTAGATGTGAGCGAAGGCTGCGCAGGACGGCGCCGGCCTCGGAGATCCGAGTCCGTGGCAGGACGCCGGTCTGGCGGTTGCCTCTCCGGCGGCGGGCATGGCGCGGGAGCGCGTCATCTGACATTCCCGCAATAGTTGCAGATCGCTGGCGTCCCTTCAGCTCGCGCTGGTCATCGGCTGTTCAGCCCGTACCGGGCCCCGGCCGTCCACGGCAGATGAGCCGCTGCAGAGCCCGCCGCTGCAGAGCCCGCCGCCGCAGACCAGCGACCTGTGTGACTACGTTCCTATATGATTCGATACATGCTCGTTACGATCCGCTCGTGAGACCTGCGAGCTCGGAGGCGGCTACGGAGGCGGCTACGCAGCCAATCGCAAACGGCTCCGGTGCTTCGACACCAGGCGGTGCGGTGTCGGCACGTTGCTGGCTGAGGCTGAAGATCGCGGGGCTAGTGAGCTCCGGAGCGCTGTTCGTCTTTCTGTTGAGCTGGAGCATCCACCTCTGGGCGGTGTCGGCGCTCAGCGTGGACTTCGGCATCTACCACCAGGCGATCTTCGAGATCTCCCACGGTCGCCTCGACCCCGTCAACACCCTTCTGGCGACGGGCGCGACTCACTACGGGAGCCCGTTCTGGCGCGACCACTTCGAGCTCGTGATGTGGCCGCTCGCCCTTCTCGGCGGCGTGTTCCCCAGCTCGATGGTGCTGCTTGTCATCCAAGACCTCTGCACGGCGGGTGCAGTCGCCGTCGCCTACCTGTGGGGTCTTGACATCCTGCGAGAACGCTGGCGCGGCAGCCAGCGGGGCGCTGCCTGGATCGCCGTCCTGCTGCTTGTTTCTCTTCTGGTCAACCCGTGGGTTTACTGGGCGAGCCTATTGAACTTCCACCTGCAGGCGCTCGCGGCGCTCTGTGCTCTCCTGGCCGCGAGGGAGATGTGGTCGCGCGGCCGGCGGAGGAGCTGGATCTGGATCGCCGGTGTGCTGCTCTGCGGTGACGTGGCAAGCACCTATGTCGTTGGCTTGGGTCTATCGCGTCTCTTTGCAGGCAAGCCGGCCCGCCGCCAGGCGATTGGATTGGTCGTGCTGGGAGGTTTGTGGCTGGCGCTGATCTCGGCCCTTCACGCCAACGCGGCATCGTCGCTTCCCACGGCTTACGGGTACCTGGCAGGCGCTGCAACACTGCCGGCAGGCGCCGCTGGGTTGGTTGCTATCGCGACAGGGGCCCTGCGCCATCCGTCGGTTCCGGCAAGGATGATCGGCACGCACCTCACCGGGCTTTACCGCGTGCTTGCCGGGCCGGGGCTGATCGGCATCGTTTCACCTGAGACGGCAGGAATTGCGCTTGTTGTGCTCATCGCGAATGCTCTCAACTCGGGGGGGTTTCTTCAGCCGACGATAGCTTTTCAGAGCTTTCCCGCTGAGCCGTTCATCTCGGTAGGCGGCGTCTTCGTCCTGTGCTGGCTCTGGCGGCGGTCTCGCCGGGCGCGCATCACGGCTGCGGTGCTCGCAGTGCTGTCGTTGTCCCAGACCCTCACGATGGCGGCCATGTGGACGCCGACCTTGTTCCGAACGCTGTCCGGCATGAACGCAGGCGCCAGCCACGAGATCGCAGTGGTGCGCGGCAAGGCGCCAGCCGGGGCCGAGGCGGTGGTGACGCCCTATATCATCGGCCGGTTCGCGGGCCGGAGATGGGTCTATCCCTTTCTTGGCTTGAGGCAGGTCGGGGTCTCCCCAGTCCTGCGTCTGGACCTCGAAGAGCCGGTGTCGGCTAGCGAGGTGGTATTCGTCGTAGACGAGAGGGCTCCTCGCGGGATCGGCGCGGCGCCCCCCGGAGTCGTCGCGTTCGTCGTTGGCTACATTCGCCGTGTCCTGCATGCCCGACCGATCGCGAACCGCGATGGAATCATCGCGCTCGAATGGCGGCCACCAAGGGGCGTGCATGTCATTCGCTTCCGAGTGCCTCTACGTGTTCTGTTCCCGCATCGCCCGGCCTAGACTGCCCGTAGCCGGTCTCCCGCAAATGCTCCACGTGCTCTCTGAGGCCTCAGATCCGCGTGCAAAGGGCAAGGGCTACTCGAGCCTTCCATCTCTGTTGTGGCGGCCGGTGAGGGCTGGAGCTGACCCCAGCCGGCGGCGGATATCGATGAAGCGGTCGCCCGGGTGAAGGCCGCGCTTGGCATAGCGCTGGAGATTGTGCTCGAGCCAGCATGCAAGCGCTGTCATGAAGCGGGTTGCACGCGGGGAGATCGTTCGTGAAGCTCCTTGCGATCGAGGAGGAGTCGGAGGCGCTCCGTCGTAGCGTGGTGCGATGGCCGGCACGCTTCATCGGCTCTTCTCCGGATCGAGACGGTGCGAGCCCTCCGGCGCTCGGGGAACGACCAGCTCGTGGGCCGGGTTTGCCAGTTGCTCCGTACGCTCCACCTCGTCAGCGTGGACGAGCTGATGCTGGATCGGGCTGGCGATCTCGCACCCACCGGTGTGTCGTCGCTCGACGCGGTCCACCTGGCCACCGCGCTGGCCCTTGGCACGGAGATGGGCGTGCTCTTCACCTACGACGGAAGGTTCCGAGAAGCCGCGGAGTCCTGCGGGCTGACGGTGGCTGCACCCGAGCGACCAAGATAGCGAGCGCAAGATGGCGCCTGCGAGGTGGCGCTGGCAGGTTTCCTATAGCTTTGACGCTAGCTTTGATGCGACGAGCACTACGGGCGCACTCGCGAGCGCTCGGGGCGCGCCCGGAAGAGCTGTCTGCCCTGTAGCGTCGGCGGCAGGCAGGCAGGCAGGCGTCGCCGCTGGTGGCCGCCGAACGCAATAACCCATCAACCACAGGAGGATCGATGTCCAAGCTGACCGGGGAGCGTCCCGTCGAAGGGGTCACGCCGGACTCGCTGCTCGCGTTGCACGAGGCAGGGTACCGGGCTGTACGCGAAAGGCTCGGTCCGGGCAGGGTCCTCGATGTCGGCTGCGGCGATGGCTTCGAGTCGGCGAGTTTTCTCGCAGCGGATCGGATGGTGGTCGGCATCGACTACAGCGTGGAGGTAGCCGTGGAGGCGTCGCGCAAGTGGTCGGCGAAGGGGCTGCATCTAGCCGGGATGGACGCGTTGAGGCTGGGGGTGCGCGATGGGTCGATGTCCTTCGTGTGCTCTTCGCACGTCGTCGAGCACTTCGAGAGGCCTGAGGACCACGTGCGGGAGGTGAGCCGCGTCCTCAGAGACGACGGGACGGCGTTCTTCCTCACCCCAAACCGCCCCTTTGACTTCGAGAACCCGTTCCATCTGGTGCAGTTCGAGCGAGACGACCTGAAGACGTTGCTCGGCGCCCACTTTGCAGCTGTCGAAGTTCTCGGGATGGGCGCTACGCCTCGTGTTCATGCGGACTTCGCGGCCCGGCGGGCCAAGGCTGAGAAGCTGTTGAGGTTCGACTTCCTCGACTTGCGCCACAGGATGCCCCGAAGCTGGTACATCGGCTTGTACACCCGGGTACTGCCCGTCGCCTACCGCCTCCTGGCAAGGCAGGACACCTCAGGCGCGACGGGGATCACGGCGGACGACTACTTCATCTCCGACGATCCGAGTGTCGACGCGCTGGTGCTGCTCGGGGTCGCGTCGTCACCTCTGCGCTCTTCGTGAGGCCATGATCTCCGTTGCTCTTACGGGGGGCATCGGGTCGGGCAAGTCAACTGTCGCGGGGCTCTTCGCGGCGAAGGGCGCGTTCGTCGTGGACGCCGACGCGGTGGCACGCGACGTGATGATGCCTGGTAGCAGCGTTTTCAAGGCTGTCCGGGACCGTTTCGGTTCCCAGATCGTCGACGCTCGAGGCTTGTTGGATCGCAAAGAGCTGGCCAGGATCGTGTTCGCCGATCCCGCGGCGAGGAGGGATCTCGAGTCGCTGACCCATCCGGTGATCGCAGCGGAGATGGCGCGCCGTGTGGTCGGCGCTCCGGCATCGTGCCGTGTTCTCGTGCTCGAGATTCCCCTGCTCGCAGAGGTGACGAGAGCTCCGGCGGGCGGCGAGCCAGCAGGTACGGGCGGCGAGCCAGCACGCGAGGAGAGCGCGCAGAGCGCTGACGGCGCCCGGAGCAGAGATGGCGCCGAAGAGGCTGACGGCGAGGTGGACCCGCTGAGACCGAAGGTGGTGGTCGTCGTCGACGCGCCGGAGGAGGTGGTCCTGAGGAGGCTCGAGGCGGGCCGGCAGATGTCTCGCGAGGAGGCGCTCGCGCGGATTGCGGCTCAAGCCGCGAGGGGGCAGCGGCGAGCGATCGCAGACTTCGTGATAGACAACTCTTCTTCGATTGCCCACCTGCGCAGCGAGGTGGACCGGGTGTGGGATCGGGTGGCGCCGGCGCCGCCGGACAATATCTAGACGCCGCCTCCAGGTAGAATACCGGAGGTGCCGCCTTTCAAGGTGATCTCGGATCTCTCTCCCGCCGGTGATCAGCCGCGGGCGATCGAGAGGCTTGTGGCAGGCGTGGAACGGGGCGACCGCTTCCAGACCCTCCTCGGCATCACCGGGAGCGGAAAGACGGCGACAATTGCATGGACGATCGAGGCGGTGCAGCGGCCCACTCTTATCATCGAGCCGAACAAGTCGCTCGCGGCTCAGCTCGCGAGCGAGCTCGGGGAGCTGTTCGGCGAGAACAAGGTGGCGTACTTCGTCTCCTACTACGACTACTACCAGCCTGAGGCGTACATCCCCTCCAGCGACACCTACATCGAAAAGGACTCGGCGATCAACGACGAGGTGGACAGGCTGCGGCACGCCGCTACGTCGAGCCTGCTCACGCGCCGCGACGTGATCGTGGTCGCATCGGTGTCGTGCATCTACGGCCTGGGTTCGCCCGAGGAGTACTCGGAGCGCATCCTCGTCCTCGAGGCGGCCGAGGAGCGGGATCAGCGGGCGATACTGTCCCGGCTGGTCGACATGCACTACGAGCGCAACGACTACCAGCTCGCGAGGGGCAGGTTCCGGGTTCGGGGCGATGCGATCGAGATATTCCCTGCCTACGAGGAGACTTGCGTGCGTGTCGAGCTGTTCGGGGACGAGGTCGAAAGGATGGTGCGATTCGACCCGCTCAGTGGTGAGATCCTCGAAACCCTGGACGAGCTCGTGGTCTTCCCTGCCAGCCACTATGTAGCGGGCGCCGAACGGCTCAAGCGGGCGATTGCCTCGATAGAGACGGAGCTTGCCGAGCAGCTGGCGCTCCTCGAACGAGAGGGCAAGCTGCTGGAGGCGCAGAGGCTCAGGATGCGCACCCGCTATGACCTGGAGATGCTGGTCGAGGCAGGGGTGTGCAACGGCGTCGAGAACTACAGCCGCCACATCGACGGGCGTGCCCCTGGTGAGCCGCCGAGCACGCTCCTGGACTATTTTCCCGACGACTATCTGGTCGTCATCGACGAGAGCCATATTGCCGTTCCACAGCTGCGCGGGCAGTACGAGGGTGATCGTTCCCGCAAGGAGACCCTCGTAGAGCACGGCTTCAGGCTTCCTTCCGCGCTCGACAACCGTCCACTCAAGTTCGGCGAGCTCTACGATCGGCTTCGCACGTGCATATTCCTGTCCGCGACTCCGTCCTCCTTCGAGCTGGAGGAGTCGAGCCAGGTGGTGGAGCAGATAGTGCGGCCCACCGGGCTCCTCGATCCTGAGATAGTGGTGAAGCCGACCGAGGGACAGGTAGACGATCTCATCGCCGAGGTGGGGCAGGTGGTGGCAAGAGGAGAGCGGGCGCTCGTGACCACGCTCACCAAGAAGATGGCGGAGGACTTGTCGGACTACCTGCTGGAGATGGGGGTGCGTGCCCGCTACCTCCACTCGAACGTCGACACGCTCTCGCGGATCGAGATCTTGAGGGATCTTCGCCTTGGAGAGTTTGATGTTCTGATCGGGATCAACCTGCTTCGTGAGGGGCTCGACCTTCCAGAGGTGTCGCTCGTGGCGATCCTCGACGCGGACAAGGAGGGGTTCCTGCGTAGCGTGACATCGCTTGTCCAGACGATCGGGCGCGCGGCACGCAACGTCAGCGGGAAGGTGATCATGTACGCGGATACCACGACCCCTTCGATGCGCGAGGCGATCTCCGAGACAGCGCGGAGAAGGAAGCGCCAGCAGGAGTACAACGAGCGCCACGGGATCGACCCGCAGACGATCCGTAAGGCGGTCAGAGACATCCTCGGCCAGCTCGGCTCCCGCGGTCCATCTGCGAAAGCGCCTGCGAAGCACTCGGCGGGCCGTTCCCGCGTCGCAGCTGGCGCCCCGGTGAGTGGCCGGGTCGCAGCAAGCGGGCGAGGCGATGCGGCATCTCGGGCTTTTGCAACTCGGGGTCCTGTTGACGACCGCGTACCGGTTGGCTCCGCACGCGACGAGATCGAGCTTCTCATCGACCAGCTGGGGGTTGGGATGCATGCGGCGGCGGCCGACCTGCGTTTCGAAGAGGCGGCGTTGCTGCGCGATGAGGTTGCAGAGCTGAGGCGCGAGCTCGCCGAGCTATGTGATTGACGGGGCCGGGCGCTCCAGGCGGTATCCTGCATCGAGTGACTGACCAGATCGTGGTTCGAGGCGCGCGCGAGCACAACCTGCGGGACGTGTCCGTCGATCTTCCGCGCGACAAGCTGATCGTGTTCACCGGCCTCTCTGGCTCGGGGAAGTCGTCGCTGGCCTTTGACACGATCTACGCCGAGGGTCAGCGACGCTATGTGGAGTCGCTGTCATCGTACGCTCGTCAGTTCCTCGGGCAGATGGACAAGCCGGACGTCGACTTCATCGAGGGGCTTTCTCCTGCGATCTCCATCGATCAGAAGTCATCTTCGAGGAACCCCCGTTCCACGGTTGGGACCATAACGGAGATCTACGACTACCTGCGACTGCTCTATGCGAGGATCGGTGTGCCGCACTGCCCGAGCTGTGGCGCGCCAGTTGCGCGCCAGACGGCTCAGCAGATCGTAGACCACGTCCTGGAGCTTCCCGCAGGTACCCGGTTCGAGGTGCTGGCGCCTGTCGTTCGAGGGAGGAAGGGCGAGTACGCGGCGCTGCTCGCGGAGCTGTCCCGGCAGGGGTACGCGCGGGCCAGGGTGGACGGGGACCAAGTGGATCTGTCGATGAGCGCGCAGCTGGATCTCGCTCGGTACGAGCAACACACGATCGAGGTGGTGGTTGATCGTCTCGTGCAGCGGGAGGGCATCAAGCGGCGTCTCACCGACTCCATGGAGACGGCGCTGGAGCTTGCTGACGGGATCGTCGAGATCAGGCTGGTCGGCCCGGGAGGCGAGGCAGATGACGTCATGACCTTCAGCAGGCATCTCGCTTGTGCGCGTTGTGATATCAGCTTCGAGGAGCTGGCTCCCCGAAGCTTCTCGTTCAACTCTCCCTACGGGGCTTGCCAACGCTGCGCCGGCCTCGGCGCCCGCTTCGAGGTGGATCCCGATCTGGTTGTTCCCGACCCGGGGAGGTCGCTGGATGCAGGCGCGTTGGCGCCCTGGGCGGGCGCCCGCAGCAACTACTTCCAGGGGCTGCTCGCCGGCGTTGCAGACGCCCACGGGTTCTCGATGTCGACTCCCTGGTCGAAGCTGCGCAAACCACACCGGAAGATCCTGCTCTACGGCTCCGAAGACGGTCCCGTGCGGGTCCAGTACCGTAATCGTTTCGGCCGGCTCCGCACCTACACGGCCGGGTACGAAGGCATCATCCCGTACCTGCAGCGGCGTCACGCGGAGGCCGAGTCCGACTCGATGCGCGAGGGGATCGAAAGCTACATGCGCGAGGTTGTGTGCCAAGCGTGCAACGGAGCTCGCCTCCGTCCGGAGTCGCTCGCGGTGACGGTCGCGGACCGCGGCATCTTCGATCTGTGCAACCTCTCTGTTCGCGGCACGCTGGAGGCCGTCTGCGCCATGGAGCTCATCGAGCGGGAGAAGGCGATCGCAGATCGGGTGCTCGCCGAGGTGACCTCGAGGTTGCGGTTCCTCGTCGACGTAGGCCTCGACTACCTCACCCTCAACCGGTCCGCGGGCACGCTCGCAGGAGGGGAAGCTCAGCGGATACGGCTTGCCAGCCAGATCGGCAGCGGCCTGGTGGGAGTGCTGTACGTGCTGGACGAGCCGTCGATCGGACTTCATCCGAGGGACAACCACAGGCTCATCGAGACACTTCTCAGGCTTCGAGACATAGGCAACACGGTCATCGTCGTCGAGCATGACGCGGAGACGATCCGGAGCGCTGATCATATCGTGGACATCGGCCCCGGGGCAGGCGAGCATGGTGGCTCGGTGGTCTGCGCCGGCTCGTACGAAGAGCTTCTCGAGAGCCCCGCGTCGCTGACCGGACGGTACCTCTCGGGCGAGCTGTCGATCGCCGTCCCGCGGTCCAGGAGAAAGCCCTCTCGCCAGCGTGTGGTGGTGCGCGCCGCGAGCGAGCACAACCTGCGAGGCATCGACGTGAAGTTCCCGCTCGGGTGCTTCATAGCCGTGACCGGCGTTTCGGGATCGGGAAAGTCCACCCTGGTCAACGACGTGCTCCACCGCGGGCTGGCCCAGAGGCTGTACCGGTCCAAGGTGGCCCCAGGGAAGCACTCCAGGATCGACGGCGCCGAGCTGATCGACAAGGTGGTGGACGTGGACCAGTCGCCTATCGGGAGGACGCCCCGTTCGAACCCGGCAACCTACACGGGCGCCTTCGACGCGGTGCGCAAGCTCTTCGCGAGCACTTCCGAGGCCAGGGTTCGGGGTTACATGCCGGGAAGGTTCTCCTTCAACGTTCCCGGCGGCCGTTGCGAGGCGTGCTCCGGCGACGGGACCATCAAGATCGAGATGCACTTCCTACCTGATGTCTACGTGCCGTGTGAAGTCTGCGACGGGTCCAGGTACAACCGCGACACCCTGGACATAAGCTTCAAGGGCAAGAGCATCGCCGACGTGCTGGCAATGCCGTGCGAGGAGGCGCTCGGGCTCTTCACCAACCAGCGCTCGATCGCGCGCCATCTACAGACGTTGGTGGACGTAGGGCTGGGGTACGTCAGGTTGGGACAGCCCGCGCCGACCCTCTCGGGTGGTGAAGCCCAGCGTGTCAAGCTCGCGTCGGAGCTCGCCAAGCGCCCGACCGGCCACACTCTTTACATACTTGACGAGCCCACGACGGGCCTCCACTTCGAGGACGTGCGAAAGCTGCTCGGAGTGCTGGCTGCGCTGGTCGACCAGGGGAACACCGTCGTGGTCATCGAGCACAACCTCGACGTCATCAAGACGGCCGACTGGGTAATAGATCTCGGCCCTGAGGGAGGCGACGGCGGTGGTCAGGTGGTCGTCGAGGGAGCCCCCGAGAAGATCGCAGCGACCAAGGGAAGCTATACGGGAGCTGCGCTCCTCGATGTGCTCGGCCAGCCGGGCTGAGTGTGTGACATGAACGTAGGCGCCGTCATGAGCCGCCAGCAAGGCAAAGGGACGCGTGTGAGTCGGGTTGTTGTAGTCACAACCAGACAGAGCCAGGCGCACCTGTCGCTGCCGGGTCCCCGGGGTGATCCTGTTGGACAGCCAGAACCCGTGGCGCCGAAGGCGATCCCGAAAGGCGGGCGCACACCCGGGAGGTCAAGGTCGATGCGGTCTTAACTCAGACCACCGTCGACGGGGGGTGCATCACGTGGTGTTGCGTTGCCTCTATTCGAGCTCGGTTGACCTTCTGGCCGGCCCCCGCGCGTTGGCTGAGCTGACTGTCTAGCTCGCGACGTACTGCTCCAGGGCGCGGCGGATGACCTCGCTGGCGGAGGTGTGCTATTCGGCGGCCCGGTGGTTGAGTGCCCTGCGGACCTCGGGCGGGAGACGGACCGCGGTCATTCCTGCCGGCTCGTCGCCGAGAGCGGGGCGACCGACACGGCGTCGTAGCCGGGAGGGATCGAGGCCGGCGTCAGCCTTCTCTTCGGCTCGCCGCCAGCACTCGTCGTCCATCGTCTCGCCGGTCTTGGCTTTACGGGGTTCGGTCAGGTCGTCGTAGGCAGTGAGTGCGTTGGCAATGGCATGGCGGACATCATCGGGACTGCAGCCGTGCTTGAGGGCGGAGTTTCGGATCTCCACGAGAATATTGTGTAGCAAAGTATCGGGTGGCAGGATCATCAAGCGACCTGTCGCACGCTCCAGGGCTGAGCACGGTCACACGATCTCGAGCATTCGCTCCAGAGCGACGCGAGCCTCGGCCGCGGTGTCGGCCGGGACGGTTATGCGGTTGTGGACCTCCCCGCTCACGAGGCCTTCGAGCACCCAGGCCAGGTGTGGCTCATCGATCCTGTACATGGTCGAGCACGGGCACACGAGCGGGTCGAGCGAGACGACCGTCTTGTCGGGGTGCTCGTCGGCCAGCCGCTTGACCAGATGGATCTCCGTTCCCACTCCCAGCACGGCTCCGGGCGGAGCTTGGTCGACCATCCGGATGATGAAGTCGGTGGACCCTGCCTCATCGGCGACCTCCACCAGCTCGTGCGAGCACTCGGGATGGACCACCACGATGCCGTTGGGATAGGTTGCGCGGAACTGCGCCACGTGCTCGGGCCGGAAGCGCTGGTGCACCGAGCAGTGACCCTTCCACAGCAGGATCGTGGACTCTTTCATCTCGACTTCGGAGAGACCACCGTCGCTCTTGCGCGGGTCCCACAGGCTCATGTCGCGCTCGGAGAAGCCCAGCTGGTAGGCGGTGTTGCGCCCGAGGTGCTGATCCGGGAAGAAGAGCACCTGGTTGCCCGCAGTCTCGAGAGCCCAGGTCAATACGGCGCGAGCGTTGGACGAGGTGCACACGCTTCCTCCGTTGCGCCCGACGAAGGCCTTCAGCGCGGCGGACGAGTTGATGTAGGTGATCGGGACCAGGCGGTCTACGTCGATCGCCTGGGCGAGGCCGTTCCATGCCTCCTCGACATCGTCGAGGTCGGCCATGTCCGCCATGGAGCACCCTGCGTTCAGGTCCGGCAGCACCACCTGCTGGTCGTCTGAGGTGAGGATGTCGGCGGCCTCCGCCATGAAGTGCACCCCGCAGAAGATGACGTACTTCGCGTCCTTGCGCTTCGCGGCGATACTCGAAAGCCGGAGCGAGTCGCCTCTTGCGTCTGCCCATCTCATCACTTCGTCGCGCTGGTAGTGGTGGCCGAGGATGAGCAACCTCCGGCCGAGGCGTTGCTTTGCAGCGTCGATCCAGTTCTCCAGCTCCTCTGGAGATGCCTTTGTGTAGCGCTCGGGGAGTGCTTCCTGAAGACGAACCATGATGGTTTATCCCTTCTATGTGCCGTGCTCCCGTAAGGCCGGCGGGGACAGCCTGGTCGCCCATCCGCGGGGTTGTCGGCCCGAGAGCTTCAGTTATGTAGCCGGGTCACCAGGCCGGCTCTATCGCCAGTATAATCCGTAAGGCGGCCAGCTGCTGCAAGCCGCTCCGAAGTGCGCAACAGTGGTGACATGCTCACTCGTGAGTCGCTCGGTGATGTTCCTGATTCCCCAGGCTCCTACCAGTTCTGCGATCGCGACGGCCGCATGATCTACGTAGGCAAGGCTCGGTCGCTTCGCCAGCGGCTGTCCAGCTACTTCCAGGATCCGTCACATCTCGCGGCCAGAACGGTCCAGATGCTCTCGGTTGCCGAGTCAGTGGAGTGGATCCAGGTCCGCAACGACGTCGAGGCGCTGATGCTCGAGTGGAACCTCATCAAGACGTACAAGCCCCGCTTCAACGTGCGCTTGATGGACGACAAGAGCTATCCGTTCCTCGCGGTCACCCTGGCGCACGAGTGGCCTCGAGCAAGCATCGTGCGCGGCGCGAAGCGCAAGGGAGTCCGGTACTTCGGGCCTTACGCTCATGTGAACGCCATACGATCCACCCTCGACCTGCTGCTCAAGTCCTTTCCGGTGAGAACCTGCTCTGATGCCAAACTGCTTCGACATCAGAGACTGGGAAGTCCCTGCTTGCTCTACCACATCAAGCGGTGCTGTGGTCCATGTGTCGGCAGGGTCGGCCACGAGGAGTACGGAGCGATGCTCGCCCAGCTCATGTCGTTCTTGGACGGCGACAGCGCACCGGTCGTGAAGCGTCTCACAGCTGAGATGACCGCAGCCTCGAGCGAGCTGCGCTTCGAGGACGCGGCGCGGGCGAGAGATCGCCTGGAGTCGGTCCTCGCTGCGGTCGAGGGCCAGGAGATGGTCGCCAGCGTCGAAGAGGACTTCGATGTCATAGGGGTGGCCGAGGACGAGCTCGAGGCTTCGGTCCAGGTCTTTTTCGTTCGCTCGGGAAGAGTGGTGGGTCGCGACGGCTTCATTCTCGACAAGGTTGAGGAGATCTCCGGCCGCGGGGTCGTGTCGCGGGCGCTGGAGCAGTTCTACGCGCGCGACACTGTCATGGCCGGCCAGGGAGGCGGTGTGCCGAAGACGATCCTCGTTCCCGAGGAGCCAGAGGATCCAGAGCTCTTCGCCGAGTGGCTGTCGGGCATCAGGGGAAGCCGCGTCGTGGTCAGGATGCCTCGCAGGGGCAGCAAGCGGCGCCTGCTCGAGACGGTCTCTCGCAACGCATCAGAGGCTTTGAGATCGCACCGGTTGAAGCGCGCGAGCGACCACAACGCGAGGGCTCGTGCGCTGAATGCCTTGCAGGACGCTCTGGGGCTCACCGAGGCACCGTTGCGCATCGAGTGCTATGACATGAGCCACCTCCAGGGGACGGACTACGTGGGATCAATGGTCGTCATGGAGGACGCGCTGGTCAAGCGCTCCGAGTACCGCAGGTTCAAGGTCAGCACGGTGGCGGGCAACGACGACTACGCAGCGATGGCGGAGGTGCTGCGCAGGAGGCTGTCGAAGGTTGGAGAGCCGCGTTCGGACAAGGAGCGCAGGTTCGCATACCCGCCTCAGCTACTGCTGCTCGATGGCGGGAGGGGACAGCTGAGCGTGGGGATGAGGGTCCTTCGAGACCTTGGCCTGTCCGAGAGGATCCCCGTGGCGGCTCTGGCCAAGAGCTTCGAGGAGGTCTTCGTTCCCGGGCGCGCAGGCCCGGTTCGCATACCGCGGGGCTCGGAGGCGCTCTACCTGCTCCAGCAGGTTCGGGACGAGGCCCACCGCTTCGCGATCGAGTACCATCGCAAGCTCAGGAGCCATCGTGTAAAGCGCGGCTTTCTCGACGGTGTGAGCGGGTTGGGCGAGGCCAGGCGCCGGCGCCTGCTGGCCGAGCTCGGCGGGGCGGCGGCGGTGCGGTCGGCGTCGCTCGATCGTCTGCTGGGGCTCGGCTGGCTGCCGGAGCGGGTGGCGCGGAGCGTCTACGATCGGCTTCACCAAGGAGCGCAAGACGCGGAACCTTTGGAGAGAGCGGAGGATATTGGCTGAGTACCTTGTCATCGCAGGGTTGTCGGGGGCGGGTCGCTCCACGGCCGCGGCGACGGTTGAAGATCTGGGGTGGTTCGTCATTGACAATGTTCCCCCCGCGTTGATGACCCGTGTGGTGGAGCTGGTCGGAGTGCCGGGGTCGGAGACGGAGAAGGTCGCCTTCGTCATCGGGCGAGGCGGCGACGAGCACCTGGCAGAGCTGGAGGAGTCGCTGAGGGCCCTGCGGTCGCGCAAGGAGCGCGTCCGGGTCCTCTTCCTGGATGCCCCTGACGACGTGCTGGTCCGGCGCTTCGAAGGGACGCGTCGGAGGCACCCGGTCGCGGCCGAGGGAGTCTCGGCCGCTATCGTACGGGAGCGTCTTGCGCTGGCTCTTATCAAAGAGGCGGCGGATCTGGTGGTCGACACCGGCGATCTGAGCTCGAACCAGTTGCGCCAGCGTCTTATCGAGCTCTTCGAGGGCGAAGCGCCGGGATACACGATGAAGACCACGGTCACCTCGTTCGGCTACAAGCACGGCATGCCTCGTGATGTGGACCTTGTCCTCGACTGCCGCTTCCTGCCCAATCCGTACTGGGTGGAGGGCCTTCGTGAGCAGACCGGTCTTGACGAGCCGGTGCGCGAGTTCGTCATGCGCCACGAGAACACCGCAGCGTTCATGGAGAAGCTCACCTCGCTCTTCGACCTGCTGCTGCCTGCATATCGCAGTGAGGGCAAGTCCTACCTGACGGTTGCGATGGGCTGCACTGGCGGCAGGCATCGCTCGGTCGTGCTGGCAGAGGAGCTCGCCAGGTGGATGAGGACCAGGGGGTTCGAGGCCACCGCCTTCCACCGGGACATACAGCTGTGAGCCTCGTTGTCGGCGGGCCGAAGGTGGTGGCCTTGGGTGGCGGCCATGGTCTTGCCGCGACCCTGAGAGCTGTAAGAAAGTACGCTGGCGAGATCACCGCGATCGTCTCGGCTGCTGACGACGGCGGCTCCAGCGGGAGGCTGCGTGAGGCAATGGACGCAGTGCCGCCGGGAGATCTGCGCAAGTGCCTCGTGGCTCTGGCAGATCCCGCTCTACTGCTGTCGTCATCGCTCGACTACCGTTTCGACGCCGGCGAGCTGGAGGGCCATGCGCTCGGGAACCTGCTCATCGCCGGCCTCGCGGAGGTCTCGGGGAACGTCCTTACGGCGCTGGCGGAGGTCGAGCGCCTGGTGGGCGCGGTGGGCGCCGTCCTGCCGGCCACGCTGGACGCGGTGGTGCTCAAGGCAGTCGCTCGTGACGCCGAGGTCGGCGGTCAGGTGGCGGTTGCGTCGACGAGGCACATTGGCCGGATCTTCTTGGAACCGGACGACCCGGAGCCGCCGGAGGGCGCTGTGGAGGCGATCCGCAGTGCTGACCAGGTGATCATCGGGCCTGGCTCCCTGTACACGAGCGTCCTTGCAGCAGTGGTGGCGCCGCGCCTGCGAGAAGCGATCGGCGCCACTGGCGCACGGCGGGTGTACGTGTGCAACCTGCGTGCCCAAGCGCCTGAGGCTGCCGGTTACGGCGTGGCGGATCACGTCGCGGCGCTTGAAGCCCACGGCGTGGACATAGACGTCGTCTTGTGCGACAGCTCGGGCATGAGCCTCGGAGCGCTCTCGAAGGAGTACGTCGATCTTCACCTCGCCAAGGAGAACGGGCTGGCCCATGACCCAGAGAAGCTCGCAGTGGCCCTCCGGGACCTGGTGAGCTAACCTGCGGCTTCAGCCGGTTCAGCTTGTAGGGTAGGCCGCTGGCTATAGGGTAGGCGACCGTTGGTCAGCTAACGAGGTGATTGTATAGATGCCCGTCAGAGTGGCAATCAATGGATTTGGGAGAATCGGAAGGAACTTCCTGCGTGCAGCGTTGGCTTCCGAAGCGGATCTCGACGTGGTGGCGCTGAATGATCTGGCGTCGATAGAGAGCAATGCTCACTTGCTCCGCTATGACTCGAGCTACGGGCGCCTGGCGGCCGGGGTCGAGGTCCATGACGGGGCGATCAAGGTCGGCAGGATGGCCGTCCGGGTGCTCTCCGAGAGCTCCCCTGAGCTGCTGCCGTGGAGAGAGCTTGGAGTAGACGTCGTTATCGAGAGCACTGGAAGGTTCACGTCCCGCGATCGTGCAGCGGTGCACCTGGGCGCGGGAGCGAAGCGTGTCATCATCTCGGCTCCGGCAGCAGATGCAGATACGACCCTGGTCATGGGCGTGAACGACATGGACTTCGATCCGGATCATCACTTCGTCGTGTCGAACGCATCTTGCACGACCAATTGCTTCGTGCCAATGGTGAAGGTCCTAGACGACGCCTTCGGGGTGCGCCACGGCCTCATGACCACCGTGCACGCCTACACCAACGATCAGAACCTTCTCGATCTGACGCACAAGGATCTCCGCCGAAGCCGGGCGGCGGCAGTGAACATCGTCCCTGCGTCTACGGGGGCAGCCAGGGCTACGAGCCTCGTGCTCTCGGCGATGAAGGGCCGCCTCGATGGCACGGCGCTGAGGGTGCCGGTGCCAGTAGGGTCCATCACGGACTTCACGGCTCTTGTGGTCGGAGAGCTGACCGCCGGAGATGTCAACGAAGCTTTCCGGGCAGCGGCTCTCTCGGGGCCGCTCGAGCACGTGCTCGACTACACCGACGAGCCGGTGGTCTCATCGGACATCGTAGGGTCGCCGGCCTCGTGCACGTTCGACTCAGCGATGACCATGACGATGAACGTTGGCGCGCTGGCGCCGGGCGATGCGGGTGGGGGAGGCGATCATTCGAGTGGTGGGCCTCCTGTTCCCACGACGCTCGCTGCCACGCTGGTGAAGGTGTTCGGCTGGTACGACAACGAGTGGGGGTACTCCAACCGGCTGGTCGACGCAGCCCTCCTGGTGGGAGGGGCTCTGGCAGGGGGAGGGGCGCCGGCGGGCAAGGCTCAGAGCCAGGATCGGTGAGCCAGCCCAGATGAGCCCCTGCGACCGCCTGCCGCTCCTCGAGGACCTGCCGGATCCTTCGGGAAAGAACGTTCTTCTGCGTGTCGACTTCAATACCCCCTTGCACCAGGCAGCTGGGGGAAGGTGGGAGGTGGAGGACGACTACCGGATCCGGATGGCGCTGCCGACGATCGAGTGGCTGGTGGACCATGGGGCCGTGGTGACGGCCTGCAGCCATCTTGGGCGTCCCAACGGCCGTCCAGACCCGCGCTACTCCCTTGCCCCGGTGAGGGAGTGCCTTGAAGCCCTCGCCCCAGGGGTGACGCTCCTGGAGAACCTGCGCTTCGATCCTGGCGAGGAGGCCGCATCGCCTGCCAGCATCGACAGCCTGGTCGCTGGTCAGGACCTCTTCGTGAACGACGCTTTCGGCGTAGCCCATAGAAGGCATGCGTCGGTGATCGGACCACCGCGCCGGCTTCCGAGCGCAGCTGGACGCCTCCTGGCGCGTGAGGTCGAGGTGATCGGCGGGCTGCTCGAGCATCCGTCGAGGCCCTTCGTGGCAATAGTCGGCGGAGCGAAGGTGGCCGGCAAGCTCGGGGTGCTTAAGACCCTTGCCATCAAGGCAGAGGTGCTGATGATCGGGGGCGCGATGGCCTTCACGTTCCTGGCGGCACTGGGTCACGAGGTCGGCGAGTCGTTGGTTGATCCGGAGCATATTGGCGCGTGCAAGGAGCTCATTGACTTAGGGGGGCGGGTGATGGTGCCCGAGGACTTCGTGGTCATTCCTGTGCCTGATGAGGCCGGCGACGCTGGGTCCGGGCCCGGGGCCGGGGATGGGGCTGGGAATGGCTCCGTTCCAGCTCCCGTGGCAGTGGTCGGGCGCGACATACCACCGGGGTGGAAGGGAATGGACATCGGGCCGAAAACGGCTCAAGCCTTCGCTGACGAGCTTGCTGGCGCGGGCACCGTCTTCTGGAACGGGCCCATGGGCGCTTTCGAGGACAAGCGGTTCGAGGACGGCAGCCGTGTAGTCGCCGAGGCGATGGCGCGATGTGGTGGTTTCACGGTGGTGGGCGGCGGCGACAGCGTGTGCGCTCTTGACCATTTCGGCTTGGGGGACACGGTCGACTTCGTCTCAACCGGTGGCGGAGCGGCGCTCGACCTGATCGAGTACGGAGACCTACCTGGACTCACCGCGCTTCGAAGCTCGCCCTTGTGCAGTCACGCTGGCGGGCGGGCGTGACGCGACACCACGCGTGGGCGTTCGCTGCCGGCTGGCGGGAGCTTCGCCTGCTTGTGACGGAGCCCACTTGCCATGCAAGGGCCGGCAATGTCTGATCAAGGCGCCGTAGCGAACCGCCGGATGCTGGTCAGTGGCAACTGGAAGATGAACCATGATCACCTTTCAGCGATTAGAACAGTGCAGGCGCTTGGTCTTATGGCGTCCGATGACGACCTCCGCAAGGTAGAGGTGTCCATCCACCCGCCGTTCACTTCGCTTCGTTCCGTTCAGACAGTTATCGAGTCAGACGACATGCCGTTCAAGTTGGGTGCTCAGAACTGTCATTTCGAGGATGCCGGCGCGTTCACCGGTGAAGTGAGCGCGGCGATGCTTGCCAAGCTGCATGTCGAGTACGTGATAGTGGGACACTCGGAGCGCCGGGTGCTATCTGGTGAGACCGATGAGGTGGTCAGGGCGAAGCTGGATGCCGTTCTCCGACATCGCATGCGGCCGATAGTCTGCGTAGGCGAGACGTTTGATGAGCGCGAGCGAGGCTCTACCGCGGATCGCGTCGAAGCTCAGGTCACTGCTGCGATTGCGGGTCTGGAGGAGGAAGCGACAGCACGGCTGGTGTTTGCTTACGAGCCGATCTGGGCCATCGGCACTGGTTTGACGCCATCGGTTCCTGAGGCTCGGCAGGCATGCGACTTGATTCGTTCGGTCGTGGCCGGGCTGTCGGGAGACGGAGCCTCCAGGTCGATCCGGATCCAGTACGGAGGCTCGGTGAACCCGGACAATACCAGGGAGATGCTGACGGCGACTGGGTTCGACGGCGTCCTGGTCGGCGGCGCCAGCTTGGATGCGGGTTCATTCGCAGCGATCATCTCCGCGGCGGCTCGCGCTGGCTGACGGCGGCGGTGGCTCGACTCCTGCTAGCGTTGCTCGCGTCGGCAGGGTCGCCCGCCAGCGGCGCTCGCCTGAGCAATAGTTTGTGTCTATCCGGCCTGTGCAGGCCGATGAGCTTTCCCTGGGAGGAAGAAACTTGCTTACCATCGTGCTGATCGTGCTCCAGGTACTGGTGTCTCTGGGCCTCATCATGCTTATCCTCATGCACAGTGGCAGGGGCGGTGGGCTCTCTGACATGTTCGGGGCATCGATGGGCACGACGGCGTCCGGGTCGACGGTTGTGGAGAAGAACCTGGATCGCATCACGATCACGCTCGCTGTTATCTTCACCTTCACGACCCTTTCGCTGGCGCTACGCATGCAGTGAGGAGGCGTCTCGTGTCCTGGCGAGCCTTAGTGCCAGGGCCTACGCAAAAGTCGGCGGTCTCCGAGCGAAACCTGAGGCCGGGCCAGGTCAAGGCGACACCGGCCTGGCTCGCTCTCGCGCTGGCCAGCGCCATTCTTGTGGTCGCCTCGGGGTGCGGCGTTTTCGGGTCCAGTGGTGGGATCACGACGCGTGGCCACTATGTGGTGCACATGGTCGTTGGGCACGATCAGACCGTAGTGGTGGCTGTCCATGGCGTCATCAACAGCTTCAATCCCAACACTGTCCAAGGGTCCACGCCTTTGGCCAGGATGGTCATGCAACAGGTCTGGCCCCAGGTCTTCAGGATGACATCCGGCCTTGGGCCCTCACTGAACACGAACGTCGTTACGAGCGCTGAGCTCGTACGCCTCGACCCGCAGACCGTCGTCTACCAGATCAATCCAAGCGCGACCTGGTCTGACGGTGTGCCGATCAGCGCAGCTGACTTCATTTACAACTGGCAGGCAAGCGCTGGTATCGGCACAGACGTGGGCGGCGTGCCATTCAGTGACGCGTCGACGTTCGGCTACAGGGAGATCCAGTCCGTTACAGGGTCGAACGGAGGAAAGACCGTGACGGTGGTCTTCAAGACACCGTTCGCAGACTGGATGTCGCTCTTCAACGACTTGGCGCCAGCGCATATAGCGCTTCGCGCTGGTTGGAACACTGGCTTCAACTCCTTCAACCCACGTGACGTCATCTCGGGCGGGCCGTACATGATCAGCTCGTTCTCGCCCGGCGCCCAGATCGTCCTGACGAGGAACCCGCGGTGGTGGGGCGCCAAGCCACGGGTGGCGAAGATCGTGTTCCGGATCGTCGCAGGTCTTTCGGGGGAGCTCCAAGCCATTCTGCAGCGCAAGGCTTCAATGGCGTACATGGCCCCTATTACATCAGCGCAGATGGGCGATCTCGCGGCCCTGAGCTCCCTGCCGTGGGCTACCTTCGACTTGGGGCTCAGCTCGTCCTTTCTGCAGCTCGACTTCAACGAGGCGAGTCCTTTGCTGGCGATCACCGCAGTTCGTCAGGCGATCGCAAAGGCAACTGACCGGGAAGCCATTCTCAATGCCACGTTAGGCCAGGTAATGTCACACATAGGGCTCGTCGGAGATCACCTGCTGCTTCCATCGCAAGCTGGCTATACGAGCGCAGGCGCCGGCTACGACCGTCCGCATATTGCCACAGCGCGCAAGCTGCTCGAGAGCGCTGGGTTCGTGCAAGGCCCGTCAGGGTACTTCCAGCTCGCGGGCCAAACCCTGACCCTCCGGATCGCCGCCGATCGGAACAGCCCGCTCGACATGCAGGTGGAGAAGCTTTTCGAGGAGCAGATGCGGCGTCTTGGAGTCCTCGTGACAGCAGAGAACGCGAGCGCTGCCACCCTCTATGGGAAAATCCTTCCGAGTGGGAACTATGACATCGCTCTTGTCAGGGTGACGGCAAGCCCCTTTCCGTCTGTGAGCGTTGATCAGTACTCCGAGGTAATGAGCAGGACCCTGGGATCGGGGGCCCCGAGGACCCTTCTCCCGGCGGGTGCAGCGCCAGGCGTGGACGGCGCAACCACTCCTGGCTCGATCGGGCCAACTGCCGCGATGGTCGCTCCGGGCGGGCCTGGTGGGCTGCGTGACTTCACGCGCTTCGAGGACCTTCGTGTTGACGCTCTTTACGCACAGGCTATCGGGGAGCTGGACCCGTCACGATCCTTCGTTTCCTATGCTCACCTCGACGCGTTGCTCTGGGCGGACATGGTCTCTCTTCCGCTGTTCCAGCTTCCTAGCCTCATCGTGAAGGACAGCCGAATCCTGGGCATCCAGGGCGCGGCGAGCATGAAAGGTCTCACTTGGCATGCCCAGCGATGGGAGGTTCTCGTGCCGGCCCCAAAGCAGGGTTCCGCACAAGCGGGGTCATAGGTGGGCATCGTCGGTGAGGCGAGCAAGCGGGTCGCTGGCGGCTAGCGGCTTGGTACGGGCTCTCGGTGGCAGGCTCGTGGTGGCTCGTGGCAGGCTGGGCAGGGCATGAGGCGGGCGGGCGGGCGATCGCCTATGATTATTGAAGTCGTTGTCGATCTACCTGGTGCTCAGAGCGCTCGTCGTAGCTGTGGAGCTCTTCTGTTCCATAGTGATCCTGGTGATCACGGAGCGGTTGGGTGTTCAGCGGCGAGATGCATATCGGTCTGGCGAACCAGCGGGCGATGCAGATGGTCTCAGATTGGCTTTTCCCATAATTACCTTGTCGGAGTGGCGGAATAGGCAGACGCGCTAGCTTGAGGGGCTAGTGCCCGCAAGGGCGTGGGGGTTCAAGTCCCCCCTCCGACACGAAACAACCCCACGTGTTGGCAGGCCGTGATCTTCTCCCCCTTGTCGGTGCGCCTCCAACGCAGGTGGACGCCGGCCGAACGGTAGACAGGCTGGCGTACCTTGGTGTCGGCCTCGATTAGAAGGGCGGTCAAGCCCCCGACGCTTTCGAGTAACCCGTACACCTGTAGGCCCGTCATCTTGCGTGGGCCGGAGGACTCCTAGGCGTCGATAACGGCCTCGGCGGCGGCGAGATCGGCTTGGGCCGTTCGGGTGCGCTCGGTGATCAGACCAGGGTCCATTCCCGCGTCGAGCGCAGCGAGGTACTGATCGAGCCGCTTGCGGGCGTCGGTCGCCTGGCGGCGTGGACGGCGAAGCCCGGGCGGGGCTCATCGAGCTGCCGCCGATCGGCTTCGAGGATGTCGGACACGGTGGCGTCGAGTCGTTCGGGCGAGGTCAGGTCGGCCAGCCAGTGATCGACGGCGGGCAGGACGCGATACTCGGCCACGAAGAGGGTCGTGGGGTGGCTGTCGTCGCCGGGATAGTCGTTGCGGTAGGTGCATTGGTAGCCGAGACGTTGGGCGCCGTTGCGGCGGCTGACGACGTGCCCTTGCATCATGTGGCCACAGCGAGCGCAGATCAGCAAGCCCCACAGTGCATAGCGGCTGTGCTCGGGTCGCCCGGGTCGTGGTCCGGGGGTGGTCCGGGGGTGGCAGGAGCCCAGTCGGTCTGCGCCTGGCGCCAGGTGGTCTCGGCGCGGAGAAAGCCTGGCCCTTGGAACCGTGTCTGTGATCAGCCGATCTTCGCGTTTTTCGATCATCGAAATTCGCGATGACGGAGCCTTGGGCTTCCTGGCTGTGAGTGTGGCAGGGGAGGGGAGCAAAGGCAAGGATCCTCACCTCTCGGTGGCCTGACGGCGCTGGTGGTGAGTGTGTGTCGAGAGGCACTTGGTCGGTGGGACTCGGACAGGATCGTGGGTGGATGGGACGACAGGACCGGGTGGCGTGCCCGGCGGTGACGAGCGCCGTCAGGCTGGAGAGTCGAGCCACTGGGCATTCGGGCCGTAGCGGGACGCGGCGATGGCCGCCTTGTCCGGGGGGGCAGGGATCGAGGACTCCGAACATCTCGGTATGCGGATGGCGGACGCCATCGCGAGCCGAGGGGCCAAACCCGTCGAGTAGACGCGAGAGCTGCCCCTGCCGGGATCTGTGGAGGGCTTGGGGTAATCGCCAGTGCCGGCTGGTGGGCAAGTCCACCTCGTCATCGGGGAGAGCGAACGGCTAGCTCCCTGCGGCCAAGCGAACACGGCCAAGCGAACACGGCCAAGCGGACTGCCAGGCACTAGTCAATGATGATCACTCGACGGGCGGGGACAGATCAGTAGCTGGAATTGGCGTCGGGGTCTGTGCAACGCCGAGTAACGGGTCAGCGGCGCTCACCGCGTCGAGGGCGGCCTGGAGCTCGCCTACCAGGTTGCCGGTGGTGAGCCGGCGGACGTATTCCCCAGTCGGCCTCGGTGAAGCGAGGATTACCGGAGCTTGGATTAGAGACGATCTGCGCTTCGGCAAATGTGACGAGTGCTCCACGAAGTGACGGGGCGCAAGGACAAGACGCTCGCAGCTAACTTCTCTTATGAAGAATTACCCCGAACGGTGTGGACCGGGGTGACCGGCCCGGCGGACGCAGGTTGATCTTGTTCTGACCATGAAGGCCCCGCACCGGTCGTCTCTGCGGACTTCTAGAATCTTGCGGACGGAGAAGTCTGCGCTCCCGCGGGCGCGCTCCAGGGCGGCGAGGAGTGCCTTCTCTGGATCGGCCCCATCCGGCCCCCACCCGGAGGTCATGGCAGCTTCCAGCTCGTCTTTGGCCAAGAGGTTCGCAGTGTCTTGGCTGAGCAACCCTGAGCTGACGGCAGCTCGACGCATGCCTTCGGAGGCGGCCGCGGGACGGTAGTCCCATCCCTCCAAGCCGATATCCTCGGTCATGACATCCAAGAGGCCGATTGCTTCCCAGAGCTGGGTGACCTCATCTTCGGACAGGAGGCCGGTTCGGGTAATGCCAATTGCCATGTCGTAGACCTCCGAATCCGACCGAGGTCCGATGCAGAGCACTTCCAAGAGTCCGACGCCGCCAGGAACGGTGGCTTTGTACACCACCCGAAACTCGGCGCCCAAGGCGTCGAGCGTGTTCCATCCCGAGAGGGGAGTGTGGAGCGGATGCTTGCCTCCGGGGTCATCACAGAGGTGGATGATCTCGGCGAGAACGTCGATCCGTTGGTCCTCGGTGAACTGCTCCAGCTGCTCGATGATGATGTCGGAGAAGACGATCTCGGCTTGATCGTCAGGTAATCGGCTCCCGCGTCTCACCCTCGCTTCGCTGCCGCACGGGAGCGGACTCGTTGAGGGTCGATGTTCAACCTGGCACACACATCTTCCAGGGACAGCCGGTTGGAGCGTTGGAGAGCCAGCTCCCCAGCGGCTTCGACGACCAACTGACTTGCCTCACGGACTCGCCGAATGTCCTCGTCGAGGCGTTCGGCTGAATCCACAACGGCCACCGGACGGCCGTGACTGGTGAGAATGACCCGATGTGTCTCGGCTTCCGCGGCGAGCTTCGAGACACCCTTGCGTGCGGCGGTGGCGACAGGCATACGGAGTGCGCTCATGGCTGCAAGACTACACACTTCTAGGCAGTCTTGCAGCAATCCCCGAGCACCGTCCGGTGAGTCTCATCGTATTACCTGTTCAGGCTGCTTAGAGCCACAGTTCGGTGGTCCCTACCTCGTATTGCGGGTTGCAGCGAGTCCCCCCTCCGACACGACCGTTGAGGACACGTGCCTCGAGGAATTTCGCGTGGGGATCGTAAGTGCCTTCGAGGCCGACTTCTTCGTAGAAGCGGGCCTTCAGGTACTGGGTTGCTCGACTCGGGCAGGGGAGGAGCCCGCCGACCGTTTCCAGTTCGGCACGGAGCTGGGCGATGCTTATTTGCCCGGTCGAGGTGAGGCGTACCTGCTCCAACTCCGCCTCAGCCGACGCTCGTTCTTTGGTCACCTGTTTGATCCACTCGGCAACGATGGCCGGCTGCTCGGCCATGGCCTCGGTCATGGCCGAGCAGGTGTCGTCCGGGTGCTCCTCTCCGAAGAGTTGAGCCAGCCAGGCATCGAGCTGGGTGTACTAGGCCGTCTTCGTGGAGGTTGACCGACTTGGGGTGCCTGAGCTCGCTGGCGAGGGCGTACTCGTCGGCGAACTTGCAGCGGTAGTAGGTCCGCCGACCGCCGACCGCGCCCTGGATGACACGTCGACAGCATCCGCACCTGACTCCAGGACTCCTGACACAGGGGAAAGTCCGTGCAGAGCCATCAGTCCTCCATTCACTGACTCTGGCCCACGCGTTCGGGCGGCTTGGTCGGCGCGCCCGAGGTCAGGCACGTGTTTTGCCGTCGGCATCGTGGCGGCGAGTTGTTGCCGTCGGGCCTGAGGTGCGACTCGTCGGTCGCTCTCTGCGGGCTGGGTCGTGGGTCAGCTGGAGTCCGAGCTTGCGGTAGGCGTCGAACTTCTCCTTCCGAGCGGCGCCGGCAAGCACGCCGAGGAGGTCTCCGAGCCGGTCATCAGTGTGGAATTCTTGTGGTCGCTGCAGACCACGGACAAGCTGTATCGGTCAACGGCGCCTAGCTACTGATGGAGGTGTCTGCCAGCAGCCGCAATATGTCCGACTTCAGCCGCCGGATGAGAGCAACCAAGGGGATCCGCGTCGTGCTGGTTGCCCGCGAGGCGACCAGCAGAGAGTTGGCGGTACCGTCTACGGCTTGTTCGAATGCCATCGTCCGCTATCAGGGCAGCCACCAAGGAGCGACAAGCGCCGAAGTGTAAAGGCGTCGAAGCAACAGAAGTAGGCGATGCCCTGATGGTATCAACTTGATACCATAGAACCTATGGCGATGACTCTGAGGCTCACGAACGAGGAGCAAGCGGCCCTGCAGCGAAGGGCCGACCTCGACGGGATCTCGATGCAAGAAGCAGCGCGCCAGGCAGTCCGGGATTACGTGGCGCGAGCCGAGCATCGTGACCGCGTTAGCCACGCGGCCGAGCGTGTGATGGAGGTCCACGCCGAGGCCCTGGACCGCCTTGGCCGCTGAGCAAAGCGGCATCGAGTATCTCGACGTCGAAGACCTCGTCGCCCTGGCCGCGCAGCTGCTCGGTGACCCGCCTCCGGTTTGCGACCTCGGTCTGCTCGGGTCGGCGGCTGCCCGCCCGAGCTCCAGCGCTTTCGGAGAGGATGCCTACCCGGACATCTGGCTCAAGGCGGCGGCCCTGCTGCAGTCCACTGTGAAGAACCACCCTCTGGTCGATGGCAACAAGCGCCTCGGGTGGCTGGCCACCGCCGTGTTCCTGCAGCTCAACGGCGTGGAGGCAACTCACGCGTCGAACGACGACGTGTACGGCTTCGTGATGGGCCTGGCGGCCGGCCGGCAACCCGTCGCCGAGATCGCCCAAGGCCTGCGCCGGATTGTCGAGTAGGCCTGGTTGGCCCGGCCACCACGTCGGATAGGAGAGCCTGTTTCACTTCGCCAGCGCTAGCTCCGCGCTCGGCGGGTGTGCGACAGCGTCGCGTGCAACTCAGACCTCCGAGGCTTTCTTTGTCTCACGGGCTCGCCTCTGGCGGCCGGTGGACGCTCTGGACCGGTTGGGTCCCCGACGCTGACTGTTGAACACGCTCAATAGCCCGGACAACCCACTGGACGCCTTACACCACCTCGTCCGCGAATAGACAGTGGGTAACGCGCAAGGGACGCACGACGCGTCTGTACGCGGATGACCTTGAACGTTACGCCCGCAAGTTGCGTCGAGCTCCGGGCCCCTCGATCAGATCGGCGTCGGCGAAGCCGGGTAGGTCTGCTGCAACGCCTGCGATCGGGGTGCGCGCGTGGGAACGACCACACTGAGGCCCGTCGAGTGAGATCACTCCGCTGGTCGGAGTCCTGTTGCAAGCCCTGTTCCGCCGTTGTAAGTCACCGGCGTGCCTGGCGCGAGCGAGCGCCGCTGCGGACGAGCACGGCAGTGTGGGCCACGCGACGAGGTATGAGGGATTACGCGATGCGCTCATCGCAGCTTCGTGGTCCCCGTCCGTGTCGTACCCGTCTTGTACGCTGGAATGAATGCGCTGTAGCCCACGTCGTATTTTCGGGGAGCCGAGCTCGAGTTGAGGGCGCAGACCATCGCGGACGACTTCCTTGCTGATCGCGAACCTCGTCGGTGGTCGGCGCCCGACGCGGCCCCGATCGGCATAGCTCCACAGATGCTATTCTTTGGCGAGGGTGACCATGCGCTCGAGGTCGCGCTGGCCACCAGCCGGCGCCGCCCGAAGGCCGACGACGTGAGGGCTCTCTGGAAGCTCCGCCAGGGCCGTCGGCCCAGCCCACTCCTCCTCGTCGTCGCCTACGAGGACCACGACGGTGTCCGGGTCACCGTCTGCGGCGTAGTCGGCGAGAACCCGCCGCTCGTGGCTGATCTGGAGCTGTCCCAGGTGGAGCGCCTGGCGAGTGCTGCGCTGGCCGAGCCCAGCCGGCATGCCGCCGTGCGGCTGCTCGTGGCCATGCTTCCCGAGGTGGGCTCGGACCTCCCAGGGCTGCGCAACAGCGGGCTTCTTGCCACCCAGGAGCTCCGCCACGGCGTGCCTCAGCGATCGGACTGGCGCCAGGCCTGCGCGCGAGGCAAGGAAGTGCTCACGCTGCGTGGTCGGGCGCTCGTCGAGCGGCTCGGGTTCAGCGTGGAGCCTCTCGGGATCACGTCGTCGGTCCTCAAGGCGGGGGATGCCAAGCGCGCCGTTGCGATCTTCCTCGACGAGGGGGAGGCCTTCGATGCCGCTGGGGAACGGTTCGGCACGAGCCCTGTCTCCCAGGCGCTCGCGCTCGCCGACCGAGAAGGGCTCCCGTGGGTGCTGCTGACGCGGTCCCGGCAGGTGCGGCTGTACTCGGCCCGGGTCGAGGTGGGTGTGGGACGCAAGGGGCGGGCCGACACCTATGTCGAAGTAGACCTGGCGCTCCTCCCCGAAGACCACGCGGGGTTCGTGCCGCTCCTGTTCGGCGCCGGAGCGCTGGAAGACAGAGGGACCATCGAGGAGATCCTCGATCGTTCCGCAGACTTCGCCGCCGAACTCGGGGCGCGGCTGCGCGACCGCATCTACTTCGAAGCCGTGCCGCAGCTTGCTACCGCGGTGGCCCGGGGGGCACATCGGGCCGACCCCGACGAGGAGGAGCTCGCCGCCGCCTACGAGGAGACCCTCGTGGTGTTGTTCCGGCTCCTCTTCATCGCCTATGCCGAGGACAAGGATCTTCTCCCCTACCGCACTAACGGCAGGTACAACGACCATTCGTTGAAGCGCCTGGCGCGCCGGCTTGCCGCGTGGCGAGCCAAGGACACCGCACCATTCGACGACCAGGCGACGGACCTGTGGGACGACGTGCGAGCGCTCTGGCACGCGGTCGAAGCTGGCAACGCCGGGTGGGGTGTTCCCCCCTACGACGGTGGCCTGTTCAGCGACGACCCGCAGGTCAATCCCGCGGGAGCCGCGATCGCCACGCTCTCGCTGTCTGACGCAGCGTTCGGCCCGGCCCTCACCGCGCTCCTGGTAGACGTCGGTCCTGACGGCGTCGTTGGGCCAGTTGATTTCCGGAGCCTGTCGGTTCGCGAGTTCGGCACGATCTACGAGGGCCTGCTCGAGTCGCGCCTGTCTGTTGCCCCGGACGACCTCGCTCTCGACTCCCAGGGGAACTTCATCCCTGCAGCCACTGGACATAGCAACGTCGTCGTCCACGCAGGCGACGTTTACTTCCACAACCGATCGGGGGCCCGCAAGGCAACCGGCTCCTACTTCACGAAGCCCTTCGCCGTCGAGCACCTGCTCGACCACGCGCTCGACGCGGCGCTCGAAGACCACATCGCATCGCTCCGGGCCCTGTTCGACGCCGGGGACGAAGCCAGTGCGGCCGACCGGTTCTTCGACTTTCGCTGCGTGGATCTCGCCATGGGCTCAGGTCATTTTCTCGTCGCCGCTGTCGACCGCATCGAGGCCAGGCTCTCGGCGTTCCTATCACTGCACCCGGTACCAACTGTTCTCGCCGAGCTCGAACGGTTGCGCACCGCGGCGTTCAGTGCACTTGGCGAGCTCGCCGACGGGGTGGAGATCGAGACGACCAGCCTGCTCCGCAGGCAGGTGGCCCGGCGCTGCATCTACGGGGTCGACCGCAACCGCATCGCAGTGGAGCTCGCCCGGCTGGCGGTCTGGATCCACACCTTCGTGCCCGGCCTGCCGCTCTCGTTCCTCGATCACAACCTCGTCGAAGGCGACAGCTTGACCGGCATCGGTACGATAGACGAGGCGGTCGCCGTCTTGGAGCCGGGGTCCGAGGCTGGCCATGACTCGCTCTTCTATGGCCAGCTCATGGAATTCCTCGCCCGGGCGGAGAAGGCGCTACGGCGCCTGGCCGCTATCAGCGAGACCACGACCATTGAGGTGGCTGCTGCTCGATCGGCGCACCTCGAGGCGCTGGCCGCGGTCCAGCCAGCGAAGGACCTCTTCGACCTGCTCGTTTCCGCAAGAATTGGAAAGGCCGCGCTCCCCTACGGCGTCGACGAGGAGCGCTTCGCGGCCCACGAGGATCTTGCCGCAGCGCGGGCTCTCGTCGCATCGCTTGGGTCGGTGCACTTTCCGGTCGTGTTCCCGGAGGTCTTCTTGCGGGAGCGGCCGGGCTTCGACGTTATCGTGGGGAATCCGCCCTGGGAGGAGGTGATGGTCGACGAGCACTCCTTCTGGTCACTGCGGTTTCCTGGAATTCGCTCACTCTCTGCGGGCGCACGGAAGCGCGAAATCACTCGCTTGAGGCGGGAGCGAGCTGACGTCGTGAGCGAGTATGAGGCCGAAGTGGCGACGACCGACGAGCTCCGCGCCCTGCTGTCGTGCGGGCAGTTCCCCCAGATGAATGAGGGCAATGCGGATCTCTACAAGGCGTTCTGTTGGCGCTTCTGGCTGCTCGTCCGCGAAGGTGGCGCGATTGGTGTCGTTCTCCCACGCACTGCCCTGTCTGGCGCGGGATCGACGCGCTGGCGCGAGGCTGTTCTTGACGGCGGCGCCTTCGAGGACGTCACGATGCTGCTGAACAGCGGAGGTTGGGTGTTCGACGATGCCGAGCACCGCTACACCATCGGTCTCCTTGTCATCCGCAAAGGCCCCGGTCAGTCAGGCGTCATCCACCTTCGCGGCCCCTACGCGAGCCTCGGCGCCTACCGCGCCGGATTGACGCATCCACCTGCAGAGATCGCCGCAGCAGACCTGCGGAGCTGGTCTGAAGGTGCGTCGTTCCCGCTCATTCCGACGGAGCAGGCGCTCCGGATCTTCTTGAAGCTGCGAGCACATCCGTCGATCGGAACTCCCGGTGCTTGGTATTGTCGGCCCGTTCAGGGCGACTTCAACGCGACGAATGACAAGAAGCACTTCGTTCTCGATGACGAGGACGCCGATGACTCTATGTGGCCGGTCTACAAGGGCGCCTCCTTCAACATCTGGGAGCCCGACACCGGCGTCTACTACGCCTGGGTCGATCCAGACCAGATCGCCGAGGTCCTCTACCACAAGCGCCTCCGCCAGCATCGCACCGCGCGCTCCGCCTTCGCCGAGATGCCCCGCGACTGGGCTGCCGAGCGCACCACGTTGCCGTGCTTCCACCCGCGTATCGCCTTCCGAGACGTCACGAACCGCACCAACAGCCGGACGGTCATCGCCGCGCTCGTCCCGCCCGAGATCGTGATCACCAATCAGGCTCCCTATCTCCTGTGGCCGAAGGGTGACGAGCGCGACCAGGCCTACCTCTTGGGGGTCCTCTGCTCGGCGCCGCTCGACTGGTACGCGCGCCGGGTGGTGGAGACGCACGTGAACTTCCACCTCTTCAACGCCTTCCCTATCCCCCGCCCCAGCCGGAAGGACCCGCTGCGTCGCCGGGTGGAGGAGATCGCCGGTCGGCTCGCCGCGGTCGATCGCCGCTATGCCGCCTGGGCAGAAATGGTCGGCGTGCCGGTCGGCAGCGTCAAAGCGTCCGAGAAGGAGGACCTCGTCGCCGAGCTCGACGCTGCTGTCGCGCTCTGCTACGGCCTCGACGAGACCGACCTCACGCATATCTTCGAGACCTTCCATTTCGGATGGCGTTACCAGGTCCGGCTCGAGGCTGCACTTGCATACATGGGCCGGCTGGCAAAGGAGGTGCGGTGAGCCTTTCCGCGAAGCCGGAGTTCGCCACCAACCGGTCTGGCGAGCGGGTGGCCGATGCCATCTGCGCTCACCTGGCGCATCTCAGGGAGACGCTTGCTAATCCGCCGGAGCTCGCGATCGCAACGGCCTACTTCAACCCCGGCGGCTACAGTCTCCTCGCTGACGAGCTGGACCAGGTGGCGAAGGTCCGTCTCCTCCTTGGGGCAGAGCCGACCGTGCCCGAGCGCGCCGTCCGTTGCCTCGCCGACTCCACGTCGCCGGCCCGCGCGGCGCGCGCCGAGCTGCGCCGTGTGCTCGAAGGCCATGCCCGAACCCTGGCAGAGGACCGGGACCTCCTCGGCTTCACGAAGGAAGCCGACGCCGACGCCCGGCGCCTCGTCGAGTGGCTTCATTCGGGGAAGGTGGAGGTGCGACGCTTGGAGGACGGCTTCCTCCACGGTAAGGCTTTCATCGTCGCCAGCCACGAAGAAGGCGTGATCGCCGGCAGCTCGAACTTCACCTACGCCGGTCTCGCCACCAATGTCGAGCTCAACCTCGGCCAGTACCAGCCCTACGTGGTCCACCAGGTCCTCGAATGGTTCGATGAGCTGTGGGAGAGGGCCAATGCCTACGACCTCGCCGCGCTCTACGCCGAGCGCTTCGAGGCTCACCCACCCCAGCTCGTCTACCTGCGTATGCTCCTCGAGCGCTACGGCGCCGAGCTGGCCGATGAGGCTGCGGCCGATGGCGCTTCCCGTATCCACCTGACGTCGTTCCAGCGCGACGGGCTCTTCCGGGCGCGGCGCCTTCTCGAAGGTCGCCACGGGGTGCTTATCGCGGACGAGGTCGGGCTCGGCAAGACCTTCTTAGCCGGGGAGCTCATCCGTCACGCAGTGGAGGAGCGCCGCCAGCGGGTGCTCGTCATAGCCCCGGCCACCCTTCGTGACGGACCATGGCGCCATCTGCTCGCCACCTACCAGCTCGGCGTCGAGACGTGCTCGTTCGAGGAGCTCGCCAGCGACCGACGGCTCAACCCGGAGGGGTCAAGGCAGGCCTTCCGGTTCAACCCCATCGAGTACGCGATGGTGGTCATCGACGAGGCGCACAACCTGCGGAACCCGACGACCCAGCGAGCGGCGGCGCTCCGCAGGTTGCTGGCGGGCTCCCCGCCGAAGGACCTAGTGCTCATCACCGCCACGCCAGTCAACAACTCCCTCTGGGATCTCTACTTTCTGCTCGGCTACTTCTTGAAGAGCGACAGCGCGTTCGCCGACGTGGGCATCCGTTCGCTGCGAGACCACTTCGCCGCGGCGATGGCGATGAACCCCGATGACCTCTCGCCCGAGTACCTCTTCGACGTGCTCGATGCCGTCGCTGTACGGCGGACTCGGCCGTTCGTGAAGCGCTACTACCCGAGCGACAGCCTCGAGATCGGTGGCCGTCAGGTGTCGATCACCTTCCCTACCCCTCGGGTGATCAAGGTTGCCTACGACCTCGATGACAGCATGCCCGGCTTCTTCCAGCGCTTTGCTCACGCGCTCGACGGTCCCCTCCCGGGCGGGTCGGTCGGCGACCCGGAGGTGCTCACCCTGGGGCGCTACGCGCCCTCGCGTTATCGCTTGGACGGCGTTGCCGATGCCTACGAGGTGCAGCTCGCGGGCCTCTTGCGCTCCGGGCTCCTGAAGCGTTTCGAGTCCTCCGCCTACGCCTTTGCCTGCACGTGTCGCAAGATGGCCAATAGCCATGACGCCTTCCTCTCTCTGCTGGAGAAGGGCAAGGTGGCGACCGGCGCGGCCCTGGCGGACTGGGCGGCCACCGACTCCGACGACGTCGACGGCTACGACAACTATCTTGACAGTCATCGCGACGTGCTCGACGACGCGGCGGCATACGATACCGACGCGCTCACTGCCGACGTGCGGGGAGATCGGGACCTTCTCCTCGCCTTCGCGGAGGAGGCTGAGCGGGTGCGCAGGGAGGATGATCCCAAGCTACGGGTCCTCGGCGAGCACCTTGCGGCGATCGCAGACCAAGCGTCGCTCGAGGGCATCGGAGACGACGACGTCCGAGACAAGAGAAAGGCGCTGGTCTTCAGCTACTTCGCCGATACGGTGGAGTGGATAACCGAGCACTTGAAGGAGGTCACCCGGACCGACCCAAGGCTGGCGGCATATGCGGGTCGCATTGCGTCGATCTCTGGCTCCAGAGGTACGAAGGACGACGTGCTCTGGGGCTTTGCCCCGAGAACGACCGACGCGCCCGACGGGCGAGACGAGGACCGCTACGACATCGTGGTGACGACCGATGTGCTTGCCGAGGGCGTCAACCTCCAGCAGGCACGACACATCGTCAACTACGACCTGCCGTGGAACCCGATGCGCCTGGTCCAGCGCCACGGACGCGTCGACCGCATCGGCTCGCCGCACCGGGAGGTGTTCCTTCGCTGCATCTTCCCCGACGCGCAGCTCGACGAGCTTCTCGGTCTCGAAGAGCGCCTGCACCGAAAGATCAAGCAGGCCGCCGCTTCGGTGGGCATCGGTGGCGAGATCCTGCCCGGCAGCAGGACCGAGGACGTGGTCTTCACCGAGACCCGTGAGGAGATCGAGCGCCTACGCGCCGGAGATGCGGGGATCTTCGAGCAAGGGGGCGCGGGACGCCAGGCGCTGAGCGGGGAGGAGTACCGCCAGGAGCTGCGCCGAGCGCTCGAGAACGACGATCTCGACGCGCGCATCAGGGCTCTGCCCTGGGGCACGGGCAGCGGCATGACGACCGGGCGCAGCGGTCCGGGTTACGTGTTCTGCGCCCGGGTCGCGGACTACGAGCGCCCGCAGTTCCGCTATGTCGACCTGAGCGACGAAGCGTCGCCGACCGTAACGGCAGACACGCTTACCTGCCTCGACACCGCCAGGCCGCCCGAAGGGTTCGACACGCCGAGGGTCCTTTCGGATGGTACCTACGCGCGAGCCTTCGATGCGTGGCGGTACGCGCTCGACGACATCGTAGAGAGCTGGAACAAGGCAGCCGATCCGGCCAACCTGGTTCCCCCCGTTCCCCTCACGATGCAGCGGGCAGCCGAGCTGGTGAGGGACCACCGGCCTGCCGAGATGACGGTGGAAGAGGCCGACCGGCTAGTCGAGATCCTCGAGACCCCATACCCCGAGCGGATCCTCAAGCTTGTGCGTGCCGCCATGGCCTCGTCCGAGTTTCCGGTCGACCAGGTCAGCGGCATTGCCGATCTGGTGGCAGAGCTCGGTCTGGAGCCGAGCCCGCCTCCTGAGCTCCTGCCGGAGATCGACCACGACGACGTCCACCTAATCGCATGGCTTGCCATCGCCCCTGCCCCAATCACGATCGCCGAGCAGCTGGGAGAGCTCTCGATCGGCGACAAGCTGTGACGATGGCTCGACGAGAGGTGCCCATTACCGGCTCGGTGCTGGTGTGGGCTCGTGAAGAAGCGGCGCTGACGCGTGCCGAGGTTGCTGCCGATTTGGACGTAGAGCCCGACGCTGTTCGCGCTTGGGAGGCTGGCGAGGCGTATCCCACTCGCGGACAGTTCAGCCGGCTCGCTGAACTGCTTCGGCGACCGACTGCCCTCTTCTTCCTTCCCGAGCCGCCCAGCCGGGCAGGGTTGCCGACGAGCCTGCGCTCCGTCCCTGGCCTGATGGGGCACCGCCTGTCGAAGGAAGAGGTTCGCCAGATCCGTTGGGCGCGTCGGCTGCAAGAGATCGTCGGGTGGGTGCTGCGTGACGAGGACGACGCCCCGGTGGCGCTGCCTCAGTTCTCGACGAACGACAACTCGCTTGATGCAGCGGCAAGCGTGCGACGGATGCTCGGGGTTACGCCAGCGGAGCAGCTTGCGTGGGAGAGCCCGAGCGAGGCTTTCCGGCGGTGGCGAGAAGTCCTCGAGGAGCTCGGCATCCTCGTGGTTCAGCTACAACTCGGTCGAGAGAGCGTGCGGGGCTTTTCTGCCTGGGACGATCACGCCCCGATTGTCGGGGTCAACACCGCCTACCACCCGACGGCGCGGATCTTCACCCTCTTCCATGAGGTCGGGCATCTCGTCACTCGCACGGACGCGGCCTGTATCGGTTTCGTCGTACCGAGCGACGTCGAGGTGGGCGCCGAGCGTTGGTGCGATCGGTTCGCCGCCGAGCTCCTCATCCCGGCTGACGCCTTGCGTACCGTCACGTCGCGTCTCGGGATGTCGGAACACGCCCAGGTCAGCGATGTGGAGACCGCTCGACGGATTGCGGGACGGTTCAATGTCAGCACCCGCGCCGCCAGCCTGAGGCTCCAGGAGCTACGCCTTGCGCCGGCGTCCTTGTACGGAATGGTTGAGCGCGAGCTTGCCGATCGTGACTGGAATGCCCAGGCGGGAGGCGGCGGGGGCCGGCCCGCCCCCGAGAAGCGTCTCGGCGAGCTCGGAGCGCGAATTCCCGCCATCCTGATCGATGCTACCGAGCACAACCGGCTCACTCGCTCGGATCTCTCGGACTGCCTGCATCTCACCACGGGACAGGTCGACGATCTCCGGAGCCTCGTTGCTACCGGGACTTGAGCCAGATCCGGTCTGGATCGTGGACACTTCTGCACTGATCAACTTCAAGACGCTCATCAGCGTGTCGGACCAGTGGGCCGCTTTCAAGCTGTTGGAGCAGCTGGTAGAGGAGGGGCGAATTGCCATGCCTCGCCAGGTGGTCAACGAAGCCAGCGAGATCGCCCACCCCGATCTGCCAGGGGCGTGGGCCCCCGGCGTCCGCAGCAGGCTCCGGTACCCGCCCGATGTCGACTACAAGTATCTCCAGCTGGTGGTGAGCGCGTCTCCATCGCGGCCACCAGGTCAGTCGCGACCGCTTGGAGGAGTGGCTGCGCGGGCGAGCTGCAGGACCATCGCGCCGGAAGCCGCGAGGGAGCTGAGCCTGAGCTAAGTCGCCTAGCGGCCGAACAGAGACTCCCGGGACGATCGAGACGCCGCACGTCCGGCTGGAGCATCGTCGCGGGAATGGTCGTCGGCACGAGGCACGGCCCATCAGGAGCTCGCAAGCGGGGTCGCGTCCGTCAGCCGGCTGATCACCTTTTCGGCGACCGGCGTGAAGTTCCAGACATCCACGCCGACGTTGATCATGTGTCCCTGCTGGCGCCACTTCTCGTGGACGTGGCCATGGAGCAGCCACATTCCCTTGTCGGCAGGTCTGAACCTGCTGTAGCGCTCGGTGTCGTCGCTGTCGCCGTAGTACGGGAGGTGACATACCATGACCTCCCGGTTGCCTACCGTCACGGTGCGTGGACCCTGGCGAATCTCTGCGAACCCGGCGTCGAGGTACTGCTGCTCGAGCTGGAGGGCACGGTCTCCGTGGCCGTACCAGCAGCGGTCGTGGTTCCCTGGGTACAAGATCTTGCGGCCTGCGAGCCGGCCGATGAGTGGCATCGACTCCTCCCGCCGACCCATGGCGATGTCGCCGAGGACGTGGACGGTGTCGTCCTGGCCGACGACGGCGTTCCAGTTCGCGATGAGAATTGCGTTCATCTCCCCGACGCTGTGAAACGGCCGGCCGCAGTACTCGATGATGTTCAGGTGACCGAAGTGCTGGTCGGCGGTGAAATAGATAGTCATGGCTTACTCGCTGCTGATTGCGCCCGAAGGCCAACAGGGCCCTGGCGAACACGACTGGAGAGGTTATCCGTGGTCACTCCGCCGCGTGCGTCCTCGCATGTCCGTCAGTCTGGCGTCGTTGTCGACGGTAGGCCACAAAGCGAAGCATCTGCGCGTCGATGTCGCGCGTAATCGTCGGCCTCCCTTCGACGAGGCTTGTCAGGGAGCGCTGAGGGGCTTCCGTGAGCCAGGTATGTGTGAAGGCTACTGCGTGGGTCGCGAACGGATTGTCGGCTGTGGGCGCCGTTGTGTCACGTGGGCGATTCGAGGAGGACATTGGCGGAGGCGCCGAGGCGCTCAGTGCGACCGGAACAGCGGCCGGCGTCCGGTGGGGGTTGTTCGAGATGATATTGACCGGAAGGACCAGTGTCTGGTCTGCTTCACGCACGAGCTCGGGTGACTGGTTCAGATCGCCGCTCGCATCGATGCCGACGACCGCCACCCGTACCCCGCGTTCTTGGGCGTACTCGATGCCCTCCCGGAGATCCTCGTCTCCCGAGAGCACTACTGCATGTTGGATCGATCGCTTCTGTGACAAGACCATTAAGTTCTGGACCATGAGTATGTCAACCCCCTTCCGCTGGCCCGCGGTGTTGATGTGACCCAGGCGCATCTTGACGAAAGGGAGGCAGCCACATTGAGTTGGTCAGTGCTCGACACGTTCTTAGCGACGTCGTACCAGTATGTGCGCAGGAGCTCCTCGTTGGGATACATGTCACAGAGCCAGGTAGCTAGATCCGAGACAAAGCGACCGGCATCGACGAAGATCGACAGCCTGTTTGTCATGAGCCCTCCTTACTCCCTGCCTCCACTCGTGCCGATGTCAACCCGAGATGACCTGTTCATACTCCGTGACAGAGAGTCTTGTTGAACCTGACGACATATCGTGGCCCACCCGGTCGGGTTCCGGTGCCCTTGATTGCGATAATAGGCGAGCCGGCCAAGGCACGGTGATTCCAAGCCTGCCTCCCGTGCGTTGCGGATGTCCGGGTTTTTCCCGTCGTGCTCGTTGTTCGGAGTCATCAGCTGATCCCGGCATGAAGGCAGGCCTGATCCGGCGCTGGCAGACGGCGGTAAGTCCGGCCGGCCGAAGCGCTGGGCGATCGCGCACAGCGCCATAAGCTCGCGCGTCGATGCCTAGGTCATCGGTGGTGCATTGGCCGAGGCAGCGAGCAGGATCGGCTGGGTCGCGTCGTCGACGTGGGTTTCACGATCCCGTTGGCTCTTGCCGTGACGAGCTCGAGAAGGCCCTCGGCGTCCAGCGCGTCGGTGTGGACGATCTCGGCCTGGGACGAGGTCTTCACCGGAGACAAGGGTGTCGACGACCTGCTTGCGGCTGACACGGCACTCGATGACGTGAGGTCTGACTTCACCTCGTGACGCGTGTCGCGTCGTAGGTAGAAGTCTGGCTCGGGCGGCGCTCGACCCGCTCGGGGAATGGCGTGTCTACGAAGAAGCCCGGCTGCGGTGGTTCGAGATGCAGCCCCTTGCCAGTCGGTGCAAGCCGCAGCGACGATGGCGACGCCCACACGCGCCCGAGGTAGAGGCCCGGTAGGTGAGCTTGTGATGCGAGCGCTCGATCTCCTCCCAGGCGGGTAGGGCTTCACGATCGTGGCTATGTCGCTGTCGAGCAATCCATGCATGAGGCTGTGGCGGACGACCCGCTCCGGCAGTTCCCAGATCTTCCGGCGCCCCATCCACCGGTACGCTCGTCTCATCCACCGGTACGCTCGCCTCTCGGAGAGATCGAGCTCACCGCAGGCGCCGGCAACGCTCCGTCCAGGGTCCCAGGCGGCATCGACGAGCTCGAGGAGGGACTCCTTCGTGGCCACCCCGACACGGCGCGCTGGCGTCCTGTGTCCGCGTTCACGAGTTGCACAGCGCAGAGCCTGCGCATAGCCGGGTCCGACGCACTCCAGCACCAGGTTGCCTGCCCCCAGACGAACACCGTGCCGGAGTGATCCGCATCTTCGAAGAGCGCGATGCCGTCCGCTATCTGAACCGATCCGACCGGAGAGAGCGGCAGCGGCTGTTGCACCTCAGTCAGTCTCGCAACCTTTTCAGCCATTGCCAAGCCCTTCCAGATCGTCGAAATATTCTGCGCGTTCTGATCACACAGAAAGCCGCAGGTGTTGGATGGTTCCAGCTCAGGTACTATGGGCGCCCCCCTGTGTCAGGAGTCCTGGACTCAGCCAACGGTAAAGGCAGTGGTGCGTGTCAGCACGATGTCCGGTATCGCACATCAGGACGAGGGAGTCCAGACTGCTGTAGCCATTCCCAGGTCTCTGGCAGCTGCAATAAGAGCTTGGTCTCTAGTCGCGATCACCATCTCTGGGTCGTCTACCAGGCGGGCTGAGGCCAAGTGGACGGCGTCGTGGCCCCGAAGGCTCAGTTGTTCGGCCAAGGCTCCAGCGTCTCGGACGAGCCCCTCGGTGATCTCGATCACGTCGAGCTGGTCGTGTAGTGCCTCAAAGGCATCGAGGGCCTCTCTGAGCTCTTGTTCGTCGATGCTGTCCATACGTCGCGCCGTAGCCAGCGCGGCGCGGCCCTCGGCGTAGACCAGACGTGATGACAAGACGTGGTCCGCTTCGTCCCAGAGCCGTGACGCAACAGTGCTCGACGTCTCTTCGATCACTATGGGCACAATCGCGGACGTCTCGAAGTAGACGATCAACGACGCTGGTCGCCGACTAGGTCGCTTACGTTCGCACTACTCTTCACCCGCCGAGCGGGTCGACTCCGCTCCCGGTGCGACGCCGGGGTGACGAGCCCGTCCGCGACTGCCCGGTCGAAGGCCCGGTCACCGGCCCGGTCACCGGAGATCGAGAGAATCTTGGCGACAGCGGTACCTCGGTCCGTGACGATCACCTCGTCGCCTTCACTAACTTTGGCCAGGTAGCCACTGAGGTTACGTCGTAGCTCTCTAATACCGACCTCCATGGGACGAAAGTGTACACTTTGCTATACGCTATGTGCACACATTAAATATTCCTGGAAGGCGCGTCCCGCTCAAAGTGTGAGCTCCCCCAAGTGATGAGGTTTGAGGCGCCAGGATGGTGCAGCACAAAGGTTCTAGCGGGGTGGTCGCCATATGCCCTGGTGGCCGAATGCATGGCAGGAGAACGACCCAGTGATCACCACTGAAAAGCATCGCCTGTCCACGCTGCTCGGCGTGCTCCGTGCCGGCGAGGGCGCCTCGTCGAGCCATCGGGCATCGTCCACAGACCATCGCGACCTAAGCCGCCGGCCGTGCCGCGGCCATCGGCCGTTGCTTCCAAGGCGTCCGTATCAACGCTGCCGAGTCCACTTCGCAAAGAGAAACCTGCTCGTGGCCGTGCCCAAGGGCGGCCGCGAGATGATGTCTGCCGCCTCTGGACGATCTTTGCCCAAGCGACAAGAGAGGAGATCTCGGATCTGCTGGAACGACATGAGAACGACGTTCGCCGAGCGCGGCTCGTCGATGCATAGATGCCCGGTCTCGTGGATGAGCCGAATGAAGAGACCCTTGCGTTCAGTTCCTTCCCGCGCTCTCAGTGGCGTCAGCCGTGGACCGCAAACCCGTTGGAGCGCCCCAGCAAGGAGCTGAAGCGCCAGCGCAGGGTTCATCTTCCGCCTGAGGGCGGGAGTCTTCTTGCCGCGGAGCGCACGAGGACACGCTGCGTTCCGGCAGGTCCAGATCGCAAGGAGGTGCGCTCCAACTCGGCCGGCAGTTCGAGCTCCCGGGTCACCTCACCCAGCTTGGCGCGCAACCTGCAGGGCTGCAGCGGCCACTGCGTCCGGATCTCCCAGATATCGGGCGTCAAGGACTTCAAGATTGTCGGTCGACAGCTGGTATATACGTGGGATTCCGGTAGGAATGTCCAACGACACCACGTCTGTGTCCGAGATGCGCTCCAAGTGCTTTACCAGTGCGCGGAGGCTGTTGCCGTGAGCCACGACGCACACCGTGAGCCCAGCTCGCAGATCCGCCACTATGTGATCCTGCCAATAGGGAAGGATTCGAGTGACCACATTCGCGAGGCATTCGCTGGAAGGCAGGACCTCGGGAGCAAGTGTTGCATAGCGTGGGTCGTGGCGCGGGTGGAGCGGGCTGTCGGCTTCGAGCGGAGGCGGCGGTACGTCGTAGCTTCTCCGCCAGGCCTTGACCAGCTCCGGTCCGAAGCGCTTTGCCGCATCCTTCTTGTCCAGTCCTTGGAGCGCTCCGTAATGGCGCTCGTTCAACCGCCAGTGCTTGCGAATAGGGATCCAGGATCGCCCCAGCTCGTCTAGGGCGAGGTTTGCAGTGCGGATAGCTCGAGTGAGCAGTGATGTGTGGAGAACGTCAATATGGATATCTTTTTCAGATGCCAGTAGCTGTCCAGCGGCCCTGGCCTCGTCTTCTCCCTGTGGGCTCAGGTCAATGTCTACCCATCCGGTGAACTTGTTCTGTTGGTTCCACGTACTCTGACCATGGCGTACCAAGATGAGGGTCGACACATCTCGAGCGTACCTTCTCGCAGGCCGAGGCGTCAGGAAGAGGCGTCAGGCCGAGGCGTCAGGCCGAGGCGTCAGGAAGAGGCGTCAGGAAGAGGCGTCAGGAAGGGCGGCCGTTGTGGTGGTCCGGCGTGCGTTGCCTGCGGTGGCCTGCGGTTCGTGTTCACAGAGGCAATGTTCTCTCCGCTCTTGTTCGCTTGCCCCACGGCGCCCAGCGTCTGCACGTTACCCGAGGCGCGAGAGGATCTCGTCGATGACGCCGGTTGTCGAGGCGCTGCCTCCGAGATCGAAGGTCCTGACACCGTCAGCTGCCGCTTCGAGCGTCGCCGAACGGACAGCGTGCGCCGCGGCTGTGGCCGTTGGGTCTCCTCTCGCGCCTGCATGATCGAGCACCGCTGCGCACGCAAGGACCATGCCCATTGGATTTGCAACGTCCTTGCCCATTAGCGATGGCGCCGTTCCATGCGGCGCCTCCGCCATCGCAACTGTCGGGGATAGCGTGTCATCAAGGGCCAGCAACACCGACTCGGAGCCGGCGATGGAGCCGAAAAGCGCCAGCACCAGATCCGAAAGGCAATCGCCGTCTCGGTTGAGCGCCGGTATCACGAGCGGCTGGTCCCCAGCTGCCGTCAGGAGGCCTGCATACGCGGCATCGATGAGGATCGGCTGGTAGCGCACTGTCTGGTGGCGGGCCGCAGCGGCGTCCATCTCTTCTTTCAGCAACCCTTCGTATAGCGCTGAAACGGTCCACTTGGGCCCGCCATAGACGCACGCGTCCATGGTCTTCGCTGTGCGGAACGCGAACTCAGCGACGTTGCGGCACGTGCCACGGTCTATGACCTCGGTACGCGAGGCTTGCTCGTCGATACTCCCCTGTGCTCCGGTCCGCTTCTCGTCAGCTCCGTAGGCATCGCCTACTGCCATCCGGACCACGACGATCGGGTGCACCACCGGCGCCAGCGGAGGCACCCCGGGAATTCGCCGACCAGTACGGACGATCACCGACCCACCGACCGCTTCTCGCAGGATCCGGTTCGGTGAGCCCACGTCTCCTATCGCGGTGGGCGTGATCGTCGCCGCTTTCAACCCGAGCCCAACTTCACGCATTGCCTCGGCGGCATCGCGGACGATCCCGTTGCGAGTTCGCCGCCGGTTCCCGAGTGACAGGTCGAAACGTGTTATCTCCACCGGGACGCCGAGAGCTGGGGCTGTCAGGACGCGTAGTGACTGCTCCAGAAGCTCTTGGCCTGTTTCGTCCCCATCGCAGACCACAATCCGTGTGCAACGTGTCATGTGACTTACGATGTCATCTGCTTGGCAGCGACGCCAAAGCCGCGTGCCCGAGAGCTGGAAGAGCGGCTGTTCCAGCAACGGCTCGACTGCCCGCTCGCGATCTGGTCCCGACAGAGCTATAGCTTCTCGGGGGCTTAGTTGGCGGCGCCCAGTGCTCGATTTGGAGCCGGTCATCCGGCAGTCCGACGGCGCTACAGCGCCTTAGCGCTGTGGGTTGTCTCCTCGCGCGATCCGTCACACGCCACCTTCAGGCGCTCTTGCGACAGCGGGCCCGGCGGGCGCCACTAGCCACCCGACACAAAGGACCTGGCCGCAGCGAGCGCCTCTTTCAACCGACCATCATGGATTGCCTCTGCGGGCGAATCGTCTCCGAGCTGAGGGTTCATGCCGATGAACCACGCCCGTACCGTGTGCGCGTTGTCCTGCGAGACAAGCAGGTGGCAGATCTGGAAAGCCGCTCTCAAACGCCGTTCAGGTTCGTTCCTCGGGGACTGCGTTCCCTGTGCCCATCGACCGACCACCTTTGGATCGGAGACCCCAGCCATGTATGCCACGAGCTTCTGTCCCAGCAACTCTTGGAGGTAGCGGGCGATCTCATTGATCTCGATGACGACGGCCTTCTTGTGAGCATCGGCGGCTGGCCGTCTGACAGTTCGAGTCACGTCAGCAGCCCTCCCCAGCCTCTGTAACCCCAATCACACCCATCAACGCTACAATGTATACGACCCGAGTCTCCACGATGTACACCACCAGTAACACTACCACAAATATTGCATCCGAGGTATCCATCAGAGCAGGTAGTCCGCAACGGCCCCGGCTGGTCGGGCGTGTCGAAGCGCCACCCAACATCGGGGCGTTTCCGCGTCCGGAGGCAATCGGAGACATCGAACAGCCCGACGAATGGAGGGACTTCGTCCGTGATGAGGGACAATGTCTCGTGCTTGTGACCGGTATCGGCCTCGACAGCAATGAGCTCGGCAGCGCATTCGAATCCGCCCTGGGTTCTCTCGCTCATCGCGGTATGGTTATCAGCGCGCGGGTCGCTGCCGGGGTACGCCGCACCAGGTCTTAGGTGGAGTCTTGCGGCGCTGAAGCGGTGCTCGGTCCAAGCGCCACCGTGGCAATGATGACTGCGATCGCCGAGGCAAGAGAGCCGCCGAGGAATGCCGACTCGTACCCGTGGATGCTGGTCGAAAGCGTTTGCGAGACTGCGCCGTGGTTTACTGCGCCGAGGGCGTGCAGCAGGTGGTCGCGTGTTACGGTCGCGGCCACTGTTACGAGGGCGGCCAGGCCCAACGAACCTCCGATTGTCTGGCTTGTATTGATCAAGCCGGAGGCGAGACCCGAGTCGCCCTGCCTTACTCCAGCGACGGCGTTCAGCGTGAGCGGCACGAACGATAGCCCCATACCTAAGCCGACCAGCACCAACGGCACAAATATCTCTGCGTAGCCGGTATGGCTGCCTACACGAGACAGCAAGAGGAGACCTGACGAGACAAGTGCAGGTCCCGCTATCAGAAACCTCCGCACTCCCAGCCGTCCGGCATGCTTCGAGACGACAAACCCGGCCGAACCGATGACTATCGGGATGGGCAGGTAGGCAACGCCGGTCACGATGGGGCTGTAATGCAGCACATCCTGGAGGAATTGGGTGAGGAAGTACAGTAGCGAGAGCATCGACCCCCCCAAGAGGAACATGATCGTGTAGCCACCGAGTCGATTGCGATGCCGGAGGAACCTCAGCGGGAGGAGAGCCATCGCGCTGCGTGTCTCCACCATGACGAAAACGACAAAAAGCACGGCTGCACAAGCGAAAACAGCCAGCGATACGAGGTTTGCCCAGCCATACTCTGGGGCTCGCTCGAGGCCGTAGACGAGGAGAGCGGTTCCCGACGACGCTGAGAGCGCGCCGGGGAGATCCAGGCGACCGCGCTTGCCAGAGCCACGGGGGAGCACGAACGGAGTCGCAACGACGACGGCGAGGCCGATTGGAACGTTCACGAACAGCACCCAGCGCCAGGAGGCCACGTCAACGAGCAGGCCTCCGAGGAGCAGTCCGAGGGCACCCCCAGCTCCCGACATCGCGGCGTACACGGCCAGGGCCCGGTGGCGTGAGGGGCCATCTGGGAATGCCGTAGCGATCAGCGAGAGCGCCGTCGGAGATGCAATGGCTGCGCCAAGACCCTGAAGCGAGCGGGCTGCGATCAGCATTAGCTGGCTCGTTGCCAGGCCACCTGCCAAAGACGCGACCATGAAAAGGCTGACGCCTACTGTGAACATCCTTCTGCGTCCGAAAAGGTCGCCTGTGCGCCCGCCCAAGAGCAGCAGCCCGCCGAATGCGAGCACGTATGCGTTGACCACCCACGAAAGGCTCGTCACTGAGAACCCCAGCTCGCGCTGCATTGCTGGAAGCGCGATATTGACGATCGTGAGATCCAGCATCACCATGAGCTGTGCGGTGGCGATCACTATGAGTGCCCACCCCGAGTGCTTGAATCGGGGCGCGCCGGTCCGAACCCCTGATGTCTCCGAGGAGTACGGGGAGGTATCAGGGGTTTTCAGGCACGACGTTGCACCCGCCGGGTCGGTCACTGTGGTTTCTCTGCCCAGACGACCACGTCTGTGAGGGGCGGCTCTCCCGGGCCAGCAGGCCGCTGGGATGTGCCGAGCCGGTGGACCAGCAAGGTCGGGAAGGCGTCTTGAATACGCTCTACCGTATAGAGCCGTTCCGGATCGGGGGGCCCGGTCCTGCCAAGATCACTCAGATGGTGGCCGATCACGAAGAGATGTCCACCGGGGTGCAAAGCCCCGGCCGCCGCCAGGAATAGTTGGCTGCGCTCGGGATCTACGAGATGGATGTTGGCGATCACCACGAGGTCGAACAGGTTATTCTTCTCGAGGTAGCTCATCAGGTCCTCTTCGACCGTATGGATCACTACCCCTGCTCTTTTCGCGCGCTCGCGGGCTTGTGCGAGGCCAACCGCTGAGGCATCGACGCCCGTTACCTCCCATCCGCGCTCGGCAAGCCAGATCGAGTTGCGACAGGGACCACAGCCAAGGTCGAGCACCGTGCCGGGCTTCAGTTGACCGGCGAGCTCGACCAGGTCGCGGTCAGGTTCGCTCGGCCATTCATGCTCGGCGTAACGGCTGTCCCAGAGCCATTCGCCATTACTGGTTGACACAGCGGGACGGTGCTCTGCATTGGTTTCAGACGTCATAACTTCTCGGCTTCTCCTCGTCTCTCGTGTTCGACGTACTCTCTCGTGTGGCTCACGTGGCTTATCTGGCTGTGGCTCATATGCCTCGTCTTGTCCGGCAACAGCCGTTTGGCTGTGGAGGCACCCTGCCGCTCATTTCTCAATATGTCCCGGCACTCGCGACCGCCCGGACATGGACGAAGCGATGTGCTGCGTGAGCCTCAGCCATTACATCCTGCGCCTGCTGCAGTCCGCTCCTAGTCCCCGAGCCAAGCTCTCGTGGTCCCTTCTCTTGGAGCCCAAGTCAGTAAAGCCCACTTGGTAACGCTGCCTCCGGGCACTGGTAGGTTGCTAATACCGCGAGGGTCCACAGCCTTGAGAGGTCCAACAGCCTCGCGTGCACAGCCCGGCTACTCGTTCTCAACCGACGAGTGGGCAGCAGTATTCCTGAATTTCGGTGACGACGGGCTACACGGCAGTTGCATGCCGTCCGTTGATGTTGTGTCATCATCTCTCGCCACTCGCCACTCGCCACTCGCCACTCGCCACTCGCCACTCGCCACTCGCCACTCGGACTAACGTTCTGGCTGTGGCGCCAGAGCTCGAACCACAGCATCGATCTAGCGGGTCAGTGCAAGAGAGGCCCGCAGGAGCGGTAATTCTTTGCCATCAGCGCCAGTTCTATCCGCCCCCGTTGCTGCAACAGCTTCGCGGATCACCGATCGTGCAGCTGGCAGCCGTCTGGCTTTCGTATGTGGCCGCAGCTGTGCTCCTCGAAGGGCGCTCTTTCCCGCCCGTGTGTCCGTGGCGCCTGGTCACGGGCCATAGGTGCCCATTTTGTGGTGTTACGACGTCGATCGGGAGGCTGGTCAAAGGGCGCCCTCGAGAAGCGCAGGAAGCTCATCCGCTAGGAGCTGTTCTATTTTTAGGATCAGGTTTGTGGATCGCACGACGTCTGATGACGGACGCTGTTCGTCATAGTTACCGGTCTACGGACCGGCATACCGGGCTACGGCTCCGGTCCGGTATAATGACGCCGATGTGTTGGGCGGCTATGCGCGCAAACGCTGGTGTAATTGCTGCGCATGGATGTGAGAGGGCGAGGAGGAGATGAGGTGAGCACCGTCTCGGGTGGTCAAGGTTGGTGGCAGGCGTCGGATGGGTTCTGGTACCCGCCTGAGACCGCGGCTACGGCTGGTGCACCGGGGTTCCAGGGCGAATCTTTTTCGTCAGGCCCTGGTACATCGCAGGCGACGTATGCGGCGCCTCCCGGCGGCGCAGAGCCGACGCTAGTTACGATCGGCGACATTGCTGTGACGCAATCGTCGGTGATCACCCCGAGCGGCACGCGACCGATTGGCCAGGTGAGCTGGACTTTCACGGACATGTCACGTACCACCCAGAGTATCCCGCCATGGGCAATTGTCTGCGCGGTGATCGGCGCGCTCCTTTGCTTGATCGGGCTCCTCTTCCTGCTCGTGAAAGAGACGCGCACCGAAGGCTATGTCCAGGTGACCGTCCAGGGCCAGAGTTTCGTCCACACGGCCCAAATCCCGGTCACTTCTCCCGGCCAGGTTGCTGACATCAACGCTCGGGTTGGCTACGCACGATCGCTGGCAGCTGCGGCGCAGTGATCGTGGATCGTGTGGCTGCCCTGTTTCCGCTCTGCAACTACTGCTGATCCGGAGCCCCGGAAGCTCAGGGCTTGGTCGCGGCCCAGCCTGGCGCCTGCCCGGTGGGCAGCGCTGCAGCCAGATAGGGAACGTCTCCGAGCACTCGTAGGAGGTCGTTCAGGTGTGTGCAGCCCTTCGTGCCGCGAAGCGTGGCAGTGACTGCCTGGCGCAACTCGCCGATCCGTACCCCTATGAGCTGAGTTGTGTAGGCGACGGCGGCTGGGCATTCGGGGAAGGGCAGCACCCGTGGCCGAGGGAGAACTTCGAGGATTCGACCATCGCCGTAGCTCACAAAGACGGCCAATGTGTACTCGTGCAGCACGACCTCGCTTCCGTCAGGCTCCCCGTGGCTGTCGCGGAACATGGCGTCCACCGCTATCACCGGCTCGATGGTTGCGCGCTGCGCCCGGGCTGCGCCAGTTGCGGGACCGGTGCGGATTTCTGGAATGCTGTTCGTGATGCTGACGTCTATTCTTCTTCGACGGCGCATCCTCCCGGGCTCGAGCGGGTCAATATGGTGCCATGCCTCCGGATCGTCGCCAGCTTCGAGAGGCTCCGCCAAGGGGCAGTCCTGCAGGGGTTGGGAACTGCTACGCACATAGGGAATTGATGTTTTAGCGGTACTGATTAGGCGAACTTGACCGAGTGGGCACGACGCCAAGGCATCCACCCGCAGACCGCGTACAGGTGGTTCCATGCGGGCACGCTCTAAGTCCCCGCAGTCCGGGTGAACCAGCGGACCATCCTCGTGTCCCCCGAAGCCGGCCTTTCGGCTCCGGTCGAGGGCCTTGGCTGCTATGCCTGAGTGTCCTCTCACGATCAACGTGGCGATCTCGACCGCCAGGTAGCCCGGCTGAGCGAGTGGGCAGCACAGAGCGGACAGCCGGTGGTTAGG
>JAJYWA010000153.1 GCA_021791755.1 Actinomycetes bacterium | reverse complement strand
GGCGAGGCGCCTCGGGCGATCTACACCAAGCGCTATCGCCACAAGGAGGGCCATCTGGTCTGGGCCACCGTCCAGAAGTCGGTCGCGAGAGACGAGCGAGGGACCATCACCTACTTCGTCTGCTCGGTCCACGACGTGACGAGCCAGCACCGGCTGACGTCCGAGCTCAACCACCAGGCACGCCACGACCCGCTGACCGGCCTCGCGAACCGGCGCCTCTTCGAAGAGGAGCTCGCCGGCCTCCTCGACGCGCCGCGCAGGGGTGTCTTTCTCGCCGCCCTGCTCCTCGACCTCGACAACTTCAAGCACCTCAACGACAGCCTCGGGCACCGAGCCGGCGACGAGCTCCTCGTGGCTGTCGCAGGCAGGCTCCAAGGGGTGGTTCGCCCGACCGACACCCTGTCGCGCTTCGGCGGGGACGAGTTCCTCTGCCTGGCGTCGGGCCTCGATTCGCCAACAGCTGCCGAGAGGCTTGCACACCGCCTCCTCGCAGCCTTCGACGAACCCTTCAGCGTCGCAGGGTACGCCGTCGAACAGCGCGCCAGCGTCGGGGTCGCAGTCCTCGATCCTTCCGCGGTGCGGGAGCGCTCCGCGTCCAAGAACGCCGACGCATTGCTGCGCAACGCGGACATCGCCCTGTACGAAGCCAAACGCCGTCGCAAGGGCCGCGCGGTGCTCTTCACGGGAAAGATGCGAGAGGAGGTCGCCAACCATTTCGAGCTCGATCAGGCTCTCGGACGCGCCCTCGAGCGTGGTGAGATCTCGATGCACTACCAGCCCATCGTGGAGCTGCGGACCGGGAGGGCGACGGGCTTCGAGGCGCTGATGCGCTGGGAGCGCAGGTGGCGCGGCGCCGTGCCCCCGAGCACCTTCATCGCCCTTGCCGAGCGCAACGGGCACATCCTCGAGCTCGGCAGGTTCGCGCTGGATTCGGCGACGAAGGAGGCGAGCGGCTGGCCAGCGCCCGGGCCGTGCGGCGCGCCGCTCTACGTCGCGGTCAACGTCTCCCCCCGCCAGCTCTTCTCACCGAACTTCACTCTAGAGGTCGTCGAGCTCCTCGCCGAAAGCGGACTGGCTCCCGCCCAGCTCGTGGTCGAAGTCACCGAGGGTGCGCTCCTTCGAAATGCGGAAACGGCTTTTGTCGTACTCGAAGACCTGCGCCGTCAAGGGGTTCGCGTGGCCATCGACGACTTCGGCACCGGCTATTCGTCCCTGTCGCGCCTTGCGCAATTCCACCCGTCCATCCTCAAGATCGACCGCTCCTTCGTCAGCCCGGAGCACCCCAGGGCGTCGACTGCGATGATGCTCGAGACGATCCTCACGCTGGGGCGTCGCCTCGAGATGGTGGTCATCGCCGAGGGCGTCGCCACGCCGGCGCAGCGGGAGCACCTCGTCGAGCTCGGGTGTGAGCTCGGCCAGGGGTACCTGTTCTCCCCGGCACTGCCCCCTGGCGCGCTCAGCACGTGGCTCCGGACCGATCATGCCGGTCGTTCCCTGCGAGCTTCTGCGCCGCTTGCTGATATACCCCAATAGGGAATAGGATAGAACGATCCATCGGGGGATGGATCCGGGGAACGGGAATCAACCGGAGGGATGGGGATGGCTGATGCGTGGCAGTCGCGTCGCGCGGCAGAGTTGCGACCGGACGACGAAGAGCTGGCGAGGCTGTGGGAGGCCTACAAGACGCACGGGGACCCACGAGCGCGCCAAGAGCTCATCGCCCGGTTCTGGCCGCTCGTCAAGTACGAAGCCAAGCAGATCAAGTGGAAGCTGTCGCACCAGGCAGCTCTTCTCGGTGATCTCGAGAGCTACGGGGCCGAGGGACTGATCAAGGCGGTGGACCGTTTCGACCTCGAGCGCGGGGTGCGCTTCGCGACGTTTGCATCACACCTCATCAAGGGTGCCATCTTGGACGGGATCCGATCCGAGGACTGGGCGTTCCGGAGCATTCGCCGCAGGGCACGGGAGATCCACGAGGCGAGGAACCATCTGTGGAACTCCCTCGGGCGAGCTCCCACCGAGGAGGAGGAGGCTCGAGCGCTCGAGCTGTCCGTCGACACGTACAGGACTGCGAAGAAGGCGATCGCCGACTCGGAGATCTCGCACCTCGAGACATACGATCTGGACGACGTCATGCGGGGGCGCGACGAAGACGGCCCGTTCGAGGCCTACGTCGCGCGGGAACGTCGCCAGCAGGTCCGTGAGGCGATCGAAGCCCTGCCGGAGCGAGAACGGACCGTCGTCGCGCTCAGCTTCGGCGCGGAGATGACGCTCGCGCAGATCGGCCAATACCTGGGCGGGATCACCGAGAGCCGGGTTTGTCAGATCCGGATGGACGCCCTGAAGCGTCTGAGCAGGTCGGTCCCGGGGGCTCTCGCCGAAGCGTCGGCCGCGAGGTAGCCAGAGACCGCGACAGTCGGCACTCGCCGACCGTCCAGTTCGGTCGATCTGGCTCGGGGTGTCCACCTGAAGACGGCGAAGGCCCTTCATGAGTGCACCTGTCATCCCGCCTGCGACATGCGTTGGAGTGATGAGCCCGAAGCCCTGGTTGGTCGACCTCCGAGGCGGGCGCGACGCGCCGACCGTTCCCATGATGCGGGCAATGTCACGCACGAAGTGGCTCAAGGTCAACGGACAAGAAGCCGAAGAAGATCCTGGTTCACGGGTCCCATGAACGCAGGAGCCAGGCAATCCGACTCTTGTGTGGCGGGCCCCGTCCATCCGGGTTCGGCTCGGCAGTGGAACGTTGACGACGGTGGCTGACGAGTGCGCTCTGGGTCGTCCGGCCGAAGGAAAGGCTTGCGATGTGTGCGCATTCCATTGACGACAGCGAGGCGATGCAGGTCACCGCGCGCGACTTCGAGCGGAACGTGGACGTCGTCGATGTGGCCGACCTGCTCGCGCCAATGGTGCACATCGATGGCAAGTGCCGCAGGCTTTCGGAAGGCGTCGTGCAGGCCGATCTCGGACAGCAGGCCGACCTCGAGGCGGGTGCGTGATGGACGAGATCGTCGGAGAGTTCCTCGTCGAGAGCTACGAGAACCTGGACCGGCTGGATGCCGATCTCCTGGCTCTCGAAGAAGATCCCTCCCGCCCGGACCTGCTGGCGAGCATCTTCCGCAGCATCCACACCATCAAGGGAACCTGCGGGTTCCTCGGCTACGCCAAGCTCGAGCGCGTGGCGCACGTCGGGGAGAGCTTGCTCAGCCGGCTGCGCGACGGCGAGCTCGTGCTGACCCCGGAGATCACGACCGCATTGCTGCGCCTGGTGGATGCGGTGCGGCTCATGCTGGCCTCGGTCGAGGCCAACGGCAGCGACGGCGACGGTGACTGGAGCGATCTCGTCGCACAGCTGGAGGCGCTGCAGCAGCGCGGCGCTCCTTCCGTGGTGCCAGCGCCGACCGACGCCGTCGCAGTGGGCGTTCTGGCGCCCGATTCCCCCGCGCCTGGCCGTGCTCTTGGTACGGAGCTCGCCACAGCGCCGCCAGCGGGTGCTGACGATGGCGACCGGCTGGGTGAGCTGCTGGTGGCCGCCGGCAGTGTCACGCCCGACGCCGTGCTCCTGGCCAGCTACGCCCAGCAGCTGGGGGACGAGCGGCGGATCGGCGAGGTGCTCGTCGACCACGGTGCGACGGACCAGGACGAGGTGAACGACGCGCTCCGCGCTCAGAAGGAGCGGCGTGGCTCGGTGTCCGACAGCAGCGTCCGGGTCGATGTCGGCCTGCTGGACGACCTGATGAACCTGGTGAGCGAGCTGGTGCTCGCGCGCAACCAGATCCTCCAGCACAGCGCGAGCAGGGACACCGTGGCGTCGGGGACCCTCCAGCGGCTCAACCTCATCACCACCGAGTTCCAAGAAGCGGTCATGAAGACCCGGATGCAACCCATCCGCAACGTGTGGAGCAAGTTCCCCCGCGTGGTGCGCGACCTGGCGATGTCCTGTGGCAAGCAGGTTCGCGTCGAGATGGAAGGCGAGCACACCGAGCTGGACAAGGCGATCATCGAGGCGATCCGCGACCCGCTGACCCATGTGATCCGCAACGCGGTCGATCACGGGATCGAGGCGCCCGAGAAGCGGCTGGCGGCCGGCAAGCCTGCCGAGGGTCGCCTGCGGCTCCGGGCCTACCACGAGAGCGGCCAGGTCAACATCGAGGTCCTCGACGACGGCGGCGGGATCGACCCCGAGCGGGTCCGGGCGAAGGCGGTCGAGCGCGGTCTGCTCACCGAGGCGCACAGCCGGGAGCTCACCGAGCGCGAGCTGGTGGGCTTGATCTTCTCGCCAGGGTTCTCCACTGCCGACAAGGTCACGAACGTCTCCGGTCGTGGCGTCGGGATGGACGTCGTCAAGACCAACATCGAGAAGATCGGCGGCACGGTCGACATCCAGAGCGAGCTCGGGCAGGGGACCACGCTCAGGGTCAAGATCCCGCTCACGCTGGCCACCATCCCTGCGTTCATCGTGTC
>JAJYWA010000031.1 GCA_021791755.1 Actinomycetes bacterium | reverse complement strand
GTGCGCTACCGGAGCCTCCAGCAGCTCTTCAAGTGGCTGCTGGAGGAGCGCGAGATCCCGTCCTCGCCCATGGCGCAGATGAGGCCGCCCGCGGTCCCCGAGGTGCCGGTGCCGGTTGTCTCGGACGACGATCTGCGCAAGCTGCTCGGGACCTGCACGACGAATGAATTCGATGATCGCCGCGACCACGCGCTCTTGCGCCTCATGATCGACACCGGCATGCGGCTCTCCGAAGTGGCGGGAATCAAGCTCGAAGACGTCGAGTTCGGCTCGGATGTAATAGTTGTCCTCGGCAAGGGGAGGCGGATCCGAGCGGTTCCCTTCGGGCCGAAGACCGCCAGGGCGCTCGATCGCTACCTCCGTGCTCGTGCTCGTCATCGCCATGCCGCAGATCCGGCGTTGTGGCTCGGCGCCCAGGGCGCGCTCGGCACCTCGGGGATCACCCAGGTACTTCGCCGGCGCTGCAAGAAGGCCGAGATCGAGGAGATCCACCCTCACCAGCTGAGGCACACCGCGGCGCACGCGTGGCTCGCGGCAGGCGGCGAGGAGGGAGACGCGATGCGGATCTTCGGCTGGAAATCCCGGGAGATGCTCGCCCGCTACGGCGCCGCGCGTGCGGACGACCGCGCCAGGGAGGCGTTCCGCAGGCTCTTGCCAGGGGACCGGCTGTGACTAGCTTCCCGGTGAGCCTCGCGGTCCCACCGCGCGTGCGTGGTTGGCGCAGCTTCGCTGTGGAGGTCCCCGTCTCGTGGGCGGCAAGGAGCGGACCTGTCGAAGCTGGCTGGGTGTCGTGTGGCAGTACCGTGATGATCTGGTCGTGTCCACGGATCTGCGGACGGCCGCCTGGTCTATCCGCTTCTACCCCGAAATGCCCGTGGCGATGCTTGCTTGTCCGCTCGAAGAGGGTGACCCGCCTCGGGTCTGCTTCGACCGATTCGAGTGGCGTAAGAGGCTCAGCGGATAGGAGCCGGTGCCGGTGACCAGCGGTTACGCTAGTCAATGAGCTTCGCTGTGAGCAAGAACGCAACCGCGAGAGCGAACTGAGCGAGCCCGTGGATGATCTTCCGGTCGCTGTTGCGGCGGAGTTGGCCGAAGTTCGACAGCCACGAGTTGGTCCGCTCGACCGGCCAACGCAGGCCCATCGGCTGGTTCTTCTTCGGCTCGGCGTCCCCGCGCTTGCGCTTCTTCGCGATGACCGCGTCGTCGATATCGCGCTCAGCGAGACAGGCCAGGGTCGCCTCCGAGTCGTATCCGCGGTCGAGCCAGATGGCCTCGATCTCTTCGAGCAGCCCGTGACGCGCTGCATCATCGAGAGTCGGCGCAAGCAGGACCGAGTCGTTGCGGTTCGCGCCGTCTATCGCAACCCCGAACGGGATGCCTTTCGTTTCGGTGACGATCGACCACTTCCACCCGAGCTTGGCTCTATCCGTCGGGTTCTTGCCTGTTCCCTCGCCTCCACAAGGGCTCTTGTGCAAGGAGCCGTCGACTGCGACGTCGGAGAAGTCGAGCCCGATGATCTTGTCGTACCCGACTGTCGCCTCAGCGACGATCGCGTCGAACACCCCTGCTTCGATCCACTCGTCGCGCCGATCGCGCACGGTCGTGTCCGAGACCTTGTTGCCACACAGCCGCTCGCCGTCCTCCCAGGAGCATCCCGTGACAAGGCGGACGAGCATCACCTGGAAGCAGTCCCGGTCCGACTTCCTCCGGCGATGTCGCCCGAGTGGGTGGTTGTCCACAGGATCCGGCAGGGTGGGCTCGATGCCAGCCCAGATGGCATCTACCACTTCAGGGCCGAGTGCGCGCGTGATGTAGGGAACCTCCACTCGGTCGTTGGGTGTCAGAGAGCCCCGATTCTCTCGGGGCCGCACCCACGATCGGTGGATGGCTTGTTCTTACGCGTCAAAGCCAAGGTCAGAGGCCATTTTTCCTATCCGCGCGGTCTCTTATCACGCCGAGGACGAAGCTGGTGTCGCTGTCACATGTCTCCTACTCGACCGGCGAGGTGCTGCCGATCTCGGAGATCGTCGTTGAGGCGCACGAGCGGGGCGTCCTCGTGGTCGTCGATGGTGCACAGTCCTTCGGGGCCCTTCCCGTCGACGTGGTGGCCCTTGGGGCCGATTTCTACTCCGCACCGGGGCAGAAGTGGCTGTGCGGGCCCGAGGGCACGGGTGCTCTCTACAGCTCCCAGGCGGCTGTCTCCCAGATAAGGACGACGTTCGCCAGCTACGGCACTGTCGATGCCTACAACGATTACGGCGGATTCCTGGTTAGGCCCGATGGTGTCAACGGCCATCAGAAAGTCCCTGTTGGCGGCCATGGGGGATGTCCCGCGCGCGGCCATGGCAGTGTCCCGCGCGCGGCCACGACAATGTCCCGAGCAGTAGGAGATCGTTGGGCACAGCGGCGCATCCATGATCTAGCAGCCTCGGCCCGGACCCTTCCTGTCAGGAGTCGAGGGTGTGGAGGTGGTGACCGGAAGCGAGCATGCCGGTCTCGTGACTTTCAGGCTCATCCATGATGCAGCCGAGGGGATGCAGCCAGATGGCCTGGTGCGCGAGCTGGCTCGCCGCTCCATCCTGATCAGGTCCATCGAACGGCTCGGGGCGCTTCGGCTCTCGATGGGGTTCTTCAATACCGGCGACGAGCTATCGGAGGCGGTGGATGCGGTCTCAGAGCTCGTGAGCACCCGCTGAGCGTAGGTCGGGAGGCTGTCCAGGCGGGTGCCTGCGTCGGCGTCCAGAGATCGGTCATCCTGTTGTGGTGACTACCCTGGTGATTGGAGCCGCTGGTGTTTTGGAGGTGCTGTGACCGACGCCAATGCCGGACGCCGTCGTTACCTGGAGGTGGCCGAGGAAGTCTTGCGGGCCGTGGCGGTCGGTAGCATCAGCGCGGGCGATCGGTTGCCTAACGAGCGCCAGCTCGCCGAGCGTTGCGGCGTGAGCCGTTCGACGGTTCGGGAAGCTCTTCTCGCCCTCGAGCTCGGTGGGGTAATCGAGGTCCGACCTGGTTCGGGTTGCTTCCTCACCGGTATGGGGGTCCATGCCGGGGCATTGGCAGCACCTCCCGTGGACTCCTCGCCCAGGGAACTGCTCGAGGTGCGCCAGGTGATCGAGCCTCCAGTCGCAAGGCTGTGTGCGGGAAATATACGCGGGATCGGCCTGAGACGTCTCGAAGATCTGCTTGACGCGGCCGAGCGGCAGAGCGAGAGCGAGGCGGATGGCCCCGGTGCCGAGCCGGCTGGTACGCACGACTCCGTGTCGTTGAGCCTGGCTTTTCATAGAGAGCTTGCCAGCCATTGCGGCAACGCCATACTTTCGAGCATCACGAGCCACCTTGTCGATGCCGGGGAGCACCCGCTGTGGTTGCTGGTCGACAGCATCGTGGCGCGTGACCGTCCCACCCGAACCAGGCAGATCGCCGAGCACCGCACGATCCTGGATGCGCTGGCGGCTCGCCGTGGAGACGTAGCTGCCCAGGCGATGGCAGAGCACCTTGGCGCCCTCCAGGCCAGGATATTCGGGCCAGAGGTCGTCCCGCCGAAGGTCAGTCGCGCCCGCCGTCACCATTCTGCCTGACCAGGCGCGTCCGTCCAACATGCCCTGGGCAGCCGATCCGCCAGACATGCTGGCTAGGGGCCGGTCGGGGGTCTGATTGGTCAGACCGCTTTCGCCATGCGCTGTTAATCGTCGCTAAACAAGCCAGAAATGCGGCATCGGTACGGTAGCAGGCAGTGGTCATCTCCTAGCTTTCCCAGACCTGAAGTTGCCTGCCACGTTAAGGAGCGCCAATGTCTGCTGGTTCTGGAATAGAAGTACCGGAGAGCACATCCCCCCTGGGGACCTCCTCTAGCTTCATGTCGGCCCCGCTTAGCCGTCGGAAGCTTTTCAAGCGTGCAGGGGCGATGGCTCTTGGGCTCGCAGTAGGTCCGGAGCTTCTGGCAGCGTGCAGCAGCTCGCCATCCACCACTTCCGCGGCAAAGGGATCGGCCAGTCTCGCCGACGTATCCATACAGCTCAACTATCTTGAGAACGTCCAGTTCGCGGGGACTTTGATGGCAATGTCAAAGGGCTACTATAAGGACGCTGGGCTGAACGTGACGGTGCTCCCGGGTGGCCCGAACCTTGCTCCCGAGCCGGTGGTAGTGAGCGGCAGGGCACTGGTTGGCGTCACGCACACTGCCGAGGGGGCCCAAGCGATCTTGAACGGGGCACCGCTCAAGATCATCGGCGCGGCATTCCAGAAGAGCCCGACGTGCCTCGTGTCGCGGGCAAGCAATCCGATCCGGAATCCCCAGGAGATGATAGGCAAGACAATCGGGGTGTCCGATACGAACCTGCCGATCTGGAAGGCGTTCTTGAAGGTCAATAACATCCCGCCGAGTTCGGTGAAGGTCAACACGGTGGAATTCTCCACCCAGCCGCTGGCTGATGGCCAGATCGACGGGCTGATCGGCTTCTACACCAACGAGCCCATAATCCTCGATCTTCAAGGGGTGCCGACCTATGCCTTCCTCCTGGCCGACTTCGGCTACCCGATTGTCGACGACATCTACATCGCCCGGAGCTCGGACCTGGCGGATGCCTCGACGCGCAAGCAGATAGTAGGCCTCATGACGGGCGAAGCCAAGGGATGGCGCGCTGCCTTTGCCGATCCGCACGAGGCTGCCTCGCTCGCTGTCTACGACTACGGCAAGAGCCTTCACCTGGTGTTCCAGCAGCAGTTCGAGTCGGTCAAGGCCGAGCAGGCACTGGTGACCAGCCCTGCCACGGCTTCACACGGGCTGCTCTGGATGACGCCGGAGACCGTGGCCGAGACGGTGAAGTCGCTAGCTCTCGGTGGAACCAACGCGACTCCGGGAATGTTCACCAACGAGATCCTCACCGAGGTCTACAGCAACGGGATCATCTCATGAAGCTCACCGTAGCGCCCGCCGGCTTCAATCTCGATGCGCTCCCGGTCGCTGCGGACCTGGTGAGGCTCGGACCTGCTGACCCTGACGGTGATGCCAGGCTCGGACCTGCTCACCCTGGCCCGGACGCCTTCCGTGGAAGTTCCCCCGAGCGTGGCGAGGGACGTCCGAATGTCCCTATCAGCTCTGGCTCGGGAATCGTGATCGACAAGGTCAGCAAGGTATTCAAAGCGAAGAAGGGGGATCTTCTTGCCCTGTCGGACGTGTCGCTGGAGACTCCTCGCTGGTCATTTCTCGCGCTGATAGGCCCCTCGGGATGTGGCAAGTCGACGCTGCTACGAATACTCGCCGATCTGGACACCCCGACAACCGGGTCGGTAACCGTCCACGGAGAGCCACCCGAGGTGGCGCGAAGCAAGCACCACACCGGCATAGCGTTCCAGGATTCGGCTCTCCTGCCGTGGAGGTCTGTGGCGGACAACATCAGGTTCCCGCTCCAGATCGCCGGGCGGCGCCAGAGCCGGGAGCTCGTGTCGGACCTGATCCACCTCGTAGGCCTCGACGGCTTCGACCAGGCCAAGCCCGCACAACTCTCCGGCGGCATGCGCCAACGGGTTGCAATAGCGAGAGCGCTGGTGCTCGAGCCCCAGGTTCTGCTGCTCGACGAGCCTTTCGGAGCCCTGGACGAGATGACGCGTCAGCGGCTGAATATAGAGCTGCTTCGCATATGGGGTGACCAGACGCCGACCACGGTTCTCGTGACTCACTCGATCAGCGAAGCGGTGTTCCTGGCAGACACCATTGCCATTCTCGCTCCACGACCCGGAAGGGTGATTGAGAAGCTGGCCGTCGACCTCCCCCGACCGAGGTCAGCCGACACGATGCGTTCGCCGGAGTTCCACTCAATCTGCGACAGGGTTTCACAGCTGCTGTTCTCCGAGGGACAGGACAGCCCGAGGTGAGCCAGCCCGAGGTGAGCCAGCCAAACAGGTCGCGCGCAGCAAGGTTGCTGGCGTCCGTTCCCGCAGGTTGGCTCGAGGGGCTGGCAGGCTCGGCGGTGCTGCTCGGGCTGTGGGAGCTGATGACCGCAGTGGTGTTCCCAGGTCGCCACGTGGTCCCCCCACCGTCACAGGTGGTGGCCGTGATGTTCCACGATGGGTTCTACCTTTCCAGCCTGGGGACCACTTTGTCGGAAGCTGGTCGGGGTTGGTTGATAGGCAACATCGCGGCCGTTGCGTTTGCGGTGCTGGCGTTGTTCGTTCCCCGCCTGTCGAAGACCCTGCAGCAGTTCGGTGCCATCACCTACTGCGTGCCCACCGTTGCGATAGGGCCACTGATCCTGATCTTTGCCGGCCCTGATGCCACCAAGGTGGCCATTGCGGCATTGTCGGTGTTCTTCGTGAGTCTCATAGCCTGGATGACCGGCCTCAGGGCAACCGATCAGGCATCACTGGACCTGGTGCACGCCTACGGTGGCGGCCGGTTGACCGAGTTGGTCAGGGTGCGCCTGCGCGCAGCGTTGCCGAGCGCGAGCGGAGGGCTGGCGCTGTCGGCTCCGGCTGCCATCCTCGGAGCGATAATCGGTGAGTACCTGGGTGGGACCCACGGGCTCGGTGTCGCGATGGTCAGTGCCGAAGAGTCTTTCCAGGTGGCCCGAACCTGGGCGATCGGAATCGTGGCCACCGGCGTTTCCGGTATCGCCTACGGCCTCATCCTCCTGGTGGTACGTAAGCTCGGAGGCGACCCACAGGTCGGGACGGTCACCGGTGCCGCCGTGCACGACCGCGGTGCGCGCCGATCCGTGTTCACGAGGGCCGGTCGCCTCGCCGGTCCGGCAGTCTCGCTGGGGGTCATAGTGGCGATCTGGGCGCTGGCGCTCAAGGCGTTCAGTCTCTCGAGCTATTTCGCCAAGTCACCCGCGGCCGTGTGGTCATTCCTGTTCAAGGGTCCGTCCTCGACGGCCCATCGGAACGCCGTGCTCCAGGCATTGGGGGTCACGATGCACGATGCGATGCTCGGCTGGCTGGTCGGCACTGGAGCCGCGCTGGTCGGAGCAGCCGTGCTGGTCCAGCTCCCACGCGTGCGGGCAGCAATATTCCCCATGGTGATGACCCTTAGGTCGGTCCCTCTCATAGCGATGACCCCGCTGATAGCGCTGGTATTCGGCCAGGGAGTGACCGGCGTGACCGTGATTGCTGCCATCGTGACCTTCGTACCGTCGCTCGTGCTGGTGGCATCGGGGCTCGAGTCGGCACCGCCCCAGGCAATCGAGCTTGCACGGGCGTACAACCTCTCCAGCATGGGGACGCTTGTGCGAATACGGGCCCGCTATGCCACTCCCAGCCTGTTCGCCGCCGCCAAGATCGCAATGCCAGGAGCGATTCTCGGGGCGATCCTGGCCGAGTGGCTCATCACCGGCAGCGGCATAGGCCATCTCATGGCTGCATCACTGATCGGCTCGGACTACGGGGTGCTATGGGCAAGCGTCGTGGTTGCCAGTGCAGTATCGCTTGTTCTCTACGAAGTGGTGGGGTCGTTCGAAGGTGTGGCCCAGAGCCGCCTGGCGTCGTGACCGTTGTGGCTGTGGACCTAGGTACGCGTTATTACGGGAAGGAGGATATACGCATCCTCGTGGTCGGTCCCCCAGATGGTGGGTTGGGCATGGTGTATGAGCAGAGGATATCGGTGCTGTTGCGCGATGGACTCGACGAGAGCTACCTGGCGGGGGACAACACCCGGTTGGTCACCAGCGATGCACAGCGGAATCTCGCCGTGAGGATTTCCACGGAATCGGCCGGCGAGCCCGTGGAGGCGACGGCTATCGAGATCGCCTATGAGATATGGCGTCGGTATCCGTTCGTTCCGGAAGTCGAGGTTGGGCTTGCTCGGCGACCATGGACGGCCATGACTATGGCGGAGCCGTCGTGCGCGTCAGGCCATGGGTTCATGTGCGGCGGCTCCGAGGATCAGGTGTCCCGTGTCACGGTGTCAGGTGGGGAGCGCGAGATTTTATCGGGCATAGAGGGTCTGAGGCTCCTGCTTGCCACCGGGAGCAGGTTCGAAGGCTTCCTGAGTGATGACATGACCCCCAACGAGCCTGTAGCTGATCGCGCGATTGCAGGCGACTTGAGCATTCACTGGGTGCCGCTCAGTGCGGAAGTTGATTTTCCTGTCCTACGGTCGTCGCTGCGAGGGGCGATCATGTCGGCTTTCCAAGGGGTCCGCAGCGAGTCTGTCCAGCACCTCCTGACGTCGATGTGCGCGGAGGCGATCCAGAAGGTCCCCGAAGTGGAGCGGGTGGTGCTCCGCTTCGAAAGCATTGCTCTAGGCATGGTGCATGGCGGGTCGGAGACAGTCGATGGAGCGCAGTCTTCCCGGATGCGGGAGGCTCGTGTGCACACGATGACCGAGCTGCCTAGGGCTGTCACCTCTGTATCGATGGAGAGAGGCAACCATGTGCCGAAGTAGAGGTTGGGTGCAACAGCATGTTTATCGATGACGAGGACGGTTGCACCACTGGCTATCAGACGAGTGAGAGGAGGGTGCCATGCCCACGGGCCTAGAGATTCGGGCTCCACTGACCGGCCGTCGGCAGGAGGTGTTGAACCCAGTGGCCCTCGGCCTCATGGAGCTGCTCCAGAGCCGGCTCGGACAAGAGCGGTCGCGACTGCTGGCCGCTCGCGCCGAGCGTCAACTTGCGTTCGATGCCGGGGAGCGGCCCGATTTCAACACCACAACTGCCAAGGTGAGGAGCGGTACTTGGCGGGTGCCACCGGCCCCACCCGATCTGGCTGATCGCCGTGTCGAGATCACAGGGCCCACTGACCCCAAGATCGTGATCAACGCCCTCAACTCCGGGGCCCGGGTGTTCATGGCCGATCTCGAGGACGCCAACACTCCGACATGGACCAACATGGTCGATGGTCAGGTGAACCTCACTGACGCGGTGCGACGACGGATCGCCTATGAGGCCCCCGATGGTCGTCGCTACCAGTTGGGCGAGGAGCCTGCCGTGCTGATGGTCCGGCCGAGAGGCTGGCATCTAAGCGAGCGTCATGTGACCCTGAACGGAGAGCCCGTGTCGGCAAGCCTGTTCGACGCCGCCGTATATCTGGCCAACAACGCCGAGGAACTGCTCGAACGGGGAAGCGGCCCCTATCTTTACCTGCCGAAGCTCGAGAGCCACGTCGAGGCCCGGCTATGGCACGATGCGTTGGACATCGCCGAGGAGTACCTGAGCATCCCGAGCGGAGCTGTTCGGGCGACCGTGCTCGTCGAGACGATCCCGGCAGCGTTCGAGATGGACGAGATACTTCACGCCCTGGGCAATCACGCCACTGGGTTGAACGCGGGGCGATGGGACTACATGTTCAGCCTCATCAAGAAGTTCCGGGAGGATCCCGCCTTCGTGTTGCCTGACCGTGCAGAGGTCAAGATGACCGTTCCGTTCATGCGCTCCTACACAGACCTGCTCGTTCACACATGCCATAGGCGGGGCGCCCATGCGATGGGCGGGATGGCGGCGTTCGTGCCTTCGCGCCGAGACGAGCAGGTCAACCGGCAGGCGTTCGAGCAGGTCCGCGCTGATAAGGAGCGTGAGTCGGCAGATGGCTTCGACGGCACGTGGGTTGCCCACCCGGATCTTGTCTTGGTTGCCCGGCAGGTATTCGACTCGGCCCTTCGAGACCGGCCCAACCAGATCGAACGGCAACGTGATGACGTGGATGTCGAGGCGCGCGACCTATTGGACGTGACCACCCCCGGTGCCGAGGTGACCGAATCCGGCCTGCGCAACAACATCGCCGTGGGTCTGCGCTATCTCGAGTCCTGGCTACGCGGGAGAGGTGCCGTGACGATCTTCAATCTCATGGAGGACGCGGCCACTGCCGAGATCGCGAGATCCCAGCTGTGGCAGTGGTCACGTCATGGCGTGGGCCTTGCCGGCGGGGGTGCTGTCACGGGGGACCTCGTGCACCGGATCCAGCAGGAGGAGATGGGAGCGTTGGCCGAGGAGCTTGCCGAGGCAGGTCTGGGCGGCGGGAGACTCAAAGAAGCGGCAGAACTCTTCGAAGAAGTGGCGCTCGCCAAGGAGATGCCAGATTTCCTCACACTGCTCGCCTACGAGCTGATCGATTGAGACGGGGTGCGAGGTGGTGTGTGGCCCAGAGGGCTATGACCGGCAATACGACTGCAGCAACACGACAGGAGAACTATGACAGGCGCGGAGAAGTCTGGTGTACCCGGACCCACGAAGCAGATAGACGTGTGCATTGGGGTGGACGTGGACGCGGTGGCGGGGTGGCTCGGTTCCTATGGAGGCGAGGACTCGCCCAACGACATCCAGCGCGGGATGTTCGCCGGTGAAGTCGGGAGCCTCCGTCTTCTGCGGCTGTTCGAGCGAGCAGGGTTGTCGACCACATGGTTCGTTCCCGGGCATTCGGCTGAGACCTTTCCCGACGAGATGCATCGAGTGGCCGAAGCGGGACATGAGATAGGAGCACATGGGTACTCACACGAGAACCCGATCTCGATGAGCGCGGAGCAGGAGCGTGAGGTGCTCGAACGCTCGATCGTCCTAATTGAGGAGATAGCCGGTCGGCGGCCCAGGGGGTACGTGGCCCCGTGGTGGGAGATGTCGGAGCGGACGGCTGGGCTTCTAGCGGAGTATGGCTTCATCTATGACCATTCCCAGAATTACAACGACTTCGTGCCGTTCTATGCCCGAGTGGGTGATACCTGGACGAACATCGACTACTCCAAGCCGGCCTCCTCGTGGATGAAGCCGCTGGTGCGTGGCAAGGAGGTGGACCTGGTCGAGTTCTGCGGCAACTGGTACGTGGACGATCTACCACCCATGATGTTCATCAAGCAGGCCCCGAACAGCCACGGCTTCGTGAGCCCTCGTGACATCGAGCAGCTGTGGCGGGATCAGTTCGACTGGGTATACCGGGAGCTGGACTACGCGGTGTTCCCGATCACCTTGCATCCGGATGTGTCCGGTCGTCCGCAGGTGCTGCTCATGGTCGAGCGGCTGATCGAGTACTGGGCCGGTCACGATGGAGTCAGGTTCGTCACCTTCGAGGAAGCTGCAGAGACTTTCCGCAGGCGCTATCCGTTCGAGGGTCCCGGCCGACCATCGTCGGTGGGATGAGGACTCATCTATGACCATCTATGACCAGTTGCAGACGAGCAGTTCGGACCGGATCAGGATCGGGATGATCGTCCCGTCGTCGAACACGGTGCTCGAGCCCGAGATGTGCCGCATTGCCGGGGGGCTGCCCGGTGTCTCATTGCACTTCAGCAGGGTACGGGTGACCGAGATCACTCTCGAGGACAGTGCATCGCACCAATTCGGCTTGGAGCCCATGTCCGAGGCAGCGATGCTGCTTGGTGACGCCGGAGTCGACGTGGTCGCGTGGGCGGGAACCTCAGGTTCATGGCTCGGCATCGGTCACGACCGGGATCTTGCCACGACGTTGGGTCTGGTCGCCGGTGCACCCGCAACGACGTCGACCCTGGCGTTGATCGAGGCCTGCCGGTTGGCGAGGTCTAGCCGGGTGGCTCTGGTCACCCCGTATGTCGACGGGGTGGTTGCCCGGATCATGGCTACCTATGGTGGAGAGGGCATAGAGGTCGTGGCTGAGCGCCACCTGGGTATCACCGACAACAGCGCGTTCGCTGAGGTGCGTGAAGCCGATCTGCGGGCTATGGCGATCGAGTGTGCCGACCCCGGTGCTGATGACGGCGAGGTGTCCCAGGCGGTGGTGGTCGCATGCACGAACCTGCGGGCTGCCAGACTGGCCCGGGAGATCGAGGGAGTGCTCGGGATCCCGTTCGTAGACAGCGTTGCGGCAACTCTCTGGCATGCGCTGGTGCTTGCCGGTCGGAGGGTGAGCCTTGCGGGTGAAGGCTGCCTACTCGAAGGGGTCCTGTCGGCTCAAGAGGGCCGGCTGCAGAAGGGAGGAGTATGAGATTCGTCACCTTTGCCCATCCTGGGGGCGAGCCTGCCCTCGGTGTCCAGGTCGGTGGTGCGGTCCTGGACCTGTCGGCGGCAAGCGGGCGTGATCCGGTGTTTGACTCGATGCTTGCGATGATCTCCTCGGGTCAGGACGCGCTTAGGTCGGCTCTCAGGCTCGCAGACGCGGTTAGTGGTGACCCGGAAGGCTCCCGGCGTCACCTGTTCGACTCCCAAGCCGTGGACCTGCTGGCACCCATCCCGCGGCCTCACAAGAACGTGTTCTGCGTAGGGCTGAATTTCAGGTCGCACGTGGAGCAGAACGCGATCGCTCTGGGCCAACCGATCGAGATACCGGAGGTACCGCTGTTCTTCACGAAGACGGTAACGTCGGTGGTCGGCACAGGTGAGGGCATCCGCTGTGACGAGCGTCTGACCCGGCAGCTCGACTATGAGGTCGAGTTGGCAGTGGTGATGGGCACCGGGGGCTCATGGATATCACCAGAAGACGCGATGGCCCATGTCTTCGGCTTCACCCTGGTGAACGACGTGAGTGCTCGCGACCTCCAGTGGCGCACCAGCCAGTTCTTTTACGGCAAGGGCCTCGACAGCTTCTGTCCGATGGGACCCGCGATAGTGACACCCGACGAGCTCGGCTCCATCGATGACATTGTCCTCGAGCTGCTGGTTGACGGGGAGATGCGCCAGCACGAGCGAGCCGGGAACATGATCTTTCCACCGGCTGTGGCGATAGCGGAGCTGTCCAAGGGCATCACCTTGGAACCCGGTGACGTGATCAGTCTGGGCACACCGGGCGGTTGCGGATACCAGATCGTCCCACCGGTGTTCCTGCGTCCCGGCAACGTCGTGGAGTGCCGGGCAGAGGGGATAGGCAGCCTGGTCAACCCAGTTGTCAATGTATCAATTCCTACGCTGGAAAAGAGGGCTCAAATATGAATATCGGTGTGTACAGGTTGTCGATGAATGACCCAGGCGACGTGAGCGGGCTCAGGCATCTGATCGAGGATGGAGTGGTTGACCCGGCGACGGTAGTGGCGTCGATCGGCAAGACTGAAGGCAACGGTGGCGCCAACGACTTCACCAGGGCACTGGCCTCCCTCAAGGTTGCCCAGCTGTTGGCGGAGTTCCTCGGCTCGTCGGCTGACGAAGTGGCCGAACGCGTGGCGCTTGTGTGGTCCGGCGGTTGCGAAGGAGTGCTTTCACCTCATATGACGGTGTTCACCCGTTCGGACGACGACGCTCCTGCCGGGACATCGGGCAAGGGGGCATCCCTTGGCAGAGACGAGGGCCAGGGCCGGCTTGCAATCTCGGTCCAGCGCACGAGGCCGTTGCTCCCCGAGGAGGTGGGCCGTATGGTGGAGGTTGATGAGGTTGCCGACGCGGTTCGCCGTGCACTGGATGATCTTGGCTCTTCGGGGGACTCCGTGCATTATGTTCAGGTGAAAGGCCCACTGCTTACACCGGCAGGCATAGCGGATGCTGCCGGACGCGGTAAGGCGGTAGTGACCACCGATCCCAACCGGTCGAAGGCATATGCCCGGGGAGCATCTGCCCTGGGGGTGGCGCTCGGCCTGGGGGAGGTGTCGCCTGATCAGCTGGATGAAGGCGTGATCGCAAACGACATGGACCTGTACTCGGCTGTGGCGTCAACCTCTGCAGGCGGTGAGCTCACGGCTGCGGAGGTGGTCGTGTTCGCGAACTCACCCCGTGCCGGTGGGCAGTTCCGCATAGGCCACTCATCACTCGAGGACGCAGTTGACATCGACGGGGTCCGGTCAGCGCTCCGCTCGGCCGGCCTCGCGTTTGACTGTGAGCCCGATGATGGTGAGCGGGGAAGGATACAGGCTGTGTTCGCCAAGGCCGAAGCGCCGGTTGGTGGCATGCTTCGGGGATTTCGCACCACCATGCTCTCGGACGCCGATATCAACTACGAGCGGCATGCACGCGCTGCCACCGGTGCGGTGATAACCGCAGTGACCGGTGACTCGAGGATCTTCGTCTCGGGGGGCACCGAGCACCAGGCGCCTCCCGGCCAGGCCCCGATCGCGGCGATCGTGCGTGTAGCCGATTGAGCATGTGAGGCAGACGCGTTGAGACTCACGCCCCACGAACAAGAGAAGCTGCTGCTGTCGGTGGCCGCCATGGTCGCGCGTGATCGCCGTGAGAGGGGTGTGAAGCTCAACTACCCGGAGGCCGTTGCGCTGGTCAGCTCCTTTGTCATGGAGGGAGCGCGTGACGGGCGGTCCGTTGCGGAGTTGATGGCAGACGGGCGCAGGGTTCTGCGTCGCGAAGAGGTCATGGAAGGTGTTGCGGAGATGATCGAGCAGATCCAGGTTGAGGCGACGTTCCGTGACGGGACCAAGCTGGTGACCATTCACAGGCCGATACCTTGACTGTTGTCTCGAGGAGTGTATCGGGCGTTCCTGGCGAGATCGTGGTGGGTGGTGCCAGGGTAGGACGATCCGGTCACGCTGAAGGGGACGGTAGTGATGGTGCCGCGGACGATATCGTGGTCAATGCCGGGCGGCCAGTGATCAGCCTGGTAGTTGCAAACCTGGGTGACCGGCCGGTCCAGATAGGGTCTCATTTCCACTTCGCGGAGGTCAATGCCGCATTGGAGCTCGACCGGTCGGCGGCCTGGGGCAGGCGTCTCGACATACCAGCCGGGACGTCGGTGCGTTTCGAGCCCGGCATCGAGCGGACGGTAGATCTAGTCCCGATCGCGGGCAGGCGGAGGGTTCCGGGGCTCAGGGGACTCGCAGGCGGGCCACTCGACAGCGACGACGGGATGGCCCCGCGATGAGGATCGCCGCCGAGCACTACGCACGCCTGTACGGTCCGACGGTAGGTGATCTCGTGCGTCTCGGAGACACCGACCTGTTCGTCACCGTGACCGAGGATCGCTGCGTCGGAGGTGACGAGGTGGTGTTCGGCGGCGGCAAGGTGATCCGCGAGTCGATGGGCCAGGGAACGGCCACACGTGCCGAAGGGGCCCCGGATCTGGTCGTGACGGGAGCGGTCGTCGTTGATCACTGGGGCGTCATCAAAGCCGATATCGGCATACGCGACGGGCGGATCGTTGCACTCGGCAAAGCAGGAAACGCAGACACGATGGATGGCGTCCACCCGGATCTGGTCATCGGCCCGTCGACCGAGGTCCTCTCGGGCAATGGAAAGATCCTCACCGCGGGTGCCATCGACTGCCACGTTCATCTGATCTGCCCTCAGATCATCGACGAGGCGCTTGCCTCGGGTGTGACCACGGTCATAGGGGGTGGTACCGGACCCGTGGAAGGAACCAAGGCGACAACCGTTACCCCGGGTGCCTGGTGGCTCGCCCGCATGCTCCAGGCGCTCGATGCCTACCCGGTGAACGTCGCGCTCCTTGGCAAGGGCAACACCGTCTCGGTAGACGGCCTGTGGGAGCAGCTTGCCGGCGGGGCTGCGGGGTTCAAGGTGCACGAGGACTGGGGGGCCACACCGAGGGCAATATCGACCTGCCTTGACGTCGCATACCAGGCTGGGGTCCAGGTCGCGATACACACGGACACCTTGAACGAGGCGGGCTTCGTCGAGAGCACCCTGGAGGCGATCGGGGGGAGGACGATCCATGCGTATCACACAGAGGGAGCGGGTGGAGGGCATGCGCCGGACATCATCCGGGTGGCAGGTGAGCCCAATGTGCTGCCCAGCTCGACCAACCCCACACGTCCCTACGGGGTGGACACCATAGATGAGCATCTCGACATGCTCATGGTGTGCCACCATCTGAGTCCCGACCTACCCGAGGACCTGGCCTTTGCCGAGAGCAGGATTCGTCCGACCACGATCGCAGCGGAGGACATCCTTCACGACATGGGTGCCATATCCATGATCGGCTCTGATTCGCAGGCGATGGGTCGGGTCGGCGAGGTGATCATGCGCACTTGGCAGACAGCCCACGTCATGAAGGGGCGCCGCGGCGCACTGGCGGGTGACGGGCCTGCCGACAACCACCGCGTGCGGCGCTATGTGGCGAAGTACACGATCTGCCCGGCAGTTGCCCATGGTCTCGACGCCGAGATCGGTAGCGTTGCCGAGGGCAAGCTGGCCGACCTGGTGTTGTGGGATCCACGTTTCTTCGGTGTACGCCCTGATGTGGTGATCAAGGGTGGCATGGTGGCCTGGGCCGCGCTAGGAGACGCCAATGCGTCGATACCGACTCCGGAGCCGGTCCTCGCTCGTCCGATGTTCGCAGGCTCCGGCTCTGTGGCAGCGGAGCGGAGCATTGCCTTCGTATCGCCGGTGAGCCTGGAGGCCGGCATATCGGAGCAGCTCGGTCTCGAGGCGTCCCTCAGGCCTACCGCGAACGTGAGCGGCAGGATGAAGACTGATCTTCCGGAGAACGACTGCCTACCACGGATCGAAGTAGACCCTGAGCGTTTCACGGTTCGGATCGACGGCGAGGAAGTGGAGCCTGTTCCGGCTGTAGAGCTGCCACTGGCCCAGCGGTACTTCCTGTTCTGATGAGGTGCGTGTGCCTGTGAGGAACGGCTACGTGTGATGTCGTCAGGGATACCGCTCTGGAGCGACGGGTTGGCTGGCGATGGGTTGGCCGGCGACGCTCGCCGAGCCAGGTACTCAACTCTCATGCTCCTGGCGGACGGTCGCTTTCCCTCCGGGGGGCATGCATACTCGGCGGGCATGGAACAGGCCATCACCTGGGGAGACGTAAGGGACTTGGCGGGCGCAGAAGAGTTCCTGGCAGGCCGGGTCGAGACGTTGGGGCCGATGGCCGCTCAAGTGGCGGCAGCTGGAAATGTAGCTGCACATGGAGCGGCAAAGGCGGTCGCGCCAGCAGGCAGGCAGTCAGGTAGGACACTCGGGGAGGATCTGGATCTGCTGGACGAGGCGGTCGACGCACGTCTCGCCTCGGCTTCAGCACGGTCGGTATCCCGGGAGCAGGGGCATCGCTGGCTACGAGCTGTCCGGGCCGCATGGCCTGCATGGGTCCCGAGCGCGTCCTATGTGGTCCTGGACGGACGCCACGGCTGGGTCGTTCTCGGAGCGGTTGGCGCGGCTGTGGGATTGGTTCCCTCTGACGTGGCTCGGGTGGCGCTCTACGACTTGGTGAGCGCACCTCTGTGGGCGGCGGTGCGCCTGCTAGGTCTCGATCCATTCGCGGCTCTGGAGGTTCTGGTCGGCGTGCTGGCCAGGGCAGATCCCCTGGCATCCAGCAGTGCCGCCGCTGCTGCCAACGGTGCTGCTGGGACCGGTGGGACCGGTGGGACCGGTGGGACCGGTGGGACCGGTGGGACCGAATGGATATCCTGGCTGGCTGCTCCACTGAGCGAGCTGGCTGCCGAAGCACACCTGCAGCGAGAGGAACGACTCTTTGCATCGTGACATAGCGGCTGGGCACGAGCACTCACCTAGATCAGGGAGCGGGTCATGGCCCGCAGGACCCGCCGACGAACGGCCGCGTCCGCGGCGCCTCGGCATCGGGGGGCCGGTCGGAAGTGGCAAGACGGCACTGGTGGCGGCGCTCTGCGAGCGATTACGAGGTGTTGTGCCAGTAGGGGTGGTGACCAACGACATCTATACGACCGAGGACGCCGACACCCTTCGCCGCCTCGGAGTGCTGGATGCGAAGCTGATCAGGGCCGTTCGCACAGGTTGCTGTCCGCATACCGCCATCAGGGACGACATAGGTGCCAATCTCGATGCGGTGGACGAGCTCGGCCAGGATATCGGGCAGGAGGGGGTGATTCTCATCGAGAGCGGTGGGGACAACCTGACGGCGACTTTCAGCTACGGCCTGATCGACAGGCAGATCTTCGTGCTCGACGTGGCCGGCGGTGACAAGGTTGCTCGCAAGGGAGGGCCGGGAGTGACGCGGTCGGACCTCCTCGTGGTCAATAAGGTCGACCTGGCCCCGATGGTCGGGGCTGATGTCGACCGCATGCTCGCGGACGCAGCGGAAGTCCGGGATGGCCGCCCGGTGATCCCCACTACTGTTCGAAGCGGTGAAGGTGTCGACGAGGTGGTCAGGTGGATGATGGCCGAGTTGGTGCTGGCCAGGCTTTGAGCCCCATCAATCTCCCGGTCTGCCCGACTGCTGCTCCCGTCCCATCCTCCACTTCTGGCGCTTCGATGAATGGGCGGGCGCACATCGTGGTGGAGCATACAGGCGAGGGGGCGGACCGCCTGGTGGAGTGCTGGGGCGAGGCTCCCCTGGCACCACGTCCGACCTCCCGAGGCGTGTTCCTCGTGGGGGGAGCAGCCGGACCGCTCGGAGGCGACAACTTGTCGTGCAAGGTGAGCGTGGGGAGCGGCGCGCGGCTGCGGGTGGGGTCGGTGGCCGCTTCGTATGCCCGCCCCGGTGTGGGAGCCGAGCGCTCGATCCTACGCGTCGAGGCGCGTGTGGAGCAGGGAGCCACGCTGCACTGGGTACCGCAACCCTTGGTCGCGTTGGGTGGATGTCGCCATCGTAGCGAGGTCACGATCGACCTGGCTCCTGGTGCAGAGCTCATGTGGATTGACGTCGTGGTGATGGGCCGGCAGGGCGAAGTGGGAGGGGAGGCCGTGATCCGTCGTAGGGTGGATCTGGCCGGCAGGCCGCTCAGCCGGCAGGAGCTGCGCCTTGGGACTTCCAGCCGGGCAATTCAGGGTCCTGCGGTGTTCGGGGGGGCCAGGGTCATGGGATCGTGCCTGGTGGTAAATCTCGAGTGGGACCGTCCACGCGGCTGGATGGCAGATGCTCATGGGCTTGCGATGCAACGGGGCTCCAGGCCTGTGTCCGGGAATGGGCCTGTGCTTGGTGATGGCATTCTCAGCCATAGCGATGGCAAGCCCTCCGGTGGCAGCCAGCGCTATGGAATCGTGCCGCTAGCGGGTCCTGCCGTGGATCTCGTCGTACTTGCCCAGAGCGTGGGCGATGTCCTCGTTGCGTGGGAGCAGCTCGCTGCACAGCTCGCCTACGGGGCTCCGAGAACGGCCGACCAGCTGGCGAGGTATGTAGCAGAGCTCCGCTGAGTCCCGATGGCAAGGACAGCCGTAACCGGGGGAGCCGTTGCGACTTCGATGGCTCTGGCCGCGCGATGGGCAGCAGGGCGCCAGCCACACAGGGCGCCAGCTCCCCACTGGCGTGGCTAGGCTTCGTTAATGGAGATCAGCAGGTTCCCGGTTCCATCGGTCGACGAGATGCTGGCAGACTTGGCCGAGCGGGTCCGGCAGATCGCGGACAAGACACGCGAGCCCCACATGGTGCGCTCAGCGCACCATGAGAGAGCGAGCTGACGTTTCGCCCGCGTCATCGCGACGTAGAGCAGTCGGCGCTCCTCTTCTATGTCCCCCTTTTCGATCGACCTACCATGGGGGCAGATGCCGTCCTCCAGGCCGAGGATGAACACTGCGTGCCACTCCAGGCCCTTGGCCGCGTGGATCGTCGAGCACCACACCCGATCCTCGTCGCCTGCCTCGTCGAGCGAGCTCAGGAGGTCCACTGCGTCGACGAAGGCAGCCGCGTCGGCGTAATGCGTGGCCATGGCTCCGAGCTCGGCGAGGTTCTCCATGCGGGTCGCCACCTCGTCCTGGTCCTTGCAGACCACCACGAGGTGTGATTCGTAGTCGAGCGCCTCGACGACTTGCCTCAGGCGCCCTCCGAGGTTCCCGTCTTCGGAAAGGAGAGCAGCCGTTTCCTCGGCGAGGTCGGCCATCTCCCCGAGCGCTTCCGCGCCCCGCCCGCGCCGCTGCGCCCGCGGCCCGACTCCAGGCGATCACGTCGTCACGGCGTATCGCAAGGCGCACCCAGGCGAGGACGTCCTTCACTTCGCGGCGATCGAAGAAGCGCATGCCCCCGACGACCCTGTAGGGGACCTCGTGGCGCAAGAACGCCGACTCGACGCTGCGGCTCAGCGCGTTTACCCGGTAGAGCACTGCGATCTCCGAACGCGCCACGCCCGCCTCGCTCATCTGCCGCACCCGGGCTGCCACTGCTTCTGCCTCCAGCGCCGATGTGGCGTAACGCTCCGTGGTGACGCTGCCCACTTCGTGCGTGTGTGCCACGGGTGCGACACGCATCTGCCCCCGACCTGCTGCGAGCATCGACGAGGTCGCGTCGAGGATGTTCTGCGTGGAGCGGTAGTTGGTGGCGACCTCGTAGATCGTCGCCTCGGGGTAGCGACGCCCGAAGGCCAGGATGTTGCCGAGGTCGGCGCCACGGAACCCGTAGATGGCCTGCGCAGGATCGCCCACGGCGAACACCTCGCGGGTGCGGCGACCGAATGCCTCCACGAGCAGCGCCTGGGGGGTGCTGGGGGATACAACACGAACCGCTACCTCATGCTGGTCGGAGAGCGCGTCGGCGAGGAGAAGGGCTTGGACCACCCCGGTGCCCGCCCCGGCGAGCGGTTCCCAGCTCCCAGCGGTCCTATGGGCGAAGAGCTGTACCTGAAGCGCCACGTCCAGCTCCGATCGCTCTGGCGCCGAGCCTGCGGGGAGGGCGTGGACCGGCCGGTAGGGCATCGCGAAAAGTGATCCCGCCCCGGTGCTCGCTTCGACGGCGAGCTGGAGGGGGACCGGCTCGGCCGGACGAGCTGATGGTTCGAGGCGCCCGGCAACGGCGAACTCCCAGCCAGGGGCGAGCTCGGCGAACTCCTCGTGCACAGAGCGGAGGCGGCCGGCGGAGGCGGGCCCGGCGTTGTGCAGCTCCCACAGGCTCCGCGGCAGGTCGGTGATCTCCGCACCGGCCGGTTCGGCGAGCGCATCGGCACTGTACACCCATTGGCCGGCGGGTAGCCCGGCGTCGTCGAACGCGCTGAGTGCTGCGCCCTGGGCGCGCAGATGCCGCACTCCCTGGCGCAAGATCCGCTCCCAGACCACGCCTGGCCCCCAGAGGCTGTTCGGCTGGAGACTGGCCTCGAGCGATGCCCTGCGCAGGAACACCCGGGTCGCCTCGGGCAGTTGCTCGGGAGTCGAGGCTGGGCAGTGGACCAGCAGGACTGTCGCTGATCCCGGCTCAGGGACCAAGTGGCCGAGCACCGCTCCCGGATCGGGTGGGTTGCCTGGTGCCGTCTGCACCGTGTTACCGCGGTCGGATTCGAAGCCGAGCATGACGCCCAAGTCGGAGAGGCGATGAGGCGGCGGCGCCTCACCTCTTCGGACGAGCATCGCGTTGTAGCTGTTCATCAGCACGGCCACATCGGTTTCCGCAATCTTGTCAGCCGGCTCGAAGCACACCCGCCAGTCGCTGCCCGCCACCCCGCTGTGGGATACGACCAGTTCGCCGCGGAAGAGGGCAGTGAACGCGTCGGTCGGCAAGCCGAGTGCCCAAGACTCCACGGACGGCTTGCGCTGCGACGCGGTTTCGCCCGACGATGAGGCAATCACGGCCCGCATGAACGAGGTGACCAGTTCCCGCTCGACGTCACGGGTCAGCTTGATACCCAGACGGGCCTCCACCGCGGTCCCCTCTGGCAAGCCGCGGTGGCGGGCGCTTCGGGCGGCTTCCACGAGTACCTCGCGCTGGCGGCTGCGGCCGGCAGGATAACCGCCCGCCGCGGGCGCGCTGCTCCAGGCAACGGCGGTCACCACCAGGTCCACGAGCGTACCCAGGTTCGACTTGCCCGAAGCGTTCGGCCCGACGAGCACGCTCGGGCCGCTCTCGGCGAGGTTGAGCGTAAAGGACTCCTTGCCAAAGGAGAGCAGTCCCCGAGCGCTCAGGTGCGTTACTCGCATGTGAACAGGATCGCACAGGGCTGTGACGCGCCCTGCGACGGACTCTGCGGAGCCGGTGAGCGAGGCACCAGACGTGACAAGGGAGGGCGACCCTTTCGGGTGGCCCTCCCCGGGTAGTCCGTGGACGGTTTGTCCTGCTGCCATGATAGCAGCCGATGGCCCTGACTGACTGCGATTACATCGCCGCTCGGCTGCACGACTACTGGGGCAGGCGGACGCCCTGGCAACGGCGCCTCTGGAACCTCGGCACCGTGGCACCGTGGCACTGCTGCACGAAGTCCTCGAGTCGGCCGCCTTGCAGCGCGAAGGGCAGCTCCATGAGCGCGCCGTGAGCGGGCTCGCAACCTCCGCTGTCAGGCAGGTCGGCCGGGATCCGGGCATGGGACCTGGCCCCGTCCGGACCGAGCTCCGACGCGCTCTCGGCACTGTCCACCAAGACAGCGCTTCGCTCCGTCGGCTGCAGCTTCTTCTCGCCGAGCGCTCACCGAGCTACCTGGACCAATGGCACGCGGCGTGGACTGCTCCTGGTCCGCCCCCTGAGAACGAGCTCACCTCTCGATCGTTGGGGGCACACCTGCTTGACCGTGGCTTCAGCCCCGACCAGCTGCACAGGTGGCTGACGGCGATCACGGCCAGCCGTACGACCATGACGGTCGCTGACCTCATCGACGAGTCACGCCAGCTCGAGGCGCGGCCCCCGCACGCCTATCAGGTGCTGATCCCGCTCCGGTCGCTTCCCCGGCACGGCCAGCAGATGCCCGCCAACTGGCTGGAACCCCCGGCCGCGTCGCAGTGGATCCGCGAGCACGGCCCCGGTCCGGGTGCCGCCGTCCGGCAAAACGGCGCCGTCACCTTCGACGTCGAGGCCCGCGACCCCTGGCGCGCCGTCGAGACCGCGAGCGACATCGTCCAGAGCCTTGCTGCTCGCGTCGTGGTCGGTCTTCCCGGCCAGGACGAGCTCGTCGTGCACGACGAGGCGTTCGTGCACGGCTCTCCGAGGACCTTCCCACTGCGACGACCCCGGCGCCAGGTGGAGGTGCACTCGCTCTCGCGCCAGGGCGTGCTCTTCGAGACAACCCATACTGCCCTGGGCGGTCGCATCCGTTCCGCGCTCGACCTGCTCGCACCACTCGAAAGTGGCGCGCCCGAGTCGGCGGTAGCCGGGGGCTGGGCGGCAGTCGAAGCCATCCTCAAGCGCCAGGACGCCCCGAACGTCCAGGCCGCAGACGAGCTCGGGGCACTCGTCTCGTGCAGCCTGCCTCGTGCCGAGATCACGACCCTCGCGTACGCCTACAGCTCGTCACACCAAGACCCGCTGGCCCGAGAGCTCACCGCGTGCGGTTCCAACCGTGAGCGCTGCCACCTGCTTCTCCGAGCCATCTCCAACGGGGCACCGCTTGAGTTCCCTGCTCCCTCGGATGCCACTGCTGCGGCGAGAATGTCCGAGGTCCTGGCGAGGCCGGCAGAGGTGCTCGGTCGTGTCCACTACTACACGGCGGAGGCCTTTCGACGGCTGTACCGCCAACGCAACCTCGTTCTACACGCGGGGAGGAGCGACTCAGTGGCCATGCTCTCGACCCTTCGATGCGCACCATCGCTGGTCGGCGCGGCATTCGACCGGATCGTTCACGCTGCCCTGCAGGAACCGTCTGTCGCGCCCCATGACCTCGTGGCCCGCGCCGAGGTCTCACTCCGGCTCGCCGGCACCGATCCCGCCAGGAGCGTAACCGACCTCCTCGAGTGACCAAGGGGGCAATGCTCCGGCTCTGCCTGGAGTCGGGCGAGGCGCCAGCCGGGCGCACAGACACTAGGACGGTGAACGACAAGGATCAGCGCTGCGGAGGCTTCATCGCGAGGTCGACGACCCCCGAGATGATCAGGAGTTTCCGCACCCGACGCACGGTTTCCCATGTTCTTGGCGCCCTGGCAGGGGCACGAAGCTGCGGCAACGCTGGCGGTACCGGAAGACGACCTTCAGCAGCCTCACACCAAGTGATGTCGTGATATCGTGTATTCATGACGAAGCAGACCACCGTCAGGCTCCCAG
>JAJYWA010000152.1 GCA_021791755.1 Actinomycetes bacterium | reverse complement strand
CGCGTGGTCGGCTACGTCGATCGGCAGCCACCGGCGTGGTCGGCCTCGGGACGGGTTCGGGGGTGGGAGGAGCTTCGATGCCCTCGACTTCGATACCCTCGACGCAGCGTCGGAGCTGTCCGAGGTCTTCGTCCAGGACCTCCTCGATGAGCGCCCAAGCGACGCCCCAATAGTGATGGGTGAGGACGTTGCGCACCGCTGAGCGTGCGGCGGCCTTCGCTGCTCACAGTGGATGGGCTTCGGCCAACACCTGATCGCGTATGGCTGGCTTGAGCATATCCGGTGTGCCGATGTCGACCTCCACGCCGGGTGCATCACTGACCTCGTGTCCGAGCTCCAGCAGATCGAACAAGTGGAGACGCTCCGGCGGGATCTCGACGAGGAGGTCGAGATCAGACTTGGCGTCATCCTCCCCCCGTGCTGCCGATCCCAAACACGAGCACACGCACAGCGCCGTAGGCGAGGGCCAGGTGACGTACCCGTTCTCGGTTGTTGGCCAACAGCTCACTCGGGCGCATCCCCGGCTGGCAAGCCCCGACGAGTCGTTCCATGGTCTGCACTGTCGGGACGGTGCTCCCCTGCTCGTAACGGCTCACTGCCGGCTGAGACGTGCCGGCCCGCCTGGCCAACTCGGCTCGAGAAAGCCCGACAGCCAGACGCACCTACCTGATGAGATCACCTCGACCATTCATACCTCGAGTAAACCCTCATGACAGTACGGATCACGACCCACCACGAACCCGGAACCCGTCGAAGCAGGTGGCCATCTCGGACGCTGCTTTCCCAGAGCAGCGACCGCCTACGCCATTCGCCGTCATGAGGCAACGCCTCTCGATGCGTGATCATACGGCCCCGCCCTCTTCTGCGGCTCGCTGGCCCTCTTCGGCAGCGCGGTGGTCCTCTACGAGCGTCACCATTTCGGCCAGCATCTTCGAGAGCTCGAAGTCGCGCGGTGTGTAGATCTCCGCAAGGCCGAGCCGGCTGAGCGCATCTCGATCCTCCGCTGGGATGATCCCCCCCATCACCACCGGTGCTGTGACACGAGCCGCTGCCAGCTCCGCGAGGACAGCGGGAACCAGCTCCATGTGGCCGCCAGAAAGGATCGATAGGCCTATGAGGTCGACGTCCTCATCACGAGCAGCTACTGCGATCTCGAGCGGTGACAGTCTGATCCCCTGATAGATCACCTCAAAGCCTGCCTCCCGCGCGGCGACGGCGATCTGCTCTGCGCCGTTCGAGTGGCCATCAAGACCGGGCTTCGCCACGAGGAGGCGCGGCGGACCACCTGGAAGAGCTCGCGCACGAGCCTGCACTGCCGCAAAGCGGCCGCCGGAGATCAATCGGCCAGCGCCTACGACACCGGTGGGCGCCCTGTACTCGCCGAACACTTCGCGAAGCGCCTGCGCCCACTCGCCAGTCGTGCCGCCCGCGTGAGCGAGAGCGATCGTGGCTGGCATGACGTTGTCAGACCCTTCTGCCGTCCGTCGCAGGTCGTCCAATGCCTTACGCACACGGTTGCCGTCACGAGAACTCCTCCATGCGGCGACGTCTTCGCGGAGCGCCTCCTCGACGGCCGGGTCAACTCTCAACACAGTGTCTTCAGCGCTGGGGACGCCGGAGCCGTCACCAACGATCAGCGGAGAGGGCGCCGTCTCGGTGAAACAGTTCACCCCTACGACAGACTGCTCGCCGGACTCAATCTTGCGCATTCGCTCCGTCTGGCTCGCCACGAGACGACTCTTGAGCTCGTCAATGTTCTCGAACACTCCGCCACGATCGAGCACGTCCTGTAGCTCGGCGTGCGCCGACCCGACCAAGTCGGCGGTCATCGACTCGATGACCTTCGATCCATCGAAGATGTCCTCGTACTCCAACAGGTCGGTCTCCGACGCAAGAACCTGCTGGATCCTCAGCGACCACTGCTGGTCCCATGGACGAGGCAGGCCGAGCGCCTCATTCCAGGCAGGAAGCTGGATCGCCCTAGCGCGTGCCTTCTTCGAGAGCGTGACCCCGAGCGCCTCGAGCACGATCCTCGGCACGTTGTTCTCAGGCTGGTTCTCGGTAAGGCCAAGTGAGTTCACCTGTACTCCGTAACGGAAGCGACGCAGCTTCGGGTCCTCCACGCCGTACCTCTCCAGGCATATGCGGTCCCACATCTCGACGAAAGCCCGCATCTTGCATGTCTCCTCGACAAAGCGGATCCCCGCGTTAACGAAGAACGACACCCGGCCGACCACATTCGGGAGGTCTTCTCTGCTCATGCCTCGCGAGGCTTCCACCGCGTCTAGAACGCCTATTGCGGTCGCCAGCGCGTAGGCAATCTCCTGCACCGGCGTGGCCCCCGCCTCTTGAAGGTGGTAGCTGCACACATTGATCGGGTTCCACCTCGGGACGCTGCGAACCGCGTACGTGATGAGATCCACCGAGAGGCGCCGGCTCGGGTCGGGTGGAAAGATGTAGGTCCCCCGAGAAAGGTACTCCTTCACGATGTCGTTCTGGGTAGTGCCGCTCAAGAGCCGGGGGTCGACGCCGCAGTTCTCCCCGTGCGCTATGTACAGACCGAGAAGCCACGCCGCCGTGGCATTGATGGTCATCGAGGTGTTCATCTTCTCGACAGGGATCTGGTCCATGAGCTGAGCCATGTGACCCAGGTGAGCGACCGGCACGCCTACCCGGCCCACCTCGCCCGCGGCCTCTGGCGCATCCGGGTCGTAGCCAAGCTGAGTAGGCAGGTCGAAAGCGATCGAAAGCCCGGTCTGGCCCCTGGCCAGGTTCGTGCGGTACAGCTCATTGGATGCCTTGGCACTCGAGTGGCCCGAGTACGTTCGCATCACCCAGGGCTTGTCTCGCGATCGAGGCGGCCGGACCTGCCGGAGGTGGTCATCTTCGGCACGAGTAGGAGAAACGTCCATCAAACCATTCTGGCGCGCGCTCCCGACAAGCGCCGCACCTCACCCACCCGCCACGCGCCTGCCTTTACCCACCCGCCACGCGCCTGACAGCGCCTGCGATCCGAAGGGGCCTCCTCGACCTGGCGGGCCGGCGCTATCAGGATTGGCCGGAGGCAGGCTTGTGGTAATCGTAGAAGCCCTTACCTGACTTGCGACCGAGCAGCTCGGCCGCGACCATCCTGCGCAGCAACGGAGCTGCGGCGCAGCTCTGCTCCTTCACCTCGGAGTACAACGCATCGAGAATTGCGACGCTTGTGTCGAGCCCAACCAGGTCGAGCAGCGCGAACGGCCCCATCGGGAACCCGCATCCACCCTTCATGGCTGTGTCGATGTCCTCTTTCGTCGCCACACCCTGCTCGAACAGCTTCACAGCGTTGTTCAGGTAAGGGAACAGCAACGCATTGACGATAAAGCCCGCCCTGTCGGAGACCTCGACGGGCGTCTTCTGGCACGCCTCGGTGAACGAGCGGGCAACGGAGATCGTCTCCTCTGAAGCCGTCAATGGACGGACTATCTCCACCAGGCTCATCTGTGGCGCCGGGTTGAAGAAATGGATGCCGCACACACGATCCGGTCTTCCGGTCACCATTGCCATCTCGATCACCGGAAGCGTCGAGGTGTTGGTGGCAAGGATCGCTCCGTCTGCACACACCCTGTCGAGCTCGTTGAACAGGTGCTTCTTCGTTGGCAGATCCTCGAGGACCGACTCTATGACGAGGTCCACCTCGCTAAGATCTGACAGGTCCGATGTCGCTGTCACCCGCCCGAGGGCAGCTATGCGCTCCTCATCGGTGAGCGACCCCTTGGCAACCCGCTTCGCCAGCGACTTCTCGATGCTCGCGATCACCGCGTCCGCAGTCGAGCGGGCCCTGGATCGCAGCACCACCTGATGACCCGAGACAGCGGCGCACTCTGCGATCCCGGCGCCCATCATGCCTGAGCCAACGATCCCAACCTTTGTCATCGCCTCCCCAACCTTTGTCATCGCCTCGTCGCCGCACTCTTGCCGGAAGGGTCATCCTGGAACATAGAGTCGTATGCTATCAGGAGCATCTGCTTCGAATGCCAATGATCGGCATGCTCGTTGATAGTCTGAGTGGATGTCCATCATCCCAGGACTCGTGGCGCTTGTGGGCGGCGCTGAGTGGAGCGAAGGCGCGTCCTTCGACGCCGAGCTGCTCGAGCGTGCCGGGGGCGAGGTTCTCGTCCTTCCGACCGCGGCAGCCTTCGAGAACCCGTCCAAGGCGGTCGCAACTGCCCGAAGCTGGTTTGCCTCCCTCGGCGGGACCGCCGAGGGGCTCATGATCCTCCACCGGAAAGAGGCCGAGGACCCATCCAATGCCGAACGCGTAAGGGCAAGCCGCTTCGTTTACTTGAGCGGAGGATCTCCCCTGCACCTCCGATCGGTTCTCAAGGGATCGACGGTCTGGCAGGCGTTGCTGGAGGCGTGGCGCGACGGCGCCGTAGTCGCTGGCTCATCTGCAGGCGCCATGGCGATGTGCGACCCGATGATCGACCCGCGAGGTGGAGCTCTCACCGTGGGGCTCGG
>JAJYWA010000151.1 GCA_021791755.1 Actinomycetes bacterium | reverse complement strand
GTAGGCAGGTACGATCCAGCCTCTTTCACGGAGCGCATCCGAGATGTCGAACACGGTGTAGGGGCGTTTGCCACGTAGGGCAAAGCAGACTACCGGAAGGTCTTCGCCCCGCGAGAGCAAGTCGAAGTGGCCTGTGGCGTCGATCGCGGCGGCCAGGCGCTTCGCCGTGAGGGCGAGTGCCGACATGATGCGAACGTAACCCTCGCGACCGAGGCGGAGGAAGTTGTAGTACTGCGCGATGATCTGGCCAGCGCCGCGGGAGAAGTTGAGGTTGAATGTCGGATGATCTCCGCCGAGGTAGTTGACGTGGAAGATCAAATCGTCAGGCAGGCATGCTTCGTCTCGCCAGATGACCCAGCCGACGCCGGGATAGACGAGACCGTACTTGTGCCCGGAGACGTTGATAGAGCAGACGAGCGGCAGTCGGAAGTCCCATTCGAGATCTGGGGCGAGAAATGGTGCGACGAACCCACCGCTGGCGGCGTCGACGTGAACCGGTACCGACCAGCCAGTACGGCCGTTGAGAGACGCCAGCGCGTCGTTGAGCTCTTTGATCGGCTCGTACTGTCCCGTGTACGTGCTGCCCAGGATCCCGACCACCCCGATGGTGTTCTCGTCGACCATGGACATTGCCTCGTCGACGCCGAGGATGAAGCGGTCATCGCTGAGGGGAACGTAGCGGGGCTCGACCTCGAAGTAACGTGCGAACTTCTCCCAGCACACCTGGACGTTCTGGCCCATCACTATGTTCGGAGCCGTGATCGCCTTCCCTGCGGCGGTCATGCGCTCCTTCCATCTCCACTTCATCGCAAGCCCGGCGAGGTGGATGGCCTCCGACGAGCCGACTGTGGCGCAGCCGACGCTCGTCGTGTCGTTCGGGGCATTGTAGAGGTGGGCGAGGATGTTGACGCAGCGGTTCTGGATCTCAGCCGACTGGGGGTACTCGTCGGCATCCACGTAGTTCTTGCCGAGAGCCTCCTGCATGAGCTTGTCCGCCTCCGGCTCCATCCAGGTGCTGACGAACGTCGCCATGTTCAGCGCGGGGTTGCCATCCAGGTTGAGCTCGTCGTGGACCAGCTGGTAAGCGACTCTCGCGGGAAGCTGGTCTTGCGACAGCTCGTACTTTGGTATAGCGCTCTCGACAGAGCGAGAACCGTAGATTGGCGAGAGATCGTCAGGGGGTTCGGCGCCGCTGCGCTTCACACGCTTGTTCAACATGAGCCGGTCTTCTCCTCGTATCGCTAGTGGTGTCGTCCTGGCTTGCAGCCTGGCCCCGCCGCCCGCCTCGTATCGCTAGTGGTGTCGTCCTGGCTTGCAGCCTGGCCCCGCCGTCCGCGCCTCGTATCGCCGCCCGCCTCAACGCACGTGCGGCGGCCGTGGCACGTTCAGCGTACCTATTCCTGGACGTGACCGTGGCGCGCGAGGATGGTCTCGAAGAGCTCCAGATGGTCGCGTGCCATTCGCTTGGCAGAGAAGCGGCCTTCGACGGCGGCCCGGACCTGCCTGCGGTCCAGGGTCTGCACACGTCCGAGCGCGTCGGCCATCTCGACGTCGTCAGCGCAGATGAAACCCGTCTTGGCGTCCTCGACGATCTCTGGGACCGAACCAGCAGGGAAGGCGAGGACGGGTGTCCCGCAGGCCATCGCCTCGATCATCACCATCCCGAAGGGCTCATGCCACCGGATGGGAAAGAGCAGGGCCGACGCCGAGGCCAGGAGCTCAAGCTTCTTCTCGTGCGACACCTCGCCGAGGTACTCAGCATCGCTGCCAAGAAGGGGCATGAGCACCTCGCGGAAGTACTCTTGCTCCCACGGCTCGCGCATCTTCGCCGCCATCAGGAGGGGTACGCTTGCCTTCTTCGCCGCCGCGATCGCGGTGTCAGCGCCCTTGGCGGGGGCCATCCTGCCAAGGAACAAGGCATAGCCCCCCTTGCCATCGCCGAAGGGGAAGTCGCGAGCGTCAAGCCCGTGATGGATGACTCGGGCAATGTTCACCTGCGGCGCGTCACGCGCCTGCGAGTGGGATATCGCCACCACGTGGACCGCCCGGGAGAGCGGTTCGTAGATCTCGGCCAGCTCCGCGTCCAGCGGTCCATGGATGGTGGTCACTACCGGCGGCAGCGCTGGCGACCGCGCGGGCTTGCGAAGGAGGCTCGACCCCGGGCCGCTTGCGAAGAACGGCCCGATCAGCGTGTGGTCGTGGACGATGTCGAACTCGCTGAGGTCGCGGTACGCGTGGAGCAGGTGTCGCAGCTCGGGGACGATGAAGCCGATGCGGTCGCCCTCGGCTTTGTCGAGGACCCATTGTCGCTCGACGGGACAGGTAGACTCGCCGGTGGTGAAGAGCGTGACGGAGTGCCCTTCGTCGGAGAGGCCTCGTGCCAGGGAGTCGATCACCAGCTCGATCCCTCCGTACAGAGGTGGAGGGACCGGTGCCCATGGAGTGGATATGAGCGCGATTCGCATGAGCAGATCTAAGCATCGTTCGCCGCCGCGCGCAGATGTCCGGTATCGTGTGGCGTATACACGGCGGCGTGGCCGAGTGGCTTAGGCAAGGGCCTGCAAAGCCCTGTACAGCGGTTCGATTCCGCTCGCCGCCTCCAGCAAATCCTGTTGCGTCTTTGTTCCGGGTGGGAGCTCCCTCAGTGCGTGCTGGTGTAACAGGTATTGTCAGAGTGTGGACGCTTCTGGATGCACACGGCTGCTCTTGATAGAGGACGAGAAGAAGCTCGCCTCGTCGCTCCAGCGAGGTCTCGAAGCCGAGGGCTTCGAGGTCGAGGTGGCGAACGATGGCTCCAGCGGACTCTGGAAGGCCCGCGAGGAGGAGTTCGGTGTCATCATCTCCGACATCATGCTTCCGGGGGTCAACGGCTTCAAGATCTGCTCGTTCCTTCGCCAGGAGGGCAACCGGACGCCGATACTGATGCTCACGGCTAAGGACGGCGATCTGGATGAGGCGGAGGCTCTCGATACGGGCGCGGATGACTACCTGAGCAAGCCGTTCTCCTTCGTCGTCCTGGTTGCTCGGATACGCGCCCTCCTGCGGCGAGGGGCCGCCGAGCGGCCGGCAGTGCTCGAGGTCGGCGACCTGTCGCTCGATCGCTCGGCTCATCGCATGTGGCGGGGATCCACTGAGGTGGAGCTCACGCCGAGGGAGTTCTCCCTGATGGACCTGCTCATGAGCAGGCCTGGCCAGGCTCTGGCCAAGCGAGACATTCTCGATCAGGTCTGGGACGATGACTTCGACCGGGACCCGAACATCGTCGAAGTGTACGTAGGCTACCTCCGGCGCAAGGTGGACGAGCCGTTTGGAAGGCAGGCGATACAGACCGTCCGCGGTATCGGCTACCGGCTCGAAGCGCATGGCGGCTGATAATGGAGCCGGGAGCTCGAGCGCGCACCGGCGCGGGTTCTCGCGTGCCCTGCCGACATCTGTCCGGGCTCGCTCTACGGCAGTCTCGATCATCGCCGTAGCGGCGGCGCTCAGCATTGGTGGAGCGGCGCTTGTGACCCTGTTGAGCAGCTCACTCGATGCCGGCGTCGAAGCTGCCGCGCACTTGCAGGCGGCAAATGTGATCACTCTTCTCAAAGCCGGCGAGCTGCCCAACCCCTTGCCTCCATCAGAGGGGGGGATCTACGTGCAGATCGTCGGCGCGAGCTCGAAGATCGTCTCTTCGAGCACCGTTCTGGAGGGGGACACGTCGACACCGCTGCCGATACCGCGTCTGTGGAGAGGCCGGCTGGCGTCGGGCGCATCGGCTGGAGAGCAGCAGCGGTTCGTGAGCAGCCTGGTGGGCATCGACGAGGACCCGTTCTTTATCCTGGCGGTTCCTGCGTTGGTGCACCAGCCCCTGGACCGCAAGGGATCGGGGGGAGGTGCGCAAAGCGCCCGCTATACGGTCGTGGTCGCGGTCTCCCTCGCGGGCGTGCACGCCACGACATCTACAGTCATCCTCGCACTCGTCTTGGGGCTGCCACTGCTGGTGCTGCTCGTGGGCCTGCTCACCTGGGTTCTAACCGGTCGTGCGCTGCTGCCAGTGGAAGCTATTCGCTCCGAGGTGGCTGAGATAACTGGAAGGGAGCTGAGCCGGCGGGTGGCCGATCCCCGCACGGATGACGAGATAGGCCGGTTGGCGAGGACGATGAACTCGATGCTGGAGCGCTTGGAGCGCTCCAGCGAGCGTCAGAGGAGGTTCGTCTCCGACGCGTCGCATGAGCTGCGCAGCCCGCTGGCGGCTATGCACACCGAGCTCGAGGTGTCGCTCGTCCATCCTCAAGGGGCGGACTGGAGGCACATGGCGCGCGATCTGCTGGACGAGGCCGAGAGGATGCAGCGGATAGTCAACGATCTGCTCCTGCTGGCCCGGGCCGACGAGTCGGGAGTCCTGCCACGGCGCGCCGATGTCGACTTGGACGAGGTGGTGCTCGCTGAGGTGGAGCGGCTGCGCGCGCGTGGTTTGGTTGAGGTCCGGGTGGTTCATCTGGCCTCGGCACGGGTGAAGGGGAACGCCGACTGG
>JAJYWA010000150.1 GCA_021791755.1 Actinomycetes bacterium | reverse complement strand
AGGGCTTCCTCCAGGGCTACAACGCGCAGGCGGTTGCCAACGAAGAGCAGGTCGTTGTGGCCGCCGAGGTCACCGACGAGCAGAACGACATGGGCCAGCTGCACCCGATGATCGAGGCGACGAAGACCTCGCTCGCCGAGGCCGGCATCGAAGACCGACCCGAGAAGCTCTTGGCCGATGCTGGCTACTGCTCCGAGGAGAACCTGGCCGCCTTGGGCGACGATGATCCCGACACCTACATCGCCACGCGCAACTTGAAGAAGAACCAGACCCCGCGCACCGGCCGGCGCGGGCCGCTCAAGAAGGACGTGACGGAAGTCGAGAAGATGGACCGCAAGGTCTCGAACAAGACCGGTCGCGCCCTCTACCGAAAGCGCCAGCACCTCATCGAGCCGGTCTTCGGACAGATCAAGGACGGACGCCACATCCGTGGCTTCATGCGAAGAGGCAAGGCGGCCGCCGCCTCCGAGTGGAAGCTCATCTGCGGAACCCACAACCTCTTGAAGCTCTACCGGCGCGCCGTCGGTGACGCCGCAGCAGCTCCCTACAGCCGGATGGCTACCGTGCCGGGCTGCTGATCGGACGAACGCCGGGCGTTCCACTCGGCGGAGTCGACCCGGTGGGCAACGCGATAACGCCACCCCATCAGCGAGCGGTCCCGACATCCGGACCCCCGGCCTTCCCACTGCGGTTCACGCAACAGGCTCATGAGTAGCGTTTTCGACCGTTCTCGGGGAGTGCTTCAGACCGTAATCAGCTCGTGCCTGTAACCCAAGGTCGTTGACGGGCCCAGCGACGACCAGCGTGCCGTGTGTATTGGGCTCGGGCCTGGGACCGAGGCCGCCCGTAGAGCCTCGAACCAGTGTGCTCTGTGGCTTGGTTGAGCTGGCTCTGGGTGAACACGTGGCTGCAGCGTAGACGGTGGCGCAGTTGCCGGCGCGGCACATGTCGATCTCCAAGATTTCCTACCACTCGCCCGGGTGGGCATGACTGCCTCGAGATGCCCTTCGGCTGAGCGGAATGCCACGGAATGCCAGCGACGACGTCGAGTGCGCACGCGACCCGAACATCGCGTCGGCCAGTCTTGCTCCTGCTCGCCGGTATCGTTCCCGTGATCGGAGCTTGACCAGGTCACGGGAGCAAGAGTCGCAGTCCCTACCCACAGACTTCTACGACCTCGACAACCCCGCTCGGAGCCCCGAGTACATTGACCGTCTGGCGAGCAGCATCGAGGACATGGACGCGCGGTGGGTCCGGAAGCGTAACCGGGTAGTAGGTGCCGGGCCCGAAGAACTTGCCATAGCGAACGACGACGCCATCTGCGGCGAGCACCGTGCGCTCAAGAAACTCCACCGCTGCGCCACCGTCGCCCGGCAGAGACCAAGCGACGCTCTGGGCTATCGCCCGGGCGCCACAGGCAGATGCCGCTTCAAGCAGGATCACCGTGCCCTCGCGCCGCATCCGGTTGTTCGCCGAGGCATGCTCACGGACTTGCGCCGCATCGTCAGGCAGATCCGTAAGCAGGTGGACCACAACGTCAGGCGAGAAGCCATGGACCGCCCGGCACATCGCTTCGCTCTCGAAGACGTTGCACACAACCGGCTCGGCGCCAACGCGTCGCAGCGAATCGGCCTTTTCGGGAGTACGGGTCATCCCAGCGACGTCGTGACCCCTTTCGACGAGCAACGGCACGAGGCGCAGACCGATCACGCCACTCGCACCTGCCACGAAGATCCGCACTCATCGATACTATGCTCGGCCGACATGGTCCTCGAGCACGCCATTCTCGCGGTCATCCCAGGCGAGGAGACCGCTTTCGAAGAAGCATTCTCGAAGGCAACATCGATCATTTCCGCTTCTGTCGGCTTTCGATGCCTTCGGCTCTCACGATGCATCGAAGAACCCAGCCGATACCTGCTCCTCGTTGAGTGGGAAAACCTGAAGGATCACACGGAGGGGTTTCGGGGGTCGCCGGCGTACGAAGAGTGGCGGCTCCTGCTGCACCACTTCTACGATCCGTTCCCGACAGTGGAACATTTCAAAGAGGTGACATCTGTTCTCAGCTGAGAACCCATACCTGACGGCTGACGGCTGCCGGCCGTCGGTCTGTCCCCTTGTCCTCTTTCAAGCGATGGAGCCGCAAACTACTCTTCCGGGACTCTTTGGAGCGATGGACCGCCAGGAGACCCGGCTGGCTCGGTTTGTACAGCCGAGCGATGCTCCGCATGTCGTCTAAGCTCTGCAGGGGACATCATTGATCGTCGGGCAACGCCTGAGGGGATTTGGAGTAATGATTAGATGCACCACTCCATATGGAGACGTGTTCTAACATGTGCGCTATGGAGACCTATCCACCTCGGGTGTGCGGCAAGATGGTTGGACGTACGGTCTCTACGTTGCAGCGCTGGGATAGAGAAGGCACGCTGAAAGCTCATAGGACTCCGACCAACCGCCGCTACTACACCCACGAGGACTACCTGCGTGTGCTGCGGCGCACGCCAGCCGAGCGCCGCAGCGTGACCTACGCTCGCGTCTCATCTCCAGGTCAGAAGGTCGATCTCGCCAATCAACATACAGCTCTGGAGCAGTTCTGCATAGGGGCTGGGAAAGCGATCTCGGAGCATCTAGAGGATGTTGGCAGTGGACTGAACTATAAGCGCAAGACCTTCCTGCGTCTTGGTGACTTCTCTGACCGCTGAAGCGGCCAGCTTCTTTTCAAGCAGCTTGGAGCTCTTCGGCTGCCAGAAGGGCCAGTCCGGCCCGGAGGATGCTGCGTGCAGCGTGTTCGCCGGCGTGGACTTCGTGTCCACATTTTTGGGCGCTTCCCGCTTTTCAGTGGGTAGCCCAGTTCACGGGATGATGCTCGCTAGATCGATGTCGGGACCATGCGCGACGATGACGCGATGCGTGACACTGAGCTATACCGCCACCTGTTGGGACTCGTCGCTCCTTGGGATGCGATCCGGGTTGAGCTGTCTGTCGACGGAGGTCGGGTTGATGTATGGGCCGAGCATCCGAAGCGAACTCGGTTCGGATGTCCGGAGTGTGGCTCGGCGCTTCCCGTCTACGACCACGCGGAGGAACGAGCCTGGCGTCACCTCGACAGCTGCGCCTTCTTGACCTACCTCGACGCCCGGCATCCACGCGTGGAGTGCCCTTCCCACGGGGTCCGACAGGTGGCCCTCCCGTGGGCCGAGCCGATGAGCCGCTTCACCATGCTCTTCGAGCGCCTGGCGATCGACGTGCTGAAAGGAGTGCGACGTAGAAGGCGCCGCCCGGCTGCTGCGTATCAGCTGGGACGAGGCATGGCATCTGATGGACCGGGCAGTTGCCCGGGGACTGGTGCGAAAGCCGCACGTCGTCCCGGCGATGATCGGCGTTGACGAAAAGGCGGCGGGCCGGGGCCAAGACTACATCTGCATCGTCTCGAACATCGATACCGACACGGTCGAGCACCTCGCCGACGAACGGCGCCAGGCGAGCCTGGACGGCTTCTTCGAGCGCTTCAGCCCCGAGGAGCACAAGCGGGATCAAGGCCGTGGCGATGGACATGTGGGACCCCTACATCAACTCTGCACGCGAGCACCTCCAAGATCAAGACAACAAGATCGTCTTCGATCGCCACCACTTGACGTGAGCACCAGAACGCCGCGGTTGACACCGTGGGAAGCCAGGAGAACCGGGCCCTCGTCACTGCCGGCGACAAGAGCCTGTCTGGTACGAAGTACCTCTGGCTGTACTCTGCAGAGAACTTGTCCGAGCGCCACCAGGACCGCTCTGCTCTTCTTCGCAGCGGGGACTTGAAGACCGCACGGGCCTCGGCGATCAAGGAGAGCCTGCGACACTTGTGGTCGTACAAGCGACGGGGCTGGGGCGAGAAGCACTGGAAGCGCTGGTGCTTCTGGGCCGCTCACAGCCGCCTCCAGCCGGTGATCGACGCCGCGCGTACCTTGAAGCGCCACGAGGCCGGCCTGATGAGCTACTTCGCCAATCGAATCAGCAACGCCGGTGCGGAGGGGCTGAACAGCCGCATCCAGGCGATCCGGGTGTCCGCACGCGGGTATCGCAACCGGGAGCACTTCAAGACCGCGATCTGGTTCCACCTCGGCGGTCTCGAGCTCTACCCGATCATCCCGTGAGCTGGGTTACCCACGGAGAGCCCAGAAGCGCCGTTTTTAGGAACAGATACGTAGTGCACGAAGACATCGATCAGAGCTTGATCGGAGCGATCAGTACTGTTATGGTCCCGATTTCAGCTGATCGCCCTGGCGAAGTCGTGCTCGCGGTGCGCGGAGGAACGGAGGCGTTCGCCACATGGGCTGACGAGCCGATTGCAAGGCACACGCGCGTCGTAATTGTCGAGTGCACGACGAACCGGTCGCTGACCGTGACCCCATGCCCATGAGATCGCCCATGAGATCACAGCGCCGTTACGATGTCATGTTCCTGATGCCAACGACCGCGCTACGACCTGAAGGAGGCCACCATCCAAGCGCACCGAGGGGACTGGCGGCTTCAGCTGTCAGGGGAATCGGGGCTCGGGCCGCAGGCCCGATATGGCCGGTGGGTGTCACACCCGGGCCGTAGGCTGGTCG
>JAJYWA010000149.1 GCA_021791755.1 Actinomycetes bacterium | reverse complement strand
GCCCACCTGCGCGTGCTCGGCGGGCACATAGGCGTTCGCAATCGAGCAACCAGCGCTGTAACCGAGACCTCCCGAGGTGACCCGCCCGACTACGCTTCCTGCGACCCTCACGGGCTCGTTCCCAAGGGCCACAGACAACGCATCGTCGATCACGAGGCACGAGAGCCGCCGACCGCTATCGCCACCCCGCTCGCGCGCTCGGCGCACGGCTTCGAGAGCTTCGGCGCCGATGAACCCGCCAGGGCCCTTGGCACGCGAGACGCAGAAACCAAGCCCTGCCTCGTACGGATTGTCGTCCGGAGTCACGTCAGAACCCCATACCCGGTATCCCTTCTCCAATCGCATGCTGTCGATAGCGCGGTAGCCCGCTGCGACGAGACCGTGCTGGCGCCCTTCTTCCCACAGGATCCGCCACAGTGTGGCGCCGTACTCGGGCGCGCAGTACAGCTCCCAGCCCAGCTCGCCAACGAATGTGACGCGAAGGGCGAGCACCGGGACGCTCCCCACCGTCGTCTCGATGCCCGTCATGTACCTGAACGCCTCGTTCGACAAGTCCGCGGGGCACAAGGGAGCCAGGATGTCTCGGGCCAAGGGTCCCCACAGGCCGTAGCAGCTATAGGAGCTGGTCACGTCTCTCACGCTCACCGAGCCGTCCTCTGGCGCGTGGCGACGCAACCAGGCCAGGTCGTGAGAGCCGAACGCCGTCCCGCTAACTATGAGAAACACCCCATCTTCTCGCTTGGTGACCGTGAAATCAGCCTCGATGCCACCCTTTTCGCTCAGCATCTGCGTATAGCTAACCTGGCCGACAGCACGGTCTACGTCGTTGTCACAGAGCCGCTCCAGAAGATCGCCAGCTCCGGGTCCCGATACCTCGATCTTCGAGAAGGACGACTCGTCGAAGAGCCCCGCGGCTGAGCGAGTTGCGAGGTGCTCGGCAGGAATGGCTGTCGACCAATGGCGCCCCGCCCATCCCTTCGGACGCAGGTGCTCGTAGCGGTCGGAGGCGTTCGACTCGTAGTAGTTGACGCGCTCCCACCCCGACTTCTCACCGAAAGACGCTCCGAGGCTACGGTGCAGCTCATAGGCTGCAGGAACACGCAGCGGGCGCCCGGACGACCTTTCATGGTTCGGATATCGGATGTCGTAGTAGGTCTCGTAGTTCTCGCGAACGCGCTCCAGGGTGTAGGTGGCCGACCGGTACTGGCGCCCGAACCTCAGCACGTCCATCTCCCACACGTCCATCCGCGGCTCACCGTCGAGAACCCACTCGGCCATCACCTTCCCAATCCCCCCTGCACCTGCGATGCCATGAGCACAGAAGCCGGCAGCGGCGTAGAACCCCCGGACATCGGTTTCCCCGAGACAGTACTCATTGTCCGGGGTAAATGCCTCGGGACCATTGATCAGTTTGCGGACCGGGAGCGTCTCCATGATCGGGACACGCCTGGCGGAGCCCTGGGCGATCTCCTCGAAGCGCTCCCAGTCCTCGTCCAGCAGCTTTCCATTGAAGTCCTGCGGGATACTGTCGAGGCCGCTTCGATCCAGTGCAAAGGGCATAGATCTTCGCTCGTAGCCACCCATGAGAAGCCCCCGAGCCTCTTCGCGGAAGTAGACGAGAAGATCCGGGTCACGGAGCGTCGGGAGCCGGCGATGGTCATCGTCCGAACGGAAGCCCTGCGTCACCAGGTACTGGTGCGAGAAGGGCGCCACTGGAACGCGGACTCCCGCCAGCCTGGCTATCTCTGCGGCGTACATGCCTCCGGCATCCACCACCACAGACGCGTTGATCGTGCCCCGGTCGGTCCTCACGGCACGCACCCTGCCCGCGTCCACGTCGATCCCCGTAACACGCGTGAACGGGCTGATGAGGACGCCCGCCTTGCGCGCAGATCCCGCCAGAGCGTGCACGAGGCGAGACGGATCGAGGTAGCCGTCCGAAGCAAGGTAGGTCGCGCCGAGCACGCCCGCGGTGTCCATGAACGGGAACCTCTCCGCAGCCTCCGACACCGATATCTCCTCGAGCGCCAGACCGAACGTCCTCGCCCAGCCCACCTGGCGCCGGAGCTCTTCCAAACGCTCCGGGGACGATGCCAGGCGGATCCCGCCACATTCGACCCAGCCCGGATCGGTCTCTGGATCTGCTGCAAGACGCCGGTAGAGATCGACCGAGTACATCATCATCGTCGTCGAAGTGACCGTTGACCGGAGCTGGCCGACCAATCCAGCTGAGTGAAAGGTCGACCCGTTGGTCAGCTGGTCCCTATCCACCAACACCACGTCAGTACAGCCCATCTCAGCAAGGTGGTAAGCGATGCTAGCGCCTCCGACGCCGCCACCGATGATGACGATCCGTGCCGAGCCGGGCAGGTCCTGTCCGGGTTCAGCCACACAAACCTCCGTTCATTCCGTCATTCGATCCAGAGCCCGAGAGCCGCCACGGGAAGCACGGAAAACGGGGCCAGTGCAGCTCAGGGTCCATCCGTCACCCGTTCGCTCGTCGCGGAGTCGCTCGTCGCGGAGTCGCCCGTCGCAAGCGATGTCAATAGAGCCTCGGCCACCTCAACAGTCAGCCCGTCGACAACCCCAGCAGCCTCCGCTTCCAGCAGGATCGGGTCTGTCGTTCCCATCACGCCGATACGCTGCATCCCTGCGGCCTTCGCTGCTCGCAGTCCCGCAACCGAGTCTTCAAATACCACCACGCTCGCCGCATCCAGCAACGCCAGCCCATGCGGCGCCCCCGCCAGCCCATGAAGCCCCAGCTCATAGCCCTGCGGATCCGGCTTCCCGCGCTCCACATCCTCGCCAGCGACGACGATCCGGATGACGCCAGCCAAGCCAGCTACCTCGAGCGCATAGTCCACCTCGGCGTGCGCCGCTCCGGTCACCACGCCCACGGGAACCACCTCGGCAACCCTCCTCACAAAGGCTGCGGCATCCGGATGGATCCTCGGGCGCTCCGAGATCTCCCGGCAGTACCACAGGACCTTCTCGTCCAGGATCTCGGCCGCCAGCTGATCGTCCTCGTCCTTACCACAGCTTGCCAGCACGCGTCGCACTATGTCGACATCACTCGAGCCGGCGAGCGACGAATAGTACTCTTCGGCATCCAGGACGATGCCGAGCCGTTCGGAGAAGATCTGGCCGAACAGCTCGCACAGCAACGACTCGTCATCGGAGAGAGATCCATTGAAGTCGAGCAGCACGCCCCTGACCGGTGGGGCCAGCTCCCATCTGCGCCTCTGGCGCCCGAGGTCGCCCGACCGCCCGCTACGCTCCATCGACCGCCCGCTACGCTCCATCGACCGCCGTGACATCCCGCAGCAGGCCCTCGAAGTCAGGCCCCTCGAGCTCGGCAACCGCACGGTCATACTTTTCCATGCCCCACGTGACGAAGTCGAAGTCGATCTCAGCGACACTTGACTGGATAGAAGCCCACAGCGTCCAGCCGTACTTGGACATCAGGCCCCACAGGCGAGCGCGAGCTACCATCGCACGCAAACGCGTGCTGCGGTGATCATAATAGTTGCCAACAAGGCTCTCCAGCTGGTCCAATGTCAGGTCCGACTCGCTCCAGATGTTGCCGAGCTCGAAGCTGGGCTCGTTGTTGCCCGAGTACTCGTAGTCGATGATCCAGGTCTTCTCGCCGTCATCGATGAAGTTCTCCGCCAGTAGGTCGTTGTTGCACGGAACCCGCTTCTCCGGCCAGACCTCGAGCGCTTCTCGAACCCGCAAAATCTGGTCGGCGAAGTCCAGGTATCGATCGGGAAGCCAATAACCGTGCTCTTGAACTATGTCCAGGTACTGCTGCTGGAGCGAGAACATGTTGAAGTCCCCGCGAAAGCGTCGAGCTCCGTGCAGCACACGACACGCCGCGGCCACCCGCTCCAAGTAGTCGCCCTCACGTAGGTCGGCGGCTGACAGGGTCCTGCCATCTATGTACTCGACCACCATCACATAGGGGTCTTCGATGCGACCTACAACCGGCGCCCCTACACCCACCTCCGCCGCTGCAATCGAGCTCTCGTACTCATTCAGCCGGTCTATCGCCAGCAGCCCCGAGCTCTCGGGAGCTATGCGCACCACGTAGCTCCCCCCCTCCGTCGTCAGCTTGTAGTTGTCATTGGTCAGTCCACCGGTGAGCCGTTCCATCGATAGCACCTTCGCTGGCGGGATCGGCAGGCGGTCCAGCACCGAGTACAGCCTCGCGAGATCGGCCGACGAACGGCCAGCGGACATGGTGCGAGCAGCGCCAGCGAGCGCGGTGTGAGCAGCGCCAGCGGGCAATGCGGCCCCAGAGCGTCTCACGTTCCTAACTTGAACCGCTGGGCGGCCACCGCAATGCGCTCCAAGGTCTTCGGTCTACCCAGCACCTCGAGCGACTCGAAAAGGGGAAGCCCGACGGTTGAGCCCGTTACGGCTACCCTGATCGGAGCCTGGGCCTTTGCGAGCTTCAGCCCGGCATTCTCGGCTACTGCGAGCGTCGCTTCGCGAATGCGCTCCGCTGTCCAATCACATTCGCCGTACGCCTTCGACGCCGCGTCCAGGATTCCCGGTGCCTCCGCCATCTTCGACACCTTCTCCCACGCGGCCTCGTCGATGACCGGCCGGTCCACGAAGAAGAG
>JAJYWA010000030.1 GCA_021791755.1 Actinomycetes bacterium | reverse complement strand
GGTGACAAGAAGCACGGATGGCGCCTTGTACGACTTGTACAGGATGCGAACGGTTCTCTTGCTATTTCGGGGCGGGGGCTAGGTCAATGCAAGGATCCTTCGGTCCCGATCGACGGGATCGTGAACGACACAAGGCTCAAGGAGAGGATCGTCTCGGGCTGGAGGCCCGAAGACGTGTGGTGAGAGATGAACCGCGCCTATCGCTCCGGCGGATTCGACGCTCTGGTGTTGACCGGCGGAGTCGCGCATGGTCCCGACATCGATCTAGCAAACATCAATTCGGCTCATTCACCCACACAATAGCCAGAAGCGTCAATTATTGAGGAGGCTTGGATTCGCGCAGAACCTCATGGTCGTCGCCCACCGTCCCTCGATTGCCGCCTTGTGCAGTTCCAAGCCAAACGAGGTCCTGAACGAGGCCGCCATCTGGCTAGCCGCGAAGAGCCATGATCTTGACGCCAGCACGCGTTACATGTAACCTGGGGTCATGACCGAAGAGTCACAGACCACATCCGTTCGAGCGCGGGTCCGCGCCCACCGGGCTCGACTACGATCCGAGGGGCTTCGCCCGGTGCAGATCTGGGTGCCCGACACTCGCTCTCCCGAGTTCGCCACCGAGGCTCATCGGCAGTCAGCGCTGGTCGCGTCGTCGATGCAGGCCGATCGGGATCAAGAGTTCATCGAGGCCATCTCGGCCGACGAGGAGTGACCCGCGGCGAGATTTGGACGACGGCAGGCGGCTCGGGATATGCCGGCAAGCCCCGGCCGGCCGTCGTTATCCAAGACGATCGCTTTGACGCCACCGACTCGGTGACCATCTGTTCATTCACCAGCGACCCCTCCGACGCACCACTTTTCCGCCTTCCCATTACGCCGAGTCACGGTAACGGGCTACACAACGCGAGCAGTCTCATGGTCGACAAGATCACCACGATCCGGCGCACCAAGCTTGGCAAGCGCGTCGGGCGGCTGTCCAACGAAGACATTCTCCGTCTCAACCGCGCAATTGTCGTGTTCCTCGGGCTTGCCGGATCATGAGGAGGAGATGTGCAGCAACTACCTGGGCTGATCCCGTAACTCGCGGGTGTTCATTTTCCATCGCCTAACCGCGTTCCATCTTCAGGTCAGGAGACGTCCCATCTTCACGTTTCCGGTGATCTCGTTGCATGAAGAAGACCTGAGAAGAAGGACGGGACTGAACGGCGACGCTGCAATTGGATGGCGTTGCCGCGGGGGAGAGGTTGCCGGCTGGCGTACGACTGCGGCACGGGTCTCGGATCCCCCGATCAAGCGCTGATCGCAGTGGCTATCCGACTGTAGGGCGCTGCCGCGGCACAACCAGGCGCGCGCCGGTACAGCTTCAGGAGGCGGTGGGTCGGCCCGCAGATGAGTCCAGGGCTCCGGTGTGCCACGAACGAAAGCAGAGGCGTGAAGTCATGACGGAGGTAACGCCGCTGCTTTCGGCGCTGTGCGAGAGATGAAGGATGGCCCTTCGGAGTCGCCCTGCGGGGAGAGGCTGCAGGCCGCCGTGTGCTGCGGTGCGCAGTTCCGGCGGCAAGTCTGCCGGGATAGTTGGTGAAGTGTCGTTCCTGAGCCAGTTCAACCGGTCATCGCTAGAGCTGCATTGCAGACGTCGTGAGCGCTTGACCAGTGGAGGGTGCGGCGGGGCATGGTGTTGAGGCGGTGCTCGATCACTCGCAGATCCGCGGCGCTGTAGCGAGCGAGGTCGGTTACCTCGCTGTCGTCTGGGACAACCAAACGTCGCCCATGGGCAGATAGCGCCGCTGCCACAAGCTCGATGCTCATCCTGTAAAAGCCGGTCTCGATGCTCGGACGACGACCAGGCCGCTCCGATCATCAACGGACAGCGCCGCAGAAGCCTCGGCTACCAGAGCTCTGCCGAGCTGTACACTGTTGCTGCCGTGCAGTGATCACTGGAACTGGCCGACCCTCGCATAGAGCCGAAGGCCATCTGTGGTCTCAAGTCGTCGCTGTACCAGGGCTAACGAGGAGCGTGCGCGGCCCTGCCCGCTTGGCTGGAACAGGGAGGTTGCCCTCGTGAGACCACCGGTATGCGGGCTCGCAATGCACACCTTGCATCTCAGCCCACTGTTTCAGGTTCACGGGTTCCATCCTGGCGGACTCGAACATACATATGGCAACCTATGCGCTATCAACCGTTCGCTGTTGCGGACCTCGTACCACGCCAGGCTGAGGAGCGCAGTGTTGCCCGCCACGACTGCGGGCCCATAAGAGGTACTCTTATGTGTGGTGATCCGTGGTTAGAGCGCAAAGATCAAAGGCAGGTCGTCATCAATTGGCCAACGTTCGTGGCGCGCGCCTCGGTCCCGAATTGGCTGCGACAGAACCGGACCTCGCCTCGGCGGCCAGGCGACCTGTTGTGGCTTCCCATGCGATCGGCGACGCAGTTGCCGCGGCAGTCCCGGCTGCCACGGTAGCGGCGGTCGCGGATGCCGCGGGGGAGCGCCTCTTGAACCGCGAGCTCTCGTGGCTCGACTTCAGCGCCAAGCTGCTCGAGCTCGCAGAGGACGCTGCGACGCCGTTGCTCGAGCGTGTCAAGTTCCTGGCGATCTTTTCGCAGGGGCTGGACGAGTTCTACCAGGTGCGTGTAGCTGGCCTTCGTGACCAGGTGGACGCTGGCCTGAGAAACCGGTCGCCTGATGGCCTTACTCCTATGGAGCAGCTCAGGGCCATCAGGCAGAGGGCTGCTTTCCTGGTCCAATGGCAGGGCCGGATCTTCTTGGACGAGGTCGTGCCTGCACTCTCGTCTGCGGGGGTCAGCCTCGTCGAGTGGTCTGAGCTCGACGAGGCAGACAGGGAATACCTGGAGGATGTTTTCGAGGCTCAGATATTTCCAGTGCTCACGCCGCTTGCAGTAGATCCGAGCCACCCGTTCCCGTACATCTCGAACTTGTCGCTGAACCTCGCGGTGATGGTTGTTGACCCTTCGACACGCGAGCAGAGGTTTGCCCGGGTGAAGGTCCCGCCGCTCCTGTCGCGCTTTGTCACCATGCCCGACGGCGCGCGCATGGTGCGAATCGAGGAGGTGATCGCGGCTCATCTCGGCTCGTTGTTCCCTCAGATGGCGATCGGTTCTCATCATGTTTTCCGGGTCACACGCAACGCGGATCTCGTGGTGGAGGAGGATGAAGCCGACGACCTTCTGGCGGCGCTCGAGACAGAGCTCCGCCGGCGAAGGTTCGCGAGGGCCGTGCGTGTGGAGGTAGACAAGAACATGCCGGCGGAGGTGCGGGACCTGCTGGTGCGTGAGCTCCAGATCGGCTCGGACTGCATATATGACTCATTGGCCCCCCTTGACCTTGGTGGACTGTGGTCCATCTACGAGCTGGACAGGCCGGATCTCCATGAAGAGCCTTGGGCTCCGATGACCCCGCCGCGATTGGCAACACGTGGCGACGAGCCGGTCGACCTGTTCTCAGTGCTGAGGGAGCGCGATGTCCTAGTGCACCACCCGTATGACTCCTTCGCAACCTCGGTTGAGGCGTTCATTGCTCAGGCGGCCGCTGATCCTGCGGTGCTTGCGATAAAGCAGACCCTCTACAGGACCTCCCCAGATAGTCCGATAGTAGGTTCGCTGATCAGCGCTGCCGAGGCAGGAAAGCAGGTGGTGGCGCTGGTGGAGGTCAAGGCGCGCTTCGACGAGCAGGCCAACATAGCCTGGGGTAGGGCGCTGGAGGAGGCCGGCGTGCACGTGGTCTATGGTCTCGTGGGCCTGAAGACCCACTCGAAGGCTGCGCTCGTGGTGCGGCGGGAAGAGGACGCGGCCCGGAGGTACGTCCACATCGGCACTGGCAATTACAACTCCCGAACTGCACGAATTTATGAGGATCTCGGTCTTCTTTCCGCATCCGAGGAGCTCGGAGAAGACGTAGGGGACCTGTTCAACTACCTGACGGGCTACAGTCGCCACGATACCTACCGCAAGCTGATAGTTGCTCCGCAATCGCTGCGAGCACGTGTTATCGAGCTAGTGAACCGGGAGGCCGACGCCGGCGAAGCTGGGCGGATCATCATCAAGGTGAACGGTTTGACGGACCCTGAGGTGATCGAGCATCTCTATCGGGCATCTGCGGCAGGCGTGCAGGTCGACCTGATCGTTCGCGGTATCTGCTGCCTGAGACCGGGGGTACGCGGGATGTCGGAGAACATCCGGGTACGATCCATCGTAGGGAGGTTCCTCGAGCACTCTCGCGTCTTCTGCTTCGGCGCGAGGACCGAGAGACCGCTGGAGCTCCTGATCGGCTCAGCTGATTTGATGGAGCGCAATCTTGACAGGCGGGTGGAGCTCCTTACCCCAGTGACGGACAGCGAAGCGCAAGACCGGATCCTCGAAATGCTGGACCTGAACCTCGCAGAGGATGTCCAGGCATGGCTCCTCGGGCCAGCCGGCGCCTGGAGCCGGGTTCCGGAGTCCAGGGGGATAAGCACGCAACGACGGATGCAAGAGCTCGCGCGTGAGAGGGCGCGCAGGCGTAGGGAGGAGCGACTCGACACGCACCACTGAGCAGTGGGACGAGCTATGCGGGGATCGCGATCTTCTCAGGATAGATGTGAGACCGCTCAGGCGAGATGTGACGTGTCGCCTGCTTCCAGCAGGCGTTTCATGTTCTCCAGCTCGGTACGGACGTGCTCGCGGCCGGAGCGCTCGAGAGAGGCTACGACCTTGGCCGGGAAGCCGTTCGGCAGGCTTGTCGAGGTCGAGAGCCGCAGGAGAAGCTCAGGTTCGCTTGGTTCGCGGTGACTCCGGTCATAGCTGGCCCCGATGTCCCCGATGTCTGCAACACTGCCAGCGTGAGAGACCATGTCGGATCGAGTGACCGTGAAGGTCTCGATCGCGGTGATCTCGGCTCCGTCAACGGTGATGGTGTTGACGATGCGCCGGTAGGGCTCTGACGAGGTGACGACAAGCCTGCAGGTGATGGCGCCAAAGACATCGTCCAGCTCGAGCTCCAGCTCATATCGATCTGGCATCTGCGGCGACTGGTGGAACAGGGGAGCGCTCTGCTCCGTGGAGCTTATCTGGGTCACGCGGTGAACGGCGGGGTTGTAGGCAGTCAGGTTCAGGAAGTCCCTCCGCAGAAGCCACGCCGCGATGTCGCTCGAGGTCGCCGTGATCGAGTCCGTATGACAGAGCTCAGGCATCAGCGGGGTCGTGCGTCCCCCCAGGGTCGATCTCGGTAATGTGCCGGAGCATCTCGACCTTCCTGCGCCGCGACATGCCTGGCTCGACTCTGAGTGATAGATATGTCGCCGCGCCGACAGGTATCGGGAGCCAGAAGTTCAGCAAACGCCAGCCGAGCACGCCGAGCAAGGCTATGGCGCCTGGCGTCCCGAACGCCACCAGACCGAGGGGAAGCACCCATTCTATGACTCCGAGACCGCTTGGCGTGAGCGGGATGGCCGCGAGGATGTTAGCGAGGCCATAGGCGACAAGGAGCGCAATCGGTGAGACAATCCGCCCGAAGGCTAACAGGATAACCCATAGCGATGATGCGTCGAAGAGCCAGTTCGCAGTTGCCCAGACCACCGCGTTACGCAAGAGCTTACGGTCGGAGCGCAAGGCCTCCAGCCGGTCGGCAAGGCGCAGTACGTTGTTGGTCACCGAGCGCGGCTCGATCAGAGGAACGTGTCTCGCCATACGGCCGAGAAGCTCGGCCGCACCGTCCTTGCCTCTAGTGAGGAGCGCGACGAGGCCTGAAAGTGCGCCCAGCAGCACTGCGGCGGCGAGGATTGCTATCACGTAATACGAATGTTGGCTGGGGCTCCGAAGACCGTACAGCGGGATCGAGACCACGAGGCTGGCCCAGAAGAGGGCATTGAGAACTACAGCAGAGCCAACTCCCTGGGTAGCGAGTGCAAATGCAGCGTCTGGACCAGCGACGCCGGCCTCCGTGAGCAGCCGATAGCCGAGGATCGTCCCTGGCGCCGTCCCACCCGGAAGCACGTGGCTGGCTGCGCTGGTGGACATGTCGATACGGAGCAGGCGCGAGTAGTTGGGGGCGTCGTGGGGCAGGACGGCTTGAGTGAGCTTTGCGTAGGTGAGAAACGCGCCGGCTTCGAGCAGGACGCCCGTGATCAGAAAGACGATGTTTGCATGGCCAAGCTGGTAGACAACATTGTGAACCTTGCCGAACTTTGGAAGTACGACAACCTCCACTACGATGATCAGCACGAACAGCGTAAGACCATGGCCGAGTAGCTTTCTCGCAAGCTTGAGGTAACGACGATGTCGACGGCTTCCTATGGAAGCCTGGTCCCGGCTGGAGGGACCGGGCTGGTCGCGTGAGTGCGCGTTCTCAGCGCTGTGAGAAGTCACGCCTATATCGTGCCACGGGTGGAAATTGCCGAGCTGTTCTCACAGGCGTCGATCCATGCCTCGGGCGACAGTGGCCCGAATGGACTGAAGACGTCCTTGCCCTGAACTGCACAGCTTCCATCCAGCGAGAGTATTACAAGCACTGAGAGCAAAGGTACACCGAGACTAAGGCCGGAGCCCTCATAAGAGGCCCGCGGCTCTCTCGCCAGGACGTAATTCCCACCGCCGCCAATATTTTCCCGGCGCCGCCCCCTCGCTGCGACTCTGGCGCCGCCCTTCTCTCGGCGCCTGGCTTGGGCTCGACCACCGGATTTGCCACCGGCGGCGTTCCGCTATACTTCGTGCGTGCGTGTTCTGGTCGTTCTGCCCACCTTCCAAGAGGCGCCGAATATCGAAACCGTCCTGCGACAGGTGCGCGCGGGTCTGCCGGCCGCCACCGTGCTCGTCGTGGACGATTCAAGTCCTGATGGAACCGCCGATATCGCTGCCAGCTTGGGCGAAGAGATTGGCGGCATCGAAGTGCTCTCGCGTCCAGAGCGCGCGGGGTTGGGAAGCGCTTATCGCGCTGGCTTCGCGTGGGGCCTTGAGAGATCGTACGAGGCGTTCATCGAAATGGACGCTGATCTGTCCCACGACCCGGCCGCATTGCCAGAGTTGCTGGCGCCGTTGGAGCAGGGTTACGAACTGGTGGTGGGATCGAGGTACATACCGGGTGGCTCGATACCGTACTGGTCGTGGCATCGCAGACTGCTTTCGCGAGCAGGGAATGCCTACGCGTCGGGCCTTCTACGCCTGAACGTCATGGACCTCACCTCTGGATTTCGGGCGTACGCGGCGTCCGTCCTGCGGCGGATCGCGCTCGATCAGGTCAGAGCGGATGGATACGGGTTCCAGATCGAGATGGTCTATTGGGCCACACGGGCTGGCGCGTCCGTGACTGAGGTGCCGATCAGGTTCATCGACCGGGCCAAAGGTCAGTCGAAGATGTCCATGCACACGGTGGTAGAGGCACTCGGCCTTGTTACCTGGTGGGGAGTGAAGAGAGTGTGGTCACGCACCAGGACTGGCGGGGATGGCCGACTCGGGCGTGGGCAATCGGCGCCACCGGTCTCTCATGCCTCCTCGGACCATACGGGCTCTAGCACCTCCGGTAGCTAGGCTCGTGACCGGATGCGGCTTCACGCTGGAGCAGTCCGGCTAGCGGTGATGTCCTGCTGGCGATCTTCGGCGCTTGAGCGATGACGACCGTAGAAAAAGGCCGCATACTGGTTGTCGATGACGAGGCATACATCACAGACCTTGTATCGATGGCGCTGAAGCTGGAGGGGTTCGAGACCTCTACTGCGTCCAATGGCGCCGAGGCTCTTGGTCTGGTGTCGGATAACGCGTATGACCTGGTGATCCTAGACGTCATGCTTCCGGATATCGAAGGCACCGAGGTGTGTCGGCTGCTTCGCTCAGGCGGTCATGAGGTGGCCGTCCTGTTCTTGACCGCGCGCGACGCAACTGAGGACACGGTGGCCGGGCTGAAGGCCGGTGGGGACGACTACATGACGAAGCCTTTCAGCCTGGAAGAGCTCGTGGCACGCATCCAGGCCGTCCTGCGCAGGACGAGATCCGCATCGCTCGGCGGGTCGTCGCGCCTGGTCTTCGAAGACCTTGTCTTCGACGAGGACACCTTCGAGGTGTGGCGCAATGGAAGCCCCATCTCTCTTACCGCTACCGAGCTTCGCCTCTTGCATCTCCTTATCTCGAACTCCCGAAGAGTGCTTTCCAAGTCGCAGATCCTCCAGCACGTATGGGGCTACGAGTTCGAGGGCGATCCGAACATAGTCGAGACTTACATTAGCTACTTGCGAAAGAAGGTCGACTGTTTTGACCCGCCCCTGATCCAGACGATCAGAGGGCTCGGCTACAGCCTGAGGCTACCATGAGGTCTGAGGCTGTCTTGATACCCCTCTGATGGTCGGATGTCGCTGAGAAGGCGCCTCGTCATCGGGATGGTAGTCCTGGTGCTCGTGGGACTGGTGGTGGCAGACGTGCTGACGTATAACTCCCTGCGCTCTTTTCTCTATGGCAAGGTTGACGATCAGCTGCTGATAGCGAGGTCCCGGGCGTACTCCTACGTGATCAGATCGTTGGAAGAGAGGCACCCTCCGGCGTTTGCCGTCATTGGAAAGCGTGTGGACCCCGACGTATATGTCGAGGTCTTGGGCAGCTCGGGTCATGTGGTCTACAGGCGTCCATCGGGGCCGCCCTTCAGTCAGGATCCGCCACCCGTGCTGCCCAAGCGCCTGCCCGTGACTCGGGCCAAAGCGAGCCTGTACTTCGGAGTGAGACGCGGGCCCTATCATCCGGAGAAGGCTTCGTTCGAGATGCCAGCAGCGGGTCAGGGGGCGCAAATGTACTACCGAGCTCAGGCGGTTTCGGTTCCTGGTGGGACGATAGTGGTGGCGACGGAGCTGAGCACGCTGAAGGAGACTCTGGCGTCGCTCAAGGATATCGAAGAGCTCGTCACAGGCGTGCTTGTGCTCTTGATGGTTGTAATTGCGTTCTGGATGGTCAAACTGGGGCTCAAACCACTCGAGGACATGGCCGCTACAGCTGGCGCGATAGCTGACGGCGACCTGGCGAGGCGCGTGACGTCCACCTCGCCGAAGACCGAGGTGGGCCGTCTGGGGATCGCCCTGAACGCGATGCTCAGCCAAATCGAAACAGCGCTGGCAACCAGCCGGGCGTCGGAGGGCAGGCTCAGAAGATTCCTCGCCGACGCGTCGCACGAGCTACGCACGCCCCTCACCTCGATACGGGGCTACGCCGAGCTCTTCAGGCGGGGAGGATCGGCAGATCCTGCAACCCTGGAGCGCTCAATGCTCAGGATCGAGCATGAGTCCACTAGGATGGGTGTTCTCGTCGACGAGATGCTACTCCTGGCTCGCCTGGATCAAGGCCGGCCGCTAGAGATCTCGGCGGTTGACCTTGGGCTGATTGCAAATGACGCGCTCGAAGATGCAAAGGCGGTGGCGCCCGAGCGGACCATGTCGCTCGTGGCCGACAGCGGCGTGCTCGTCGCTGGCGACGAGCACCGGCTTCGCCAGGTGATCGGGAACCTGATGGACAACGCTCTGACACACACTCCGCCGGATGCCGCGGTGCATGTATCCGTGCACGTCTCGTCGCGCGAACAGATGGGGGTGGTGACCGTTTCCGACGAGGGCCCTGGCTTGAGCGAAGACGAGCGCCAGCACCTGTTCGACAGGTTTTATCGGGCAAGCGCGTCCCGAACAGGGGCGGGAACGGGCCTCGGCCTCTCGATCGTCACTGCGATTGCCAGCGCGCTGGGAGGGAGCGCCACGGTCGAGTCCGAAGCTGGCCACGGGGCTACGTTCGTGGTGAAGCTGCCACTGTTCAACGGCTTGACCGCCGAGCGCTCCTAGCGCTGCGGCGCCCATCGCCCTGGTAGCGCTTGCAGCAGCCTCGCTCGGGCTCGTGGGGTAGACAACTGCTCCGCACATAGGCAATTATACATAGGGAATTGATGTTTTAGCGGTACTCGAGTTATCTGTATGTCGTAGGTGAATTTGACCGAGTGGGCACGACGCCAAGGCATCCACCCGCAGACCGCGTACAGGTGGTTCCATGCGGGCACGCTCTAAGTCCCCGCAGTCCGGGTGAACCAGCGGACCATCCTCGTGTCCCCCGAAGCCGCCCTTTCGGCTCCGGTCGAGGGCCTTGGCCTCTACGCCTGAGTGTCCTCTCACGATCAACGTGGCGATCTCGACCGCCAGGTAGCCCGGCTGAGCGAGTGGGCAGCACAGCCCGGACAGCCGGTGGTTAGTGTCGAAGCAGCCTTGTCTGCTCACCGACGACGCCTGGTGGCGCTCGACCCCGGTGAAGTAGACGACGACCTGGTGTGAGACATGACCGAGGCGCTGGCCAGCTTCTGCGCCCGGCTCTATTTGGCGCGCTCTGCGCGCAACCGAGCAGAGAAGGCCCTGCGCTGTGCAGAACATGACGTCGGGCCAATCCCCATAGCCCCGCCTGCCAACTGATCACAATCGCCAAGGAGAACGGATGTCGAGCGATCGTGATCGAGAACCTGGACTTCCATCACGCGAGGGAGTTGGGCGCTAAGCACAGCGGCGCTCGCCGTAGCGAGACGCGGGCTCGAACAGCGAGCGCCGCGACGGAGAAGGTGTGACTAGAGTCCAGCAGAGCATGCAGAACAGAGAGCTGCCACTCCGGTCGTGCTGCTCACGGCTGCTCGGCAACCGGCGGCCCTGTCCGGTCAGCAAATGAAGAACATCGGGGATCGCAAGGCCAGAGGGCAGCCGCACCGGCGGTACAAGACCCGAATGGGTAAGCGAGCATCTCCGGTCGACCAGGTGGCTCAAGACCGTTCGGAGCCAGCCACTCAGCGGAGCTCAGTTTCGCTGCGTGCTTGGGAACGGTGGTTGGCTCACGTGCTGGCGCATGGACGCAAGCGGCCACCCCGAATGGGCTGTCAGTACGAATCTCATGGCTGTAATATCGCATGGATATCGCCACCATACTGTGAACGACACACCGGGGGGTGCGTGAGGATGACTCCCCCAGCAGCAAGCGCACATCATCTGGACAAGCCCACCTAACACGTAAGCTGGCTACCCTCTTCGATGTTGCGGTGAATCTCCTGCGTGGAAATTGGCGCTAACCGTTCCCGCCCGCCTAACCGTTCCCGCCCGCCTAGCTGTTCCCGGCCGCCTAGCCGTTCCCGGCCGCCTAGCCGTTCCCGTCAGGTGTCACTGTTCTCGCTGCGCACGGCAGCCAGCACGGAAGCCAGGTCTGCTGGGAGCGGTGAGCGAAACTCGAGGTGCTCGGCTGTGATCGGGTGGTCGAACGCGAGAAGGTGAGCATGGAGAAACTGGCGTCGGAGCGACGGAAGTTTGGTCAATGTACGCCGTGCTTGCCTCCCCGCCTCGGTCGATGTGCTCCTCGCGTACTTCGGGTCGCCGATGACCGGATGCCCTACAGCTGCGAGGTGGACGCGGATCTGATGTGTACGGCCGGTCTGGAGCCGCGCGTCGAGGAGCGTCGTGGGCGAGGGGTCGGGGAAGCGTGCGAGGACTTGGTAGGTTGTCTGTGCCGGCTTGCCTCTCCAGGAGACTGCCATCCGGGTGCGGTCGCTCGCCGATCGCCCTACGGGTGCGTCGATCATCGCCGAGTCGTTGGCTACCGTGCCGGAGACGAGGGCTGTGTAGTGTCGCTCGACGAGCCTGGCTGCGATCTGGGCCTTGAGCCGTTGGTAGGCGCGTTCAGAGCGTGCTACGACCATCAAGCCGGACGTTCCCTTGTCCAGGCGGTGGACGATGCCGGGCCTGACCGGACCGCCTAGGTCTCCCTCTGCGAGCTCGGGAAATCTGGCGAGAAGGCCGTTTATCAGCGTGCCAGTGGGGTTGCCTGGTCCGGGATGCACGACCAGCCCGGCCAGCTTGTCGATGACTACCAGATCGTCGTCGGCGAAGGCGATCTCCAAGGGGACTGAGGGCTCAGGGCTCGGCGCCTCGCGCTCAAAGGGTGTCGTTGGCTCCCAGTCGATAGTGAGCACCTCGTCGAGGTGGAGCCTCTGGCTGCGGGAGCCGGGTGGGGCGCCGTCCACGAAGACCTTGGAGCCCGCTACGAGCTCTGAGGCCTGGACCCTGGAGAGGCCAGTGAGCATCGCCACGACTCTGTCGACGCGGAGCCCGTCCAGTGCGGCGGTTATGTCAACCGATACCGGCCCGCGCTCGTTCAAGCGTGGAGCGGTTTCAGCTCGCTGGTCCATCCACGCGCTCGTCGCACCATATCGGCCAATGTGAACGAATCAAGATGCGACCTCATATGTTCCCCTACCTCTGACCACACGGCCAGCAGCACGCACTGACCTTCGTGCTCGCAGGCGCCATTCTCGTGCGGAAGGCCGAAGTCGCCAGCGACGATCGGGCCGTCTACCGCTCGTACGATCTGGCCCAGGGTGATCTCCTCGGGATGTCTCGCCAGCACGTAGCCGCCCCCGACACCCCGCTTCGAGCGCACCAGCCCAGCTCCCTTCAAAGCGAGGAGGATCTGCTCCAGGTAGGGCTGGGGCAGGCCGGTCCTCTCGGCGATGTCCCGTACCGATGTCGGGCCGGCTTCTCCGGTGCGCAGGGCGAGCGAGAGCAACGCCCTGCTCGCATAGTCGCCGCGCGTCGAGATCTTCACTTCCTAATGCTACCGCGTGCAGGCATTGGCTCCGCGATGGTCGGACAGCGCGCAGATCTTGGGGGTCGGCTTCGACCGGCCCTGGGCGATCGTCGAAGGCCCCCGGGGCTCCTCGGCACGACTCCTCGACATGGAAGAACTAGGACGGGGCGACCGGCTTCCTGGCCCAGATGCCGATCGACCGGCTTGACGTCGACTGAACGGAGGAGGCGACGAGCACCGCCTGGCGCCCCCGAGGATCGCGCCAAACCTCCGCCACGACCGCTCCACTGGGAACTCGATTCCGTTGCGCTCCGCGACACGCAACCGAGCCGCCATAGCACGATCGTTCCTGCCGACCGCGACGAAGACGCCTGCGTCATCCGGATCGGGATCGAACGAGATACTCAGTTTGTCTACCTTCACAGACCAAGCAGACCGCAGTCGGACGTACTGCGGCATGAACGCGATGCCAGTTGCGTCCCAACGAGTGGTGTACGAGCCGGTGAGCTGAGGGAAGAATCCCCCACACGCGACGGTCACTGCGTCAAGCTCAAGAAGAAGTTCAACCAAACAACTTGCGGAGGAACACGGTGACCCTCCCTACCAATATCGACGCGATGGCTTGGCTGCGCAAGCATCTTGATGGCCCAGACTGCGACCTCGCCCGGGGGATGCTCCAGAGCTTCGCAGAGGCGCTGATGTCCGCTCAAGCGTCCATGCAGCGCAACGCCGCCTACGGCGAGCGGACAGACGAGCGGGAGAGCTCCCGCAACGACTACAGGACCCGGCCCTGGGACACCAGGGTCGCCGCGATCGAGCTCGCCGTGCCGAAGCTGCGCAGCGGCGTCTACTCGCCGGAGCTCTTGCTCGCGCCCCGTCGGCGGGCGGAGCAGGCGCTCATGGCGGTGATCTGTCAGGCTTACGTCGAAGGCGTGTCCACCCGGCGCGTCGACGACTTGGTCAAGGCCATGGGGATCGAGGGGATCTCGACGTCCGAGGTCTCCCGTATCGCTGGCGAGCTCGACGCCAGGGTGGCCGAGCTCCGGGAGCGTCCGCTCGATGGGGCCCCTACCGCTACCTGTGGATCGACGCCCTGGCTCAGCGGGTGCGCGAAGGATGCCGCGTCGTGAACGTCTCTGCGGTCGTCGCGACGGTGGCCAACGCCGAAGGCCGTCGTGAGATAGCAGGCTTCGACATCGTCACCACAGCAGACACCGACGCCTGGAGGAGCTCCTGCGCTCGCTCGTCGCCCGGGGCTCTCCGGTGTCGAGCTCGTGATCTCCGACGCCCACGGGTGCATCAAGGCGGCGATCGCAACCGTGTTGTCCGAGGCGTCGCGGCGGCGCTGCAGAACGCATTTCATGGCGAACCTTGCCTCGCGAGTCCCCAAGTGCGCCTGGCCGATGATCGCCGCCTTGGCGCGCTCGATCTTCGAGCAGGTAGACCGTGACGCAACCTGGAACCAGCTCGGCGAGGTGGTCTCCGAGCTCACAGAGGCCGGCTTCAACTATGTCGCGCTCTACCTGCTCGACGCAGCAGACGACATCTTGGCCTTCAGCGCCTTGTCGACCGAGCACTGGCCCAAGATCCGGTCCAACAACCCCCAGGAGCGGCTCAACAAGGAGATCCGCCGGCGTACGGACATCTTCGGGACCTTCCCGAACCGCCAGGCGGTCATCCGCCTCGTCGGCGCGCTCTTGGCCGAGCAGACCGACGAGTGGGCGATCGCCAAGCGCTACATGAGCGTCGAGTTCTTAAAGGCGCCTCATTCCAGGCGCCTTCGGCCGGTGACCCGACACCGGCGATCGAGGGCGCCGCTGGATGACCTCGCCTCACCCCCGTCATCTCGCTGGCGACAGCACGGCGCACATCACCCGATAAACGCGCACGCCCCAGCGCATACTCGTTTCACGATAGGAGGTGCGTGCCATCGGGTCCAGGCTATGAAACACTCAGCATACGAGCTGATTGACCAGATGTCGTCAGCTCAGCTTGATGCGAGGAGCGCCGCAACCGGCGCCTCGTACACCACTGGTCGGGCCTTGACCTAACGACTAGCCTATGAACCTGCAACTGGGGTTCAACGAGGAGGAGGAGCCATGATCGTGCTCAAGGGAGCCAGAGCCACTTCACGAGAGCTTTGCCGGAGCAGGAGATCGTGGCTCACGATCCCATGCGCGGCGCTCGCCATGCTCTCGATCATGCTCGCATCTCCGATCGCAGATGCCGCAGCACCCTCGGCAAGCTCGCCCACCTGGTCGATAGCGAATACCCCGAACGTCACCGGTGCCTCGGGGGACGTCCTCAACGGCGTCTCGTGCGTCTCTCAGAGCTTCTGTGTCGCAGTTGGCGACGACATCAACAGCAGCCTGGCTGATCAGACGTTAGCTCTCACCTATAGCGTCTCTCCCGGCTATCGGTTCGTAGCCTCTGACGGCGGCATCTTCGGCTTCAACGCCAAGTTCTACGGCTCGATGGGTGCAAAACACCTGAACGCGCCGATCGTAGGCATGGCGACCGGCTGAGCCCAGGCTGGCGGCTTGAGGGCCGGTTTCGTGTGATGCAGACTCTCGTGGTATGTTGTCGCGTATGTGTTGTCTCCGCGCAGTCGTAATTATCGCTTAGCAGGCACTCCGAATAGGTGTGCCTGCGTTGCCGTCCACATATGTGGGCGGCATTTGTATTTGTGCCGGCTGTGATTGACGCCTGACGAAGTGCGGACGAAGTGCTGAGGGCGACGAAGTTGGTTGCGTTGGCTGCAACGTCGTTGGCCAGCGATCGGCTCCATGTTTACCAGCGATCGAGAAACATCGATCGAAGAATCGAAGAATAAGGAACGTGAGTACTGAAGGATGGAATTGAAGGATTGGGATGCGGAGATGAGAGAAGAGGCTGATGGCTTTGAGGGGCGCCCATGAGCGGATCGCGGCTTTCGAAGGATGAGCCATCGCGAGACGGGCGGCCATCGTACCGGGTGGGCCTGATCCCGGGCGATGGCATAGGCCCTGAGGTCATCGCTGAGGCGGTGAAGGTGGTGGCTGCCACGGGCATAAAGCTCGACACGGTCTCGTATGATCTTGGTGCCGGACGTTACCTGCGCACCGGAGATGTTCTGCCGAGCTCTGTGCTCGATGAGCTGAGGCAGCTCGAGGCGATCCTCCTCGGCGCGGTGGGCCCGCCTGTCGACAGCACGGAGGTTCCCGCGGGGCTCCTGGAGCGAGGTCTGCTGCTCAAGCTCAGGTTTGAGCTCGACCTGTACATCAACCTCCGCCCATTCTCTCCGGTGCCTGGATCGATAGCGGATGGGGCGGATCTGGTTGTAGTGCGAGAGAACACAGAAGGTTCCTACGCAGGCGAGGGAGGCGTTCTCCGCAAGGGAACCAAGCAGGAAGTGGCGACCCAGGGATCCGTCAACACCCGTTTCGGTGTAGAGCGATGTGTGAGGTTCGCGTTCGACCTCGCGCGCTCGCGCCAGCGTAAGTCGCTGACCCTGGTCCACAAGGCAAACGTGCTCACGTTCGCCGGCGACCTGTGGAGACGGGTCTTCGACGACCTCGGCGAGGGATACCCTGACGTGTCGAGGTCCTATGACCACGTCGACGCTTCCTGCATATACCTCGTGGAGTCTCCTTTGCGCTACGACGTCATCGTCACCGACAACCTCTTCGGCGACATCATCACCGATCTTGCCGGAGCGGTGAGCGGGGGTATCGGCCTCGCTGCATCGGCAAACCTCAATCCGGCGCGCACAGGGCCGTCGCTCTTCGAGCCGGTTCACGGAGCAGCATGGGACATAGCTGGAAGTAACAGCGCGAACCCGCTTGCGGCCATCCGTTCGGCTGCGATGATGCTGGACCACCTGGGGGAGCATGATGCAGCGGCCCGTGTGACCAGGGCCGTGGTCGAGTACGCTGCGGCATCGAGCTCTTCACATGAGGGGAGATCATCCGCGAGCACCGCCGAGATAGGCGATGCGGTAGCAGGGAAGGTTTGACCAGTGCCAATAACACCCACAGAGAAGATATGGATGGACGGCGAGCTGGTGGATTGGAGCGCTGCTCACGTTCACGTGCTGTCGCATACCCTTCATTACGGCTCAGGTGTGTTCGAGGGGATACGTGCCTACCCAACTCGTTCCGGCCCCGCGATCTTCCGGTTGGGGGACCATATGACCAGGCTTCTCGAGTCGGCTCGGATCCTGCTCATAGACGTCCCGTACTCGCACGCTGAGCTGGTTGCCGCGGCGAAGACGGTCGTGCGCGTCAACGGCCTTGATGACGGTTGCTACTTGCGGCCTGTGATCTTCCTCGGATACGGAGAGATGGGGCTGAACCCCCTCCCGTGCCCAGTGCAGGTGGCCATCGCCGCATGGCCCTGGGGAACCTACCTCGGCGACGAGGGGGTTACCTCCGGAGTGCGCCTCAAGATCAGCTCGTGGCGCCGCCATGACCCGAATGCGATGCCTACCGCGGCCAAGGGGATCGGAATGTACGTGAACTCCTCGATGGCGAAGGCAGAGGCGCTGAAGGCTGGCTATGACGAGGCTGTGATGCTTTCCCCGACCGGTCAGGTCAGCGAGTGCACCGGGGAGAACATCTTTGTCTCGAGGAAGGGGCGTCTGGTCACTCCCAGCTCCGCTGCAGCGGGGGCGTTGGAAGGCATCACGCAGGACAGCGTGATCACGATCGCCAACGACCTCGGCTACGAGGTCGAGCGCGGATCGTTGGTTCGCAGCGACCTGTACACCGCTGACGAGGCGTTCATAACAGGCACGGCGGCAGAGGTGGTCCCGATCCGGTCCGTTGACGACCGCATGGTCGGCGCCGGCGAGCCCGGACCGTTGACGCGCAAGATCCAGGAGCTCTTCTTCGCCACGGTGCGGGGCGAGGTGGAGCGCTACAGCGGCTGGCTCGATCATGTCCGCTGACGTGTCGCGACCGAAAGCGTCTGACGCATTGCGCTCTCGCGGGCCCGCTCGTGCACCCGCTCCCGGATCTGCTGGTGAGCACGCCGACGGCGGAGCCGCGGACGAAGCACCGGCGCGCCGGGTGGAAATCTATGACACGACGCTACGCGACGGCAGCCAGCAGGAAGGGCTCTCCCTAACCGTGGACGACAAGCTGCGGGTGGCCCGCCAGCTGGACCACCTCGGAGTGGCGTACATAGAAGGGGGATGGCCAGGAGCCAATCCGAAGGACGACGAGTTTTTCACGAGGGCTCCCCATGAGCTCGACCTGACCACGGCTACGCTGGTCGCGTTCGGCTCGACTCGCCGCGCTGGGATCAGGGCCGAGGACGACGAGGCGCTGGTCCGCCTGGCTTCATCGGGGACACAGGTCGTGTGCATAGTGGCCAAGGCATGGGACCGGCACGTGCTCGATGCCTTGCGCACGACGCTCGACGAGGCGGTCAACATGGCCTTTGATTCGGTGCAGTTCTTGAGGGCTGCAGGCCTGAGAGTGTTCTTCGATCTCGAGCACTTTTTCGACGGCTACCGGGCCGACTCCGGGTTCGCTCTAAGGGTGCTGGAGGCGGCAGAAGCGGGCGGCGCCGAGGTTCTCGTGCTGTGCGACACGAATGGTGGCACACTTCCCGATGAGGTTGCACGTGTGGTAGCCGACGTCACAGCCGATCGCTCCGCCGGGATCGGAGTGCATTTCCATAACGACAGCGGCTGTGCGGTGGCGAGCTCGCTGGCGGCTGTCCGCAGCGGAGCGGTGCAGGTCCAGGGATGCATCAACAGCTATGGCGAGCGCGCCGGCAACGCCGACCTGTGTGCCGTGATCGCCAACCTCTGGCTGAAGATGGGGGTGAAGACGATCCCCGAGGACCGTTTGGAACGGCTGACCCCCGTTGCCCATCACGTTGCAGAGCTGGTCAATATACCTCCTAGCCCGCAACAGCCCTACGTGGGTTCCAGTGTCTTCGCGCACAAGGCCGGCCTCCATGCCAGTGCGATCGCACGCCTGCGCGACGCGTACGAGCACATCTCCCCGGACCTAGTGGGCAACGGCGCCCGGTTCGTCGTCAGCGAGCTCGCAGGCCGCTCCACCCTGGCCCTCAAGGCCGCGGAGCTGGGGCTGTCCCTCGACAGCGCAGCGCTCACGAGGGTGCTGGAGACCTTGAAGCACTTGGAGCACGAGGGGTACCACTTCGAGGTGGCGGACGGCTCCCTGGAGCTCCTCATGCGTGCTGCTACGGGCTGGGAGCAGGACTTCTTCCATCTCGAGTCGTTCAGGGTCACGACAGACCTCTATACGGGATCAGAGGGTGTGCGAGAGGCGCTCACCACCGATGCGACGGTGAAGGTCCATGTCGCCGGGGAGCGGATGGTCGCGACCGCAGAGGGGAACGGTCCGGTCCATGCTCTGGACGCCGCGTTGCGCAAGGCGATCGGCGCGCGGTTCCCGGAGCTGGCCGGCATCCATCTCACGGATTTCCGCGTGCGGGTGCTCGATACGTCGAAGGGAACCGCGGCTGTCACGCGCGTCTTGATCGACTCGACGAGCGCCGAGCGGACCTGGTCGACGATCGGGGTGTCAGAGAACATCATCCAGGCATCGTGGAAGGCGCTGGAGGACTCGATCGTGTATGGTCTGCTGTACGCCACTGCAGGCCAGGTCCCTGATTCGAATGGAGCCAGTCGATAATGACGCAACCCAGCTATGTGCCGATCTACGGAGCCGATCAGGTTCGTGCTTCGTTCAGGCTGCGCCAGCCTCCTGCATGGACGGCGAGGAGACCCGGGGAGCTGAGGTACCCGGTGAACATGGTCGGGCGCGCCAGGGGAGCGCCAGGTCCCGACCAGGGATTTGCTCTTCATCTGGCTCGCCAGTTCGAGTCGAGGCTCGTTCTGGACCCTGAGGAGCACGCCGAAGATGTCATAGTCGGCTGCGCGGCCCAGGCGATGCGCCGTTCGGCGCTGTGGGGCAGGGCGCCTATGGTCGCTGACTGCGAGGCCGCCTTCACGCTCTGGGGGTGCCTCGGCAATGCTCCAAGCTCGCTGGTCGAGCACCGCAAGGTCATCTTCAGCGGTGCAGCGCATGACTACGAGGTCCAGAGGCGCATATGCGACCTGGCTCCCGAGGAGGTGGCGCGGATGACGGCTTCCGAGATACGCGAGCGCTCCAAAGGCCCGGGCGGCTGGCAGGCGTTGCTGCGTTAGCGCCGAGCGTTGCCTGAGGCGCCGAGCCGGGTCGGGTCGGTCTTGTGCCGTCTACCTCTCTCGGCGAAAGCGCTCCCGCCTTCAGGCGAGAGGTGAATCGCCTGAAGCATCTGGTCTGCGCTGCGAAGTGATGCACCGGACAAGCACGGATAGTGGCGCTCCTCCGCACGTCCCGGCTTAGTAGGAGGCGTAGTAGGAGCGGGACCAGAAGCGTCCTTCCCACAGGCGCTTGCTGATATGCCTCGGATGCCGCTGGCGAAGACGACGAGCCAAGACGCCCTTCAGGCTGTTCACGAGCCCGGAGATGGCGACGGTGGAAGGAAAGCGCACGAGAAGGTGGACATGGTCGTCCTCGCCGTTGAGCTCGACCAGCTCACATCCGAAGTCTCCGCAGAGGCGGAAGCGATGGAAGCGAAAGGACTCATACAACGAGCGGGGCCGTGTCGCCGTTCGCTATCGGGCTTACCCGAGCGATGACCAGCTGGCGAAGGGACGCCGGGTCCAAGGGGCATGCCGGGTGGTGAAGAACCTGGCGAAAGAGCAGCTCGGTGAGCTACACCGCACAGAGCATGGACTTGAAGGAGCTGAGGAACGACCCCGAGATCGCCCCTTGGCTCTCTGAAGCTCCGGCCCAGGCGCTCTGGTGAGGTCAAGATCCAAGGCATCGGATCGGTGAAGATCAGGATGCGCCGCTGCGCTCCTCGGGTCTCGGATCTGCTCGGCTACATGTACCGAAGAGCCCGACGGCAAGGTTTACATCTCAGTGTTGCTTGAGCGCCACGTTCGCCCCCAACCAAGCCCAGGGTCGCCGACCACAGCTTTGCGACCGCTATCGGGATAGATCGCAGAGGGGCGATCGCCGCCGCCTGCGCTACTGCTCGTGAGACGCTCAAGCGGAATTTCGTCACCTTGGGACCAAAGGAGGCAGAACGCCTGCTCCGCCTGGAGCGGGCCAGGGAACGCCAGAAGATCGCACGAAGAAAGGAGAACAACCAGCTCCGAAAGATTGGAGCAGAGCAACACCAGTACAAGCCACGACGCCAAGAGAGGAACGAACGAGCAATCGCCGCTGTCGATGCCCGCAAACAGAGACGGTCCAAGGACTTCATCGAGCAGACCTCGAACGACCTGGCCAAGAACCACGGCCTCATCGTGTTCGAGAAGCTGCGAACCAGGTCGATGACCGCCACAGCGCATGGGACTCTAGAGCGCCCCGGGAAAAACGTGGCGGCCAAGGCTCGGATGAACCGCTCGTTTCTCTCCAAGGCTCCAGCGGCGCTGCTGGAGCGCACGAGCTACAAGGCAGCCCTTCACGGCCACCAGGTGATCGAGGTACCGGCCAAGGACACCTCCATCACCTGCTCGGCGCCGGGGTGCAGACATGTCGATCCGGGCTCCCGTCATGGACGCTCGTTCTGCTGCGCGCTGTGTGGACATGAAGAGGATGCCGACACGAATGCGGCAAAGAACATCCGTGAGCGGGGGATCAAGCTCGCTCTCGCCGGCAGAACGCCGGTGGCAGCCTCCCAAGGCACAAACTTGGGCTCACGCTCGGACGAACGTCTGTGTCGTGAGGCAGAGCCGGAGCTGTTGGGCCGGCATGGAAGCGGGAATCAAGAGATGGACCACATCACCGATCGGGATGTCGCACGAGCAATCCTCGTGTGCTCCATCTCGGCGGCAGAGGTCTGAAAGCCAATGTCGGAAGGTCGGGGCGAAGCCTCCGCCTTCAGGCGGAGGTAGTTCACTGCGAGATGTCCTCGATGCCGCGGCGCGAGCCGAATGTCGAGAACGAGGGCCTTCGAGTGCTGCTACGCGCCCTGCAAACAGCTTCTTTCGCGTGCTTGTATGGAAACGCGGCGATATTTGCAGCTCGAATTCGAACCGGTCGAACGTGTCGAATGTGGGTCAACTACTTCGCCAAGCCGCAGCAGAGCCAGGAAGGCGGGAGGCGCCGTGACTCGAGAAAAGCGTGGAGAAGCTGGTAGCGGAGCGAGTGCGACGCGAGGAAAGCGCACGCCCGGGCCCTCTGCAACCGCTCGTGCCCACCTAAACGCGGGCCGTTTTCTCACGCGCTCAAGCTTCAAGCCGCGCCATCGCGTCGCGTGGCAAGCGAAGATCCGGGTGGCCTTCGCAGCACTTGTGGCGGTGACCGTCACGCTCGCGGGTTCCGGCTCAATGATGGCCGCAGGACAAGCTCAGGCAACAGCTGCTGGCTGGTCGATAGCTCCGACACCAGAGCCGGTCGGTCCAAACAATGACAACAACCTGACTTCGGTGTCCTGCGCGACCACGAAGTTCTGCGTGGCTATTGGAAATTACGCTTCTTATCAGAACCTCCTTCTCATGTGGAACGGGTCTGCGTGGTCGCTCGATGATTCGGCGTCGCTGTCGACTGCTGCGACCCAAGACAACCAGCTATTGGGGGTGTCGTGCGCATCGACGACCTTCTGCGTCGCGGTGGGCTATTACACGAGCGCAGGCGGGACATATCAGAACCTCGTCCTCACCTGGAACGGGTCTGCGTGGTCGCTCGATGGTTCGGCGTCGCTGTCGACCTCTGCGACTCAGGCCAACCAGCTCGTGGGTATCTCCTGCGTGAGCACGACATATTGCGTCGCGGCAGGTCTGGCCGAGACCGCAGGCGGGACATTCCAGAACCTGCTCCTTACCTGGAACGGATCTGCGTGGTCGCTCGATGGTTCGGCGTCGCTGTCGACCTCTGCGACCCAGGCCAACCAGCTCGTGGGGGTGTCGTGCGTATCCACGACTTTCTGCGTCGCGGTGGGTTCCTATGTGGCCGGCACGGTCTACCAGAACCTGCTCCTCACCTCGAACGGATCGGCGTGGTCGCTCGATGACTCGGCGTCGCTGTCTACCTCTGCGACCCAGGCCAACCAGATCTCAGGCATCACCTGCGTATCCACGACCTTCTGTGTCGCTGCAGGCCTGCACTCTGTCGGCACGGTCATCCAGAACCTCCTTCTCACCTGGAACGGATCGGCGTGGTCGCTCGATGATTCGGCGTCGCTGTCGACTGCTGCGACCCAAGACAACCAGATCTCAGGCATCTCCTGTGCATCCGCGGCTTTCTGCATCGGGGTAGGTTCGTATATTACCGGCACGGTCATCCAGAACCTCCTTCTCACCTGGAACGGATCGGCGTGGTCGCTCGATGCAGCGCAGTCGCTCTCCACATCTGGCCCTCAGGCGAGCCAGCTCTCGGCCATCTCCTGCGTGAGCGCAGCCTTCTGCGTCGCGGTGGGCTCTTACACGAACGCGATTGGGACGTCCCAGAACCTCCTTCTCACCTGGAATGGATCTGCGTGGTCGCTCGATGACTCGCCATCGCTGTCTACCTCTGGGACGCAGGCCAACCAGCTCCTGGGCATCTCCTGCGTGAGCACGGCTTTCTGCGTCGTGGCCGGTTGGTACACGAACGCGGGTGGGACATCGCAGAACCTCCTTCTCACCTGGAATGGATCTGCGTGGTCGCTCGATGACTCGGCATCGCTGTCTACCTCTGGGACCCAGGACAATCAGCTCCTGGGCATCTCCTGCGTGAGCACGGCTTTCTGCGTCGCCGCAGGTGGGTACGGGAACGCGAGTGGGACATCCCAGAACCTCATCCTCACCTGGAACGGATCGGCGTGGTCGGTCGACTCTGCTGCCTCGCTGTCTACGTCCGGGTTCGAGAACAACTCTCTCCTCAGCGTGTCTTGTGCGAGCACGAGCTCTTGCGTCGCGGTGGGCTTCTACCAATCGCTTTCTGTTGCGCAACAGAACCTCCTTCTCGCCTGGAACGGATCTGCGTGGTCGCTCGACTTTGCGGCCTCGCTCTCGACGTCTGGAACCGAGAACAACGAGCTCTACGGCGTTTCGTGCACTTCATCAACGTTCTGCGTCGCGGCGGGTTCCTACATGTCCGCGTCGGTTGCCTTTGAGCAACAGAACCTCCTTCTTACCTGGAATGGATCTGCGTGGTCGCTCGATGATTCGGCCTCGCTGTCTGTCCCTGGGACGGAGGATGACCAGCTCTCTGGCATCTCCTGCGTGAGCACGACCTTCTGTGTCGCCGTCGGATCGTTCGGGAACGGTCCGTCCCAGATCCCCATTTCGACGTCCCAGAACCTCCTTCTCACCTGGAATGGATCGGCATGGTCGCTCGATGATGCGGCCTCGCTCTCGACGTCCCGTAGTGCACCGAACGCCCTGGCCGGCGTGTCGTGCCCGATCACGGGCTCGTGCTTTGCCACAGGCGTGGGGGCGGGCGAGAACCTCGTTCTTGCTCTCGCCGCCTCGCCGCCTTCTCCCGGAAACTCCGGCTACTGGGAGGTTGCGTCCGACGGCGGCGTCTTCAGCTTCGGCGATGCGAAGTTCTACGGCTCGATGGGCAACAAGCGCCTGAACAAACCGATAGTCGCCGCGGCGGCTACCCCTGACGGCAAGGGCTACTGGGAGGTTGCGTCCGACGGCGGCGCCGTCTGCTTCGGCGAAGCGAAGCT
>JAJYWA010000148.1 GCA_021791755.1 Actinomycetes bacterium | reverse complement strand
CGATCAGCGAAGATGCGCTCCTGCAGATGCTCGCCGAGAGGAGGGGCGCCCTGAAGGCGCTGTTGATGAACCAGCGCTTCGTGTCTGGGATCGGGAACATCTACTCCGACGAGATGCTGTTCGCTGCACGGCTCCGCTTCGATCGGAGCGCGTGCTCACTGCGACCGGCCGAGGGGCGGCGTCTGCGGGCTGCGATGACTCGCACCCTGGAGATGGCGATCGAGCACCGCGGCTCGTCGCTCAAGGACTCCTCCTACCGCGATCTATACGGCCGCCGCGGCTCGTTCCAGGACCACCATCAGGTCTATGGCCGTGAGGGTCTGGAGTGTCGCAACTGTGGCTCTTCGATACGTCGCCTGCGGGTACAGGGCCGTTCCACCTTCATGTGCGAGCGTTGCCAGAGGTGATCCGGTGTTCCTCAAGTCTTTGACGATAAAGGGCTTCAAGTCCTTCGCTGACCCCGTCACCTTGAACCTCGAGCCGGGCATCACGGTGGTAGTGGGGCCGAACGGCAGCGGAAAGTCGAACGTGGTCGATGCTGTCGCATGGGTGCTCGGCGCCCAGGGTCCCCGGATGCTTCGCTCCTCGCGGATGGAGGACGTCATCTTCCTCGGGACGAACAAGCGCCAGCCACTCGGGCGCGCGGAGGTGTCCCTCACCATCGACAACTCCTCGCACAGCCTGCCGATCGAGGTGGCCGAGGTGACCATAACGCGCACCCTCTTCCGCTCGGGAGACAGCGAGTACGCGATCAACGGGGCGTCGTGCCGCCTGCTCGACGTCCAAGAGCTCCTTTCGGACGCAGGCGTCGGGCGCCAGCAGCACGTGATCGTGGGCCAGGGACAAGTCGAGGGCGTCCTCGTCTCCCGGCCAGAGGAACGGCGGCTGATCCTCGAAGAAGCCGCTGGCGTGCTCAAGCACCGCAAGCGCAAGGAGCGAGCGGAGAGACGTCTGGAAGCAACAGAGGAGAACATGCGCCGCATCACAGAGTCGCTGCGCGAGCTCCGCCGCCAGGCCCGCCCGCTCGAGCGCCAAGCAGCGTCGGCGCGAGCTCAGGTCAAGCTCTCCGAGGAGCTGGCGCAGGTGCGCCTTTACGTTGCCGGTTGTGAGCTGCGGGAGCTTGACCGGCGAGCAGCAGAGTTGGCGGCGCGAAGGGCTGAGCTGCAGGGGGAGGGGGAGGAGGCAGAGAAGAATATTGGCCGGATCGTGGGTGTGGAGAGGAGGCTGGCGGGACAGCTCGACGAGGCGCGGGACAACGGTTTGGAGCGGGACCTCGGGAGGGCGGAAGGGCTGCGACAGCGGGTGCGTGGGCTGCAATCCGCAACGGCGGAGAGGCTCAGGTCCCTCCAGATGGAGATATCCGCTTCGCAGGACAGGGACGTGGTGTCGATGCTGGACGCCGAGATGGCCAGCCTCGACGAGGAGATCACAGCAGTGGGCACTAGCATCGACGCAGCAGAGACAAGAATGGCCGAGCTGGCGGAGGAGGCTCGTACTGTCCAGCACGAGCTCGAGGTGATCGACGAGCGCTGGTCGGCTGAGGCCGGGGCCGGTGGGGTTGTTGGGGCTGGCGGGGCAAGCGTGGCTCACGAGCTCGCAGAGGTGCGAAGCCGCCTGCAGTCCAACGAGCGCGCAATGCAGAGGTCCGCGGCCGGAAGGGGTCGCTTGGAGGCAAGGCGCTCTGCGGTCTTCGCTGCCCTCGAGAAGCTCGATGCGGAGTCGACGATTCTCTCCAACGAGCGGGCTGAGATGGCAGAGCAGGTGGAGAGCGCCGCTATCGGCATAGAAGATGTGCGGCTTCAGGTCGATCAGGAGGAGAAGGCCGTGCGTGGCTGCGAGGCGGCAGTGCGCGAGTGCGAGGACCGCCACAGGGTGCTTCTTGCGCGAAGCGAGGCACTTTCGCTCGCCCTCCGCCGCGCCCAAGACGAAGGGGGGGCAGGGCTCCTCGGCGGGCGCGACGGAGTGCTCGGCACGCTGGCCGAGTTGATCGAGGTCGATCCAAACTGGGAGCGAGCAGTCGAGGCAGCTCTCGGCCCGACCGCGGGCACGGTGGTCGTCGCTGGCCGTGAGGCGGGTGTTGCCAGCGCCTTCGAGCTCGTGCGCGCCGGGCGGCCAGGCGGGCTGGTGGTCCTGAAGATCACTTCGCAGAGCGGCTCAAGTGATGGCGGCTCGGGTGATGGCGGCTCGGGTGTGCCCGCCGAGCCGGCACGCGAGCCGGGGTCACGATATCCGGGTGAGAGCTTGCGAAGGCATGTGACGGTGAAGAAGAACATTGGCAGCGGGTGGTCGGGACGGCGGGATCTGGTGGCCGCGCTCGAGCAGTTCCTTGATGCGAGACTTGCTAGCGCAGTCGTCGTCTCAGACCAGGAGGACATGCGAAGCTCGCAGGCCGTGGCGCCTACCAGCTCGGCGAGCTCGGCGAGCTCGGCGAGGTCGGCGAGAGAAGCAGAGCTTGGCCGCGCACTGGACGTGGCGATCCAGCGGCCGGATCTGTTCGTCATCACTGCGAACGGCGACCGCATGGCTGGTGAGGTTCTGAAGGTCCGGAGCGAGATGCTCGACACGGCCCCGGGCCTTGCCAAAAGGGCGCAGGACGAGGCCCGCAGTCAGTCTCTCGTGCTCGAGCGAGCTACAGCAGAGCTCGCCGCGGCGCGCGAAACGCTTGCTCGGTCGAGTGAGGAGCTGCTGGAGCTGCGCAGGACACGTGATCTTGCCGAGGGCAAGCTGGCGGCAGCGGAGATCGCTCTTCGTCGCTTGACCGAGGAACGTGAACGCATGCTATTGGAGGAGCGGGATCTTTCGCGCCAGATCGAGGATCTGTCGGCCGAGGTCGAAAGTGATGGTGGGGACTCGGTTCTGCTTTCGGAGCGCGCGGCCATGCTTGAAGAGGCGCTACGTGTGCATGCGGAGCAGTCGCGCCAGCGAAGCGAGGCTCGCGGCGGCCTCGAAGCGACACGCGAGGCACTCTTGAAAGAGGAGTCCACCGTCACGGCACGCCTTGCAGCGCTCTACGAAAGACGTATCGTGCTGTCTGAACGCAGAGCGAAGGTGGAGTTGCGTTTGGCCGGAAGCGCCGCGGAGCGTGATAACGCGTCGGCTAGGCGCGGTTGGCTGGAAGACGCTGCGAGGCAGGTGCAGGATCTGCTGGCGAAGCTGGCAGGGTGCGCGCAAAGCGTCGCGTTCTGCGTGAAGCGGCTTTCTGAGCTTCGCGAGCAGGCTGACGCCGGCATCCTGGAGATCGAGCAACATCTCGAATCCTTGTCCCAGGAGCGTGGCGGTCTGGAGCTTCGCTCAGGCGAGGCCAAAGAGCAGCTGCAGGACCTCGCGGTACGTTCAGCCGAGGACCGGCTCCGGCGGGAAGCGCTGATGGAGCGGATACAGAGGCAGTTGGCCCGCGATCGGGACGATGCTCTTCGAGCTCCGCGCCCAAGCCTTCCCGAAGGCGTGACAGCAGAGGAGCGGGAGCGCGAGCTGGAGCGGGAGATAGCGAGCATGGGACCAGTGAACCTGCTGGCGGTCGATGAGCTTGCGGAGCTGGACGAGCGTCGGAGGTTCGTGGAGAGCCAGTTGGATGACGTGCGTTCTGCAAGGCGTGATCTGCTCAAGGTAGTCGACATGGTCGACGCCGAGATCGCAAGCGTGTTCACGTCAGCGTTCACCGATGTGAACGAGCACTTCTCTTCACTCGTCTCGAGCTTGTTTCCTGATGGCACGGGGAGGCTCGTCCTCACGGACCCCGCCAACGCCCTCGAGACCGGTGTAGAGCTCGAAGCATGCCTGCCGGGACGCAGGGTTCGCAAGCTCTCGCTTCTCTCGGGCGGGGAGCGCTCACTTGTGGCGCTAGCGTTCCTGTTCGCAGTCTTCATGGCCAGACCGTCGCCGTTCTACCTAATGGATGAGGTTGAGGCAGCTCTTGACGACGTGAACCTCAATCGCTTCGTCACCCTTCTGGACGGCTTCCGGAGTCACTCCCAGCTCATCGTCGTAAGCCACCAGAAGCGGACGATGGAGTGCGCTGACGCGCTGTTCGGCGTCACGATGGCGCCTGGCGAGTCGTCGAAGGTCGTAAGCGAGCGCGTGCGTCGCAACGCAGGCGAAGACGCCAGCTCAGCTGGCGGGTGAGTTGGGGGCGTGCGCGCGGACGAGTGAGGGCGTGCGCGCGGACGAGTTGAGGGCCTGTGGGCTGGTGAGTTGAGCATCCATGGCAACGCTCTCTGGTCGGTCGGGGTCTGGCGGCTGGCCTCATAGGTCTGGCGATCCGACGGTCTGGCGTGGGTCTCATCGGCGTACGGAAGGTGAGGCAGTCCCGCACACCGCTGGTAAGCCAGCGGTGTGGCTGGTCATCAATCCATCCGCAGAACACGTCCAACCTGCAAGGGTTCTAAAGTTGCAAGGGTTCTAACCTGCAAGGGTTCCAAAGTTGCAAACTTGTCGGTTCCAGCACCTCCGACATCAATCGCGCGATCCGCTCCGGGGCCAAGTGTATTATCCGAACCATCGGCAGAGCGCTGGCGACTTTGCGGATCTTTCGGGCGTTGACCGGAAAGCTCCCGCCAGGTGGCTGGTGTCCTCGCCCCTCAGGCCTCAGGCGGCGTGGCGGGTCGCATAGAAAACCGCGAGCACAGAGCCGAGTGGTAGCTCCTTTGGTATCGTACGGCCAATCACGACGGGAATCGCAGG
>JAJYWA010000147.1 GCA_021791755.1 Actinomycetes bacterium | reverse complement strand
GCAACCGCGATGTCGTAGCCGAGATCGTTCAGGCCATCCTTCGAGAGACGAGCGTCGAGGAGCCCGACGACATCCTTGGCTACATCCTGGACGGAGGTCTGCTAGAAGACGTCAGCGATGTCGCCGCCGCCTCCCTCGGCCACCGCGACCTCTCCCAACAGCTCGCCGAGCACGGCCTTCTCCCCATGTATGGCATGCCTACGAGGCAGCGGTACCTATACCTCGACAAGCCACGAGACCTGGGCAACGTCGACGACCTGACGATCGATCGAGACTCGGAGATCGCGATCAGCGAGTTCGCCCCGGGAGGCTCCATCATCAGGGACGGGCGACGTCACATCCCGGTCGGGGTCGTGGAGTATGAGGTCGGTGCAGGAGGTCGGCCCCAGGCGGTCCCCGACCCGCTTGGCGAGCGCTGCCGGCTCGGGACGTGCCTCGCCTGCTGGTACACGACCCTTAGCCCCTTCGATGACGACATCATCTGCCCGGAGTGCGGCGAGGATCGATACGTGGTGACCGAGATGGCAGAGCCGCTTGGCTATCGCACCATCTATGGCTGGGCGCCCGACTACGACGGTAATGACCCCTGGATATCTGGCTCTGGCTTGGCGCGAATGACCTTCGACGAGACCGCAGCCCCCACGCCAGGCCCTACTTTGGGCAACCTCGCCACACGCGGTGGCAAGGTCCAGCTCATCGCCGCTAACGCCGGAAGCGAAGGTGACGGATTCGCGTTTCGCGCAACCGTCCCACCGGGCAGGTGGGACGGACTTATGGTGCAAGACGCCTTTGACACCGCCAAGGGCTACACGCCGTCCCCGTGGCTCCCGGCGCTGGACCAGAGCCCTGAAATCGCCGCGGTCGGCAGCCGGAAGGTGACCGACGCCCTGTTCCTCAGCGCTATTGACCTACCGCTTGAAATCGATCCATATCCCGGGCGGATCGAAGCTCGTTCGGCATGGCTCTCCGCGGCGTACCTATTCCGGGAGGCGGCGTGGCGAGTGCTGGAGGCGGCACCCGAGGAGTTCAGCGCCGGGTTCAGCCCGCTGGCGACGCGTCTGGGCATCGGCGGGGAGATCTACCTCACCGACACCCTGCTCAACGGGGCTGGCTACGCCCGCTACTTCAAGGCGAGCCAGGAACGACTTCAGGAGCTCGTGAATGCGGTCGACGAGCGCGTTACCGCCTACGGGCGGCACATTGGCCCCAACGGTGAGCCGTGCCGAGGTTCCTGCTACGCCTGTCTGCAGGACTGGTCGAACAGCAGGCTTCACCCACTCCTCGATTGGCGCCTGGCATGCGACCTCGCGGAGATCCTGCTCGGCCGCGCCTTCGCACCGCATCGCTGGGTCGACCACGCCACCCAGGCCGCGAGAGCCTTCGCAGCGGGAGTGCCACACTGGCGCGACGACCTCCTCGCCGAGCGGCCCATCCTTCGGAGCGAGCGAGACAACCGTGTTTGCGTCATCACCCATCCCCTTGAGGCGACGAGCGATGCTCGCCGAGGCCAAACGCTGGCTCGCGTCGTCGCGCAGGCTGAGGCAGCCGAAGCCGACGTCCGGTTCTGCTCGTGGTTCAAGCTCATCCGAACGCCTGGTCAGGCACTCATCGCTCTGGATGCCGTTGGCGATGCCGGACACTGAGCGGATCGCTGAGGTAAGCCCCACGCTGTTCACGGCCATGCAACGGTGCGGGCTTGCCGTGCACCTGAGCCGAACCCATCGATGGAGACAAGGCAGCTCCTCATCCAACCCGCCGGCGCGCCTCGGCACCGCCGTTCATCGCGTCCTTGGATGGGTCTCTACCGACCAGCGCACCGAACTGGGCCCGTCTGAATTTGAGGCGGCCGTCCGACAGCGTTGGCATGACGAGGTGGCCCTGGAAGAGAAGGCTGCCGCCGCGTCCATTGGCGAGAGCTACTTCGGCCCTGCTGTAGGGTGGCCCGGGTACGCCACCACCGAGGAGCGCCTCGTCATCGAGGCAGGATGGCTAGCAGCAGAAGTATCGAACTCGATCGGTATCGAACGGTGGGTTGAACGACCTCTGTCGTCGAATGCCCCTCCAATGCGCGGAACGCCAGACCTCGTCCTGCTCTCCGACGTTGGGGCGCGAGTTGTCGAATTCAAATCCGGAACGGTTGCTCCTGAGGACGTCAAGCCAGCCGGGCGCTTCGGGTTGCAAGTCCTTATGTACGCTGCGATGGTTCGCCAGCATGGGATCCCCGTAATTGCTGGCGAGATCCGCCCGATCGGTCGCGCCCGCCTCCCGGTGGAGGTGACCGACGGAGCAATCGAGGAGGCGTGCGCGTCCGTTTTGGCGGCACTCGACGACTTCAACTCCGCTGTCGACGAAGGCGAGACTGTGCGCCTCGCGCGGCCATCTGATCGCTCCTGCGGGTACTGCCCGCACATCCTGGGCTGCCCGGCAATCTGGGCAGGGGGCACTAATGAGCTAAACGACCTGCAAGTGCTTGAGGGAACTGTCGAGCGTGTCCAGCAGGCTCAGGTCGGATCGGTCGCGGTGGAGCTGGAGGCGACCGCGGGAACACGACTGGGTGTCGTCACCATCACTGGCCTGGATCCCCGTCGGCTAAGGGACGCTGCCAGCCTTCAGCCGGGCGAGCAGGTTCGAGTGTCCGGCCTGCGATTGCGAGCAGGGGGCATCGGACTCTCCGCTCCGCCCGGCGCCTGGGTGCAGCTCGCTCGAACCTCCGGTGAGGGGATCGACACGTGATGCCCGTCAGCGTCCCGGCACGGTCACCCCGAAGCCAGGACATCTCGAAGGCGCCCGTCATCGCCGCAGAGAGGACTCACGGTGGGAGTCTGACCCTCACCGGATACCCAATGCCCTCAAGCCAGGCGGCCACCGCGGTCATGCGAGGCAACCGTCGTTCCGACACGGGCCCAGAGCTCCGGGTTCGATCAGAGCTTCACCGACGCGGAATGCGGTTCCGAAAGCAGCTCCTCATCGCAGCAGGTGGCATTCGGGTCCGGGCAGACGTGGCCTTCCCGCGACCGCGACTGGCCATCTTCCTAGATGGATGCTTCTGGCATCGCTGCCCCGAGCACGGAAACTTGCCGAGGTCCAATACTGCCTACTGGTCAGCAAAGCTCGACCGAAATGTCGAGCGAGACCTAAGGGTGCTGGCAGCTCTCAGCTCAGAAGGATGGCGAGTCCTGCGGATCTGGGAGCACGTGCCCCTGAATCTGGCTGCAGATCAAGTGCAAGCTGCGCTTACCGAGTGCAAAGCGGTGGCCGATGCCTGAGGAGGCGAGACCCACGGTCCTGTCTGGCTTCTCAGGTGTCGGAGGACTCGACCTCGGATTGGAGGCAGCTGGCTTCGTCCACGTTGGATGCGTCGAGCTGGACCGAATTGCGAGGCGATCTCTCAAGGCCAACCGGGAAGACCAGTGGCCCCTGCTGGAGACCGGTGACATCCTTGATGCGGCCAAGACGTTGACTCCGCACGCCGTAGGCCTGCGACGGCGAGAGCTGACGCTTCTCGCCGGATCGCCACCCTGCCAGCCATTCTCGAAAGCCGCCCAGTGGTCTCGCACGTCGCGCATCGGCCTCGATGACGAGCGATCGAACTGCCTGAACGGGTTCCTGGATCTGGCCGAGACTTTCCTCCCGAAGGCGATTCTCATGGAGAACGTGACCGGCTTCGCCCAAGGATCGATAGCGGCGCTACCCGAGATCGAGCAGTCGCTCGCTCGGATCAACGCGCGCTGGGGAACGCACTATCGAACCGAGCCACGCGTCCTCGATGCCGCCGACTTCGGGGTGCCGCAGCGGCGCCGACGGGCAATCATCATGGCGTTGCGCGACGGCGGTCGGTTCTCCTGGCCGATACCCACTCATGACAGGGCTCCGGTGCGCTCGTGGGACGCCATCGGCCGACTGAAGGTTGCCGATCCGCCCGTTGCCGTAGGCAAATGGGCGGACCTGCTTCCCTCTATACCGGAAGGCGGGAACTACCTCTGGCACACCTCCCGCGGCGGCGGCCGACCCTTGTTCGGGTACCGCACGCGCTATTGGTCATTCCTCCTGAAGCTGGCCAAGGACATGCCCGCATGGACGCTGCCAGCGCAACCCGGGCCATCGACCGGACCTTTCCACTGGGACAATCGCCCGCTCGCCTTGGAGGAGCTATTGCGCCTGCAGTCACTGCCAGCCGACTGGGCTGTTGAAGGAAGCTACCGAGACCAGGTACGACAGATCGGAAACGCAACCCCTGCGCTTCTCACCGAAGTGCTTGGACGGGCGATCCTCGCCACCTTGCAGCTTTCTCACCCTGCAGGGCCCCTCCGGCTGGCTATCCCGAGACTGACCCGCGTTCCGAAGCGGACCCCACCTGAGAGGGTGATCGCCGCGTATCGATCCTTGGAAGGGAAGCACCCGGACCATCCCGGGGCCGGATTGGGTCCGAAGGCACGTGCTCAGGCAGCGTGTGACTTCCCTCGCGATCTCGAGGTGTAGCCCGTTTGTCAGAACTCCCGCACGCGGAGGATCCGACGACGCTCAACCTCCACCACCTGACCCGACGGCCGATCTCCAGGGCCCCATGCTCGACCAATGATCAGCTCGGTCGTAATCCGGCTCTACGCGATGAGGCGTGGTTGACGGCCCCTGATTCGTGCAGTTGAGGGAGTGTTCCATTCGACACCGGAATGCAGCAAGAGCCGGAGCCGGTAGTTGTCGAAGT
>JAJYWA010000029.1 GCA_021791755.1 Actinomycetes bacterium | reverse complement strand
GGGGCAAGGGTTGGCGCGGGGACGATGGTGGACACCTGGGCCACGGTTGGATCTTGTGCGCAGATCGGCGCGGGCGTGCACCTCGCAGGCGGTGTGGGCATCGGCGGGGTGCTCGAGCCTCCACAGGCTGCTCCGGTTGTCGTCGGAGACAAAGCCTTCATCGGAAGCCGCTGCATGGTGACTGACGGGGCGCGGGTGGGTAAGGGTGCAGTTCTCGGTGCGGGGGTCATCTTGAACCCGTCGATCCCGGTCGTCGACGCCGAGACCGGCCAGGAGCTGAGCCGGGGGGAGGTTCCGGACTGGTGCGTAGCGGTCTCTGCGTCTCGTAGGCGGGAGTTTACTGGTGGCGAGTTCTACCTACCGTGCGTGCTGGTCATCAGGAGGCTTTCGGAGGGCCAGACCCTCGACAAGGTCCGCTTGAACGATATCCTGCGTAGTCATGGTGCAGCCGTCTGAGGCGCCACCAGGCGCCACCCCCCCGGGGGGCTCGGAGCCTCCGAGCGCCGAGCCCCCGAGCGGCGCGCCCGCAGGCTCCACCCCCCCGAGCGCCGATCTGGGCCAACGCCTGCTCGAGCTCGCTGGTGAGCTCGTGAACATCCCATCCGTCAGCGGCTCGGAGGCGGACATAGCGAGCTTTGCGGAGTCGATCCTTTGCTCCCGCAATAACCTGGAAGTAGTCCGCCTCGGGGACAATGTTCTCGCGCGCACCAAAGGCGCTCGGACGGCGCGCATCCTCCTTGCTGGGCATCTCGACACGGTCCCGCCGCCGAGCGGTCCCGCCGCGACCGGTTCTGGCGCGCGAATTGAGGGCGGCGTTCTGGAGGGCCTTGGCGCGGTGGACATGAAAGGCGGGGTGGCTGTCCTGCTCGAGCTCACCAAGGAGGCAGCCGCCGCGGAGGTCGAGGTGACCGTGCTTCTCTATGCATGTGAGGAGGTCGGGCGGGCACGAAGCGGTCTGCTGGCCTTGGCGAGGGAACGTCCGGACCTCTTGGCCTGTGATGCAGCAGTTCTCGCCGAGCCGACCGCGGGCGTTGTCGAGGCGGGGTGCCAGGGGACGTTGCGGTTGCAGGTGACATTGGCGGGCAAGAGGGCGCACACAGCCCGCCCCTGGATGGGCACTAACGCTCTTCATCGGCTTGCCGGCGTTCTCGGGGTTCTCGATACCTATGCAGCTCGGACCGCGAGCCTGGATGGATGCGAGTTCGTCGAGTCGCTACAGGCGGTCGGAGCGCGTTCCGGCATTGCGGGGAACGTCGTTCCTGACCTGGTCGAGCTGGACATCAATTACCGGTTCGCCCCAGATCGGACGGCAGAGGATGCGATCGCTCACGTCCGCGAGACGCTGGAGAGCGGCGGCTTCGGAGGAGATCCCGGGGATCGGTTGGTTGTTGTGGATGTGGCCGAGGGAGCGCTGCCTTCGTTTGGATCGCCGCTGCTCGCCTCGCTCGCCACTGCGACCGGGCGTCCACCGAAAGCAAAGGTCGGCTGGACCGACGTTGCGTTCTTTGCGGGCAGGGGCACCCCCGCTGTCAACTTTGGCCCCGGAGATCCGTCTCTCTGCCACAGCCCCGGGGAGCACGTGAGCGCGGGCGAGCTCGCCGATGTCTACACGGTCCTGCAGGGCGTTATCGGCGTCAACCGAGGAACGCCGCCGCTACGTCATGGATGAGGGAAAGGTCCGCGGTCTTCGGCGCAGATAGGGCGGTTGCGATCGGCAGCCTGACGATCTTGCCGGCCTGAAGCGCCACCATCGTCTTGAAGTCTCCGTCATGGCACGCTTCGATCGCTTCGACTCCGAACCTCGTGGCGAGCACCCTGTCGAAGGCCGTGGGAGTCCCGCCCCGCTGTACATGGCCGAGTATCGTCACCCGGGACTCGATCCCGGTCCTGAGCTCGATCTGCTCCGCGAGGAAGTTGCTGATGCCGCCCAGGCGCTCGTGGCCGAACTGGTCCGTGGCAGCCGGCTCGCCTGAGCCCCTACGAGATGCGCCGTGGTCAGCGCTGGCGACGTCATCATCGTTCTCCAGCGGCACTGCTCCCTCGGCGATGACGATCACCGACGAGAAGAGCCCTCTCGAGTGGCGTCGTTCGATGCGCTCGCAGATCTCGCCGATGTCGAACGGCTCCTCGGGTACGAGTATCTCGGCTGCACCTCCTGCGATCCCAGAGTGGATCGCGATCCAGCCTGCATTGCGGCCCATCACCTCGCACACGATCACGCGGTGGTGCGACTCGGCAGTGGTTCGAAGGCGATCGATAGCATCGGTGGCAGTCTGCACCGCGGTGTTGAAGCCGAATGTGACCTCCGTGCCGGCGATGTCGTTGTCGATGGTCTTCGGGACGCCCACCACCTGCAGCCCCACGGAGTCGGCCAGCCTTGCCGCAACGCCCAGGGTGTCCTCACCGCCGATGGCGATGACCGCGTCCAGGTCTCGTGCCGCAAAGGTCGCGGCAACGCGTCCCGGCCCATCTTGATGACTGAACGGGTTGGTGCGGGATGAGCCGATGATCGTGCCTCCCATGGGGAGGATGTCGCGGCAGCGTTCGACGTCGAGGGTCACGCTGGTTCCCTCGAGCATGCCCTTCCATCCGTCTGTGAAGCCGATCAGCTCATCCTTGTAGGCGGTGATTCCTTTGATCACCGACGCCCGGATCACGGCGTTCAAGCCAGGGCAGTCTCCCCCGCCGGTCAGTATGCCGATGCGCATATGGCTAGTCCTTGGCTCCTCGACGCTTCGGCGCAGTCTCCTTGGTCAGAATGACGACCTCGCGCCGGAAGTCCTCCAGATCCTCGAATCCCTTGTACACGCTGGCAAAGCGTAGATATGCCACCTCGTCCTTGCCATGCAGGCGGCTCAGGACGGCAAGGCCGAGGCTCTCGCTCGTGACCTCGGTCCCTCCAGCGCGAGCCTCCTCTTCCACCTCGGCGGCGATCGCTTCCATGTCGTCAGCTGCCAGTGGCCTGTTCTTTCCGGCGGCCCGCAGTCCTGCGACGATCTTCGAGCGATCGAACGGTTCGCGCTGGCCGGAGCGCTTGATGACCGAGAGGGGCACGTCTTCCTGGCGTTCGAAGGTGGTGAAGCGAAGACCGCATGCCATGCACTCACGCCGACGGCGTATCGCAAGAGCGTCCTCGGTGACGCGGGAGTCTACGACCTTGTCATCGAGGCTGGAGCAGAAGGGGCAGCGCACACATCGGACGATATCAAGTGGCAGAGCACGGCACCTGCCAACGGCACTTGCCAATAGCCGTTCTTGCCACAACGCCTGCTGGGAAGCAGAACCGTGCCTAGCGCATGCCTGGCAATGGGTAGCTGCGCTGGACGTGAGCAGGGGCCTGGCGACCATAGTCGTGGACCGGACCGATCGCCACCCGGATGCCCAGCAACGTTCCCAGGAGGACTGCCCCGGCGATCACTCTACGAAATGTGGTGGTCGCCCGGCGCTCCTCCCGTTCCAGCTCGGCTCTCGACCAGGATTCCTGAGCCCTTTCAAGCGCGCTCTGGGAGCTCGCGCAGCTTGGCGCGTGTTCATTGCAGTCGTAATGAAGAACGTATGTTTGCATAGACACCAGTAAAGACGAACACCCGTTCTATGTCAAGCATCTGCACATGGCCGAGTGGTCGGGCGCCACGGGGAGTTGTCACGGAACTGATGTTTGCCTTTCGAGGCTGTCGTCAGGTATCGTCATTTCAGGAACATGTGTACTGGTCCCGGCTCGAGCTCCGGCGAGGGCGGTGAGCGCCGCCACGGCGTGAGTGTTGTGCAGCAGGGTCAGTAGAGGTGGATCGGTGAGAGAGGAACAAGGAGGACTTGTCGTGATGGTGGATGCGTTGGCTGGTAAACGAAGGGAGATGCTGGACTTCATTGGCAGGTGCGTTCAAGAGCGTGGCTACCCTCCGTCAGTTCGTGAGATCGGCTTCGCCGTTGGCTTGAGGTCTGCGTCTACAGTCCATTCTCACCTGGGATTACTGGAGAAGGATGGGTACATCCGTCGTCACCCCACCAAGTCGAGGGCGATAGAGTTGCGCTACGATCCCGCGTCGGGTGCAGCCGTCGATGCCGGCATTGCTCGCCAGGTGCCGCTGGTGGGTGATGTTGCCGCAGGTACCGGTGTGCTTGCCCGGGAGAGCGTCGAGGCGATGATGGCCGTGCCGGAAGAGCTCACCGGGCGTGGATCCATGTTCATGTTGAGGGTCCGGGGTGAATCGATGATCAACGCCGGGATCTTGGACGGTGATCTAGTGGTGGTTCGCCAGCAGTCGGATGCCGACCCAGGAGATGTGGTGGTCGCGGCGATCGCCGACGAGGAGGCTACGGTCAAGTACTTCGGCCGCAAGGGATCGAAGATAGTGCTCACGCCAGCTAATGACGACTTCGAGCCGATAGAGCTCGACGAGTCAGATGCTCACATCTACGGCAAGGTGGTCACAGTCCTCAGAAAGCTTTGAACAGTGGTGAGGCTCTGATCACGAGCTAGGCGGCCAGAGTGTCGCGGCTGTCAAGGACTGAGGTCGCGGAACATCTCCAACGCCGCGCAGCGGCATCCTGCAACGCCGCGCAGCGGCATCCTGCAACGCCGCGCAGCGGCGCACCGGATGAGCACGCTATGGTGGCAGTGGTGGCCGAGATACTCGAAGTGGCGCCCCGGCGCGTGCTTGCTGTTTATGCCCACCCGGATGATCCGTACGTTGCGAGCGGGGGTACGATTGCTCGCTGGGCGCGAGCCGGAGCAGAGATCCAGATCGTGGTGTGCACGAACGGCGACAAGGGCGCAGTCAACGTCGACGTCGACGTCGGCGTCGACGCCGTCGATGCAGAGGGAAGCTCGCTCCGGAGCCCAGGCGCTCTGTCCGGGGCACTCGCGCACCAGCGCATCGAGGAAGCGGTGAGCGCAAGTGAAGCGCTAGGCGTCGGCGCACCGCACTTTCTTGGTTTCCCGGACGGGGAGCTCGATGAGGCGGTGCTGAGGCGTGAGATGGTCTCTTGGGTAAGGAGCGTCATGCCCGACGTCGTGCTCTCGCATGATCCGACCGCGATCTTCTTCGGTCGCGATTACTTCAATCACCGCGATCACCGTGTTGTCGGCTGGGCCGTGCTGGATGCCGTCTCACCTGCGGCGGCGCTTCCGTTGTACTTTCCCGGCTCCGGCCCTCCCTGGCAGGTCGGTACGGTCTATCTTTCGGGGACCACTGAGCCGGATATCTGGGTGGACATTTCGGCTACGGTCGCAGCCAAGGTGGACGCGTTGTCGTGCCATGTCAGCCAGTTCGCAGACTCGGGTGACTGGTTTCGCTCAGGGGTCCGGGAGCGAGCGGAGGAGACCGGGCGCTACGTTGGCCTGTCAGCCGCGGAGTCCTTCCGGATGCTCCGGCTGTCGGCTTGAGGAGCGCTGCCGACGCCTAGCGTGACGCCAGCGCCTAGCGCGTTGTGATTGCTCGCGAGGTGTGGGAAGATATGGACAGGAAGGCAGAGCGAGGCAAGAGGATTGGCTTAGGAGGTGGAGCACAGTGCCGCTCTCCGAGCATGAGCAACGAGTTTTGCAAGAGTTGGAGCAGACCCTTTACGCGGACGACCCTGCTTTTGCGAACAGGGTCAAGTCAGAGACTGTCTACAAGCATGCTGGACGCTACTGTGTCTGGTCTGCATTGGCGTTCATCGGTGGTCTGGTCATGCTCATGATCTGGCTGTCGAGCTTCCTCCCTCTGAGTTTTGCCGGATTCGTGATCATGCTGGGGGCGGCGGCGATCTTCGAGCGCAATGCGCGCAGGATGGGCCGTGCGGGCTGGCACGAGATCTCCAGCGCCATGAGGGTGAAGGGCACCTCGGAGGCATTGGGGGATGCCGTGCGTCGTCTCAAGGAACGTTTTGGGCAGCACTAGCCGAGATCGCTCCCGAGACCATTTGCAGGATCTGTTACGGCGATAGCTTCGCTTCCAAAGCGACAGCGAGGTTCGGTTGCGGACGGAGGCAGTGATGCAGAGGTCTGCTACGCGCTGGCGGTGGACATCGGCGGCAGCAAGGTAGCGACAGGCCTGGTGGGCCTTGACGGCCGTCTGGTAGCGAAGCGGGAGGCGCCGACGCCTTCGGGAGATGATCCAGAAAGACTGTTCGAGCTGGTGGTCTCGCTGTGTCGTGATGCCGTGTCTGATGCGAGCGGCGCTCCGGTGGATGTCTGCGGCATTGGTTGCGGGGGGCCGATGCCGGTCTTCGGTGAGCAGGTCTCGCCCCTGAACATCCCTGCCTGGCGTGGCTTCCCGTTGCGCTCTCGGCTGGAAGAACGCTTGGAGATGAGGTGCTTCCTCGACAACGACGCCAAGGCGCTGGCACTTGGCGAGGGATGGGTCGGCGCTGCCCAAGGCGTGAGCGCCTTTCTCGCGATGGTCGTTTCGACGGGAGTGGGTGGTGGTGTGGTAGTCGATGGCCGCCTGCTGGATGGCCCAGAGGGCAACGCCGGGCACATCGGCCATGTGGTGGTCGAGCCGGGAGGGAGGAGGTGCACCTGCGGCTCGTTCGGCTGCCTCGAAGCCGAGGCCTCGGGTGCGTCGATTGCCCGGATGACGGGCCGACCCGCCGCTGATGCCCCTACTGCTGTTAGGCACAGGACAGGCGTTCTCGTAGGCAGGGCGGTGGCGAGTGCCGCCAACCTCTTGGAGCTCGAGCTGGTGGTGGTGTCAGGGTCGGTCGCGCTTGGCTTCGGCAGTGTGTTCTTTCGAGGCGCCCAGTATGAGATCGACCGGTACGCGACCATAGGAAGAGCTAGCGGCGCCCGTATCGTGCCCGGTGGGCTTGGGGACGCCGGCCCGCTGATTGGCGCGGGCGCGGTTGGCTGGCGGGGTCTCGGCTCGTGGGACCTCGGCTACCGGACCGGATGGCGAAGGCTGCCAAGACAGTGAGGCCGCCGTGGCGTGCCCGCGCGCTCGCGGCGGTGTTGTGCAGGCCCACGCTGTGGTCTACGGCTCTGTCACAGGTGCTCGTTCTCGCACGTCCAGGCTGGTGGCGGAGGTGGCCGCCGATCCCAGCTCCAGACGAGGCGTACTGGCGTTTCAGGATGGAGACGGCTTATGGATCTGCCGACGCGGTCCCGAGGCCTGGCGAAGTGGTCGCCTATCTCAGGTGGCGCCGTGCGATGAGAAAGATGCTGCGCGAGCCCGGTCATGCGTGAAGAAAGGGCTGCAGGGGAAGGCCAGGAAGAAAGAAGAGGCGAGCGGAGATGAAGGTAGCGTCCCAACTATGCGGCTGTTTCCCTGGTAACCTCGTTCGATGTGAGTCGTGCACTGGTGTTGAACGCGACGTTCGAGCCGCTCGGCGTCGTGGCGTCGAGGAGGGCGCTGGTGCTGGTGCTCTCCGAGAGGGCGGAGATGCTGCACTCGACGGACCGCGTGATCCACTCTGCCAGGTTCAGCTTTCCTGAGCCGTCGGTCGTCAAGCTGTCCTACTACGTGAGGGTACCGAGAGCGAGAAGGATAGCGCTGAACAGGACGGCGGTCTTCCTGCGCGACTCTTTCAGGTGTCAGTACTGCGGCGCGGCCGCGGAGAACATCGACCATGTCGTGCCGAGGAGCCGGGGTGGCGCCCACGCCTGGGAGAACGTGGTGGCTTCGTGTCGCAGGTGCAACACGCGAAAGGAGGACCACCTGCCGCACGAGGCCGGTCTTTCTTTGGAGCGTAGACCGACCCAGCCAAGTAGCTTCGAGTTGCTCCGTGTCGCTTCGACCGGTGTCCAGCCCGATTGGGAGGCGTACTTGGCCACGACCTCGCTGACGGCCTGATCCGGCTCTGATCGCATGTTCAAGAGCCGTTTTCCTTGCTTGGAACCGGCTCCGAGCCGGCCTTGCCGCGCGATATGGCATTGCGGTCGAAGATCGTGCTCGGAAACCGAGGAAATTGGCTAGGTCTTGGAGCGTGGAGCGGAGCCGTGGCACGGCCGGCGAGCTCTTGGCCTCGCTCGATTCTGGTAGCTCCTGCCGGAGGGTCGTAGTGTGCGACGTTGTCCGCCCTGCCCTGGTCCTCGGAAGCACGCAGCCTGTGGACGACATCAACTGGGCCCGCGTCGCCGCGAGGCGAATGGACGTAGCACGGCGCAGCGGAGGCGGCGGCTGCGTAGTGGTCGCTCCAGGAGACCAGGTGTGGTTCGAGCTCTGGTTGCCACGCGAGGACCCTCTCTGGGTGGACGACGTAGTGAAGTCGTTTCTTTGGATTGGTGGCGCATGGGTGGCGGCGCTCGGCCAACTCGGAGTGAAGGACCTCGTGCTCTGCACTGCCACGGCCACCGACGACCCCTGGTCCCGCAAGATCTGCTTTGCTGGAAAGGGGCCGGGTGAGGTGCTGGCCGGCGGTCGCAAGGTGGTCGGCCTCTCCCAGCGGCGCAACCGCCTTGGAGCGCTTTTTCATGTGGCCGCCCTGGTCAACTGGGATGCCCCTGGCACGTTCGATCTAATCGCAAGCGACCACGAGGTGTCCGGGGACGAGAAGCGATCGGGATTGACGTCGCTGGAGCATCTCGCCCATGGTCTCGGGGGAGAGGCCTCAGGGTGCGAGATCGAGGAGGCGTTCCTCAGGGGGTTGCCGGAGTGATCCGGCTCATCCGTCCCGCTCGGCTCATCCGTCTCGCTCGGCTCATCCTCCCGATGCCTTGCCAAGTAGGAATGACGTGACGAGGATCGTGAGAACGACCGCAGTGATGATGACGAAGTCCAGGTTTCGCTGATGGGCGAAGGTGATGAGCGAGACCGCGACACGGAGGACAGGCGTGGCGATGAGGATGAGAGCGCCCAGCATGATCACCGCAGGGCCATTTAGCGATGCTACCCCAGAGAAGACGCTGCTCAGGCTATGCGGGTACGGAGCTCCGCGTAGCTTGAGCTTGCCGGCCGTGATGCCGTGGAGCGCTACGACGCTGTAGTGGTAGGTGTGCTTGTCGAGGAGGGTCATCAGGGTTCCGGCCAGCACGACGGCAGCGCTGGTGAAGACCCCGCCGCGAAGGACGATCGCTACGATGGACTCCATCTTGCGAAGGCGCTCGTCCTCTTGGACATTTGTGGTGGCCTTCCCCGGGGCGTCGTGTTGCCCATCCATTGCTCCACCAGGGCCAGCGCCAGCGACTTCGTTGCCAGCCTCGACAGCATCGCCTCCCCCGGTCAATGTACACCTTTCCAAAGCATGTCAGCGGAGATCAGCACCAGTATCACCACGAAGAGCTGTCTCACCCGCTGGCCTCGCAGGCGTGGAAGGACTCGTGAGCCCCCGAGCGCGCCGACGAGGACTCCGATCGCGACGGGAGCGGCGATCGTAGGCTGGACGTCGCCGCGGGCGAAGTAAACACCTGCGCTGGCAGCGGCGGTGACGCCGATCATGAAGTTGCTGGTAGCTGTGGAGACTTTGATCGGAAGGCCCATCGCAAGGTCCATCGCCGGCACTTTCAGGGTTCCGGATCCGACGCCGAGAAGCCCGCTTACGGTTCCGGCTATGTACATTAGCCCGAGGCCGACCTTGGTTCGCGAGACGCTGTAGGAGATGTCACGCTGCTCCGCCTCGTCGTAATAGCTGTCGTGAAGGTCGAGCCGGTCGGCTATGCGATCACTCGCGCGCTGTGTGACTGTGGCGACTGCCGCGTGTTCCTTGAAGCCGCGTACCATCGCGACAGCCGAGTAGGCGAGGACGACGCCGAAGAGGACGAAGAGCAGCCTCGGCTCCACGATGCTGGCCAGGTAGGCGCCGGTGATCGCTCCAAGGGTCGTGGCGATCTCGAGGAACATGCCGATGCGCAGGTTGGTGATGTGCTCGCGCACGTAGGCTGCCGCTGCGCCGCTCGACGTGGCGATGACCGATATGATCGATGCGCCGATCGCTAGGCGTATGTTCACGCCGAACAGGAGGGTGAGAGCGGGAACCACGATGAAGCCGCCGCCAAGGCCGACGAGCGAGCCGATCGCTCCGGCCCCGAGCCCGATACCGCAAAGGGTCAGGGTGAAGAGGGTGGGGTTCACGGGACCATCATAGACGTGGTGACTGGCACGGCACTTCGGCCTCGTGGTGTTGTACGGCAGGCTCGATGAGCGCGGGGCGACAGGCTCTCGCTCACATGCAGCGGTCGTCGTCAGCGTCGGAGCGAGCCATCCTGCAGACGCGTTCAGGGTAACATGTGCCGATGAGCTTCAAGGAGTGTTGGACGGCGAGATCCAGGGGTCTGGTAAATAAGGGTTGGCCAGTGGCGTTGCTGGTCGTCGTGGCACTCGCCGCTTCGGCCTGCGGGTCCGCTGGGACCATAAGTGGTGCGGCGGTAGCCCGGCTGGTGCGCGCAGCTGCATCGAAGACCATTGCGGAGACGACTGCGGCAGTGGTGACGCTCCCGAGAGCCGTGGGGTTCGCAGGCGCCAGCTCATCGCCATCCTCACAGGTCGCCCCCGCCGTTGGAACCGCCGACTTTGCCACTGGCAACGGCACGTTCAAGCTCGGCGGCCAGACCTCCGCGCTGCCGTGGGTCGTCTGGCAGGGCGACGAGTACGTGTACATACCTCCGTCGTCACCTGGAGGCACGGCTCTCCCGACCGGCAAGACGTGGTTCACCTTCAATCTTGCTACGAACCAGTCGTTCCTCCAGTCGTGTAGCCCCTTTGTGAGCTGGTCGGTCGCGTTCGACACATCGCTGCTGCTCAACCTGCTACGGGGCGTCACCAACAGTGGCACAGAGGTCGGCAATAGCAAGGTCGGTGGTGTGCCGACGACCAAGTACAAGGTGTCCATAGACATCGCGAAGATCACTCCGTCGGAGGTGACGCCGCCTGGAGTCAGCGGCACGCTCAGCACGGCTGTCCTGACGCTGCTGACAAACCTCACCGCCGGCGCTCCGATCCCGGCCATTGTCTGGTTGGACGGCAAGGGGAGGGTCGTGCAGGAGTCTCTCCTGATCAATCCCGGCGCCGCCGCCGGTAGCTCCTCGGCCGCGGCTGCGTCCTCCGCCGCCGGCCTGACGCTTACCTTCTCCTCTTTCGGTACGCCACCCTCGAGTATCGCACCACCTGCTGCGTCTCAGGTCGTGGCGGTGGCGGCTGTACCGGCTGGCACCGGACCGTACAAGCTCTGTGCCCAAGCCTCCTCCAGCCAAGCTCCTCCTAGCGGGTCTACGGCGCCGAGCACTGGTGGTCCGTCGGGACCGACCGGCTAGAGGTCGGTCTGGCCGTCTGATGCACGGTCCAGCGCGCGGTTGAGCGCGGCCGGTCCCGTCGCCTACTTCGTCGCCTTCGGCGGCGGCGTCATCTCCTTTCTCTCACCCTGCGTCCTGCCTCTTGTGCCTGCGTACCTGTCGGTGATCACCGCCCTGGATGCCCCCGCGCCTGAGGTAGCTGCACTGGACGCGGGGGGCAGCGGGGTCGTTGCGGCTCGTCGAGCATACAGCGTGGTCAAGAACACGAGCTTGTTCATAGGCGGCTTCTCACTGGTGTTCATCCTGCTAGGGCTGTCGGCAACTGCCCTCGGCGCTGCGCTCGGTCGGGATCACGCAGCGCTCGAGCGCGCATCGGGTGTGGTCATCGTCGCGATGTCGGCGTTCATGATCGCAGCGGCTTTCTTCGACTCCCCGTGGCTCCTCCGGGAGCGACGGTTCCGCGTCGACCCCTCCAGGATGGGTCCGTTCGCCGCTCCAGTGCTGGGAGCGGCGTTCGCCTTCGGTTGGACGCCATGCCTTGGACCGGTGCTCGCATCTGTGCTGGCAGTGGCCGCAGACCAGCAACGCCTGGCGGCGGGAACGGCCCTCTTGGCCGCGTACTCGATCGGCCTCGGCATCCCCTTTCTCATCACAGGCATTGCGTACGAGCGCATGACGAGCCTGGCGCAAAGATTGAGACGCCACAGCCGCGCCATCAGCCTGGCGGCTGCCGTAGTCCTGGGCTTCTTTGGGGTCCTGTTACTGCTGAACCGCTTTTCCTGGGTTGTCATCAGCATCGAGGACTTGCTCAGGTCGGTGGGGCTCAGCAGCTTGATCCGGCTGGGATAAGCGCCGAGCCGGCGTGAGCTGCTGGAACGATTCGACTTGCAAAGACATATGATGTCACCTACGATCAGAAGACATCATGAAACATCATCGAAATACACAGGATCCAAATAGAATCACTGGCGGGGCGTACCGCGTTTGGAGGCTGCGGCGCCGCTGTAGTGAAAAGGGTGCATGGCGATGAACGTGCTGGCAGCCACAGCGGCTATCGCCAGCAATGCCCTCATGTCCACGGTGACCATGTCTCCAAACACTGGGGACCTCCCCGGGGGTCAGGTGCTGCAGAGCTTGACGAATGGCATAGCCGGCTGGGCGCTCATGTTCGCGCTGGTGGGGTTGGTGGTCGGCGCCGCGGCTTGGGCGTTTGGAGCGCACTCGCAGAATTACCATCAGTCGTACGTTGGCCGGCGTACTGTGCTCGTCTCCGGTCTCGCCGCCCTATTGATCGGCGCAGCGCCAGCGATCGTGAACTTCTTCTTCGCGACGGGCCAGAAAGTTCACTGAGGTCCACTGTGAGCCGGAGGTCCGGTCTTGCCCATCTCAGCCTATTTCCGTCGACCGCCGCTAATTTTGCAAGCCTTCTCGGGTTCGGGGCCAACGAGGTGTTGGCGGCGCTAGCCCACTGGGTGGCCAGCGGCGCCGTATGGCTCCTTGGCCAAGTCGGAGTGGGGTTGGCTGCCACGACCAGGCCGGCTCTTGCCAGCGGTTGGTTCGGCGGCCGCTACGAGGTCATGGTGGCCATCGCCGCTACGCTCGCGCTGCCGCTCGCGGCGCTGTCGATCATCCAGGCAATCCTTCGCCAGGACATAGGGCGCCTCTTGCGATCGATGCTGGTGAACTTGCCCGCGGCCTTGCTATTGACTGCGATCGCGGTGAAGCTCGTGCAGCTGTCGCTCGCGCTGGTGGACGCGCTCTCCAGCACGGTGGCGAGAGGGGCTGGCGCTAGCGCCACCCGCTTTCTCGCCGGCATGATCGCATCACTCGAAGGATCGGCTGTGAGCGGCGGCCATCCTATGGCGCCGGCGTTCGTCGTCTTTCTTGCGGCGCTGTTCGTCGGGCTTGCCGCGTTCGTGCTCTGGATCGAGCTCGTTGTGAGGACAGCGGCGATCTACGTTGCGGTCCTGTTCCTGCCGATCACCCTCGCGAGCACGGTATGGCCGGCAGTGACTGGATGGGCGAGGCGGTTGGTCGACGTCCTCATCGCGCTCGTGCTGACAAAGTTCGTGGTGGTGGTGGTGCTCAGCCTGGCCGCCAGTGAGCTTGCGGGCGGTAAGAACGGCTCTGGCTTCGCTGGCGTCATCGGCGGGGGTGCCTTGCTCTTGATGGCGGTGTTCTCGCCGGTGGCGCTGTTCAGGATAATACCGATGGTGGAGGACGGAGCGGTGATGTACCTGGAAGGCGTGGCGAACCGGGCGAGCCGAGCGATCCCGTCGGCGGTGAAGGACACGGCCAAGCTTGCCCTTCAAGCTCTCGGAGCGGGAACGGATATCGCTGGCGAGCTGGGGGGCGACGCGCTCGGACCGACCATCTCAGAGAGCGCCGGCTTCGCAGGCGGTGACCCGGCCATTTACCCCGGGGACGCTGAGGGTTACATGGCAATGGATCCCGTCTTCGGCTCGGGCGGCGACACAGGCTCGGGTTTCGATGGCTGGGGTGGCGGCGGCGCAGGCGGCGGTAGCTCGGGCGGCGGCGGCGCAGGCGGCGGTAGCTCGGGCGGCGGCGGCGCAGGCGGCGATAGTGGCTTCGGCATCAGCTCGCACGCGGGCAGTGAGGGAGTGGGTGGCGGTGACGCAAGGGCGCCGGGAGCGCTGGCCCCGGATCCCGGTCCTGATGGGGGCGACGGTGCCAGCTCGCGCTCTGCGGTTACGAGCGCGCATGATGACCAGAGAGTCCAGGGGACGACCGTGGCGCCAACCCCCTCGGAAGGCAGTGAACGTGGCTACCTCTAGGCCGGCCTCGGCGTTCGCCGGCGACCGGGAGATGCCACGAAAGCAGTTCCAGTTCGGCCCGTTGGAGCGGAGGGGCTTGATCGCGGGCTGGCGGGGAGGCCAGATTGCATGTGTCGCCGTCGGGATGGTCTTTGGGGTCGGCGTTCTCAGGGAGATGCCTACAGTTGCCGGAGTGCTGGCTGCCGGTGGGTGTGTTCTCGTCTCCGTCTTCGCGGCCTGCTGGCCTATCGGGGGAAGGACTGCCGAGGAGTGGGGGCCAGTTGTTGCACGCTGGGCGCTGGAGAGAACGTCCGGCGGTGGCGAGAAGGTGTCACGCGCGCCATCAGCCGGCTTGGTGCGCGCCGTGACGGCGTCCGGGGTCCTCGCGGGCGAACGCCCACCAGCGCCACCAGGCGCGCTCGCACGCTTCAGGATCCTCGCCGTCCCGGTCCCGTCCAGCACTTCGCTCATGGGCGCGGTGATGGACACTCGCTCGCAGATGTACACGGCCGTGCTCGCGGTGGAGGGGCAAGCGCTGACCCTGCTCACCGAAGAGGAGCGCCAGCGCCGTACGGGCGCCTGGTCGGACGTGCTCGCAGGGCTTGCACAGGAAAGATCCGATATCTACCGCATCCAGTGGATAGAGCGGACCGTTCCCGACAGGGCCGACGAGCTTGTCGAGCGCTTGGTGAACCAGGCGGCGCCGGACGCTCCCTTGGGCGCCGTCGACTCTTACCGTGATGTCGCCGGTCGAGCATCAAGCCAGGCACGCACGCATGAGATCATGGTCGTCATCTCAGTGAGGGCCGCTAGGCGAGCTCGCGCCCGGGCGCGAGCCGGGCCGTACGCCGGGGCGGCGGCGGGAGGACGCGCACTGGCGCGACGATGGGCCCTAGCAGAAGGGAGGATGCCGGCGCGGTCCCTGGCAGAAGGGGGTGAATCGCTCGCCTGCTCCGTCCTCGTAAAGGAGGCAGCGCTGCTCGAGCAGTCGCTTCGGGGTGCAGGCGTGCCGGTGATTGGCGCTCTTGGCCCGAGGGCGCTGAGCGGAGCGATCTCCCGAGCGGTCAGCTCTGACCCCGGGGCTGTCAGCGCTCACCGGTCGGCTTCGGCGCCTCGACCAGCGGGTCTCGGCGCCGGCAAAGGGTTTGCGGCCTCGAGCGTTCCAGGCCAGGGGGCAGGCAGGCAGGGTGCTCCGGCGCCCTTTGCCGCGTGGCCGTGGCCGATGGCGATCGATGCTTCCTGGAGCTGCCTGAGGACCGATGGCGCCTGGCATGCGACCTACTGGATAGCCGAATGGCCAAGGATCCCAGTCACGTCCGACTTCCTGCGTCCGCTACTGCTCCAATCACGCTTGCGATCTTCTGTCGCAGTGACGATGGAGCCGATCAGCCCGTCTGTCGCCGTGCGCGAGGTGGAACAGGCCAAGACGGCCGAGCTCGCCGACTCGGAGCTGCGTAGGCGCGGCGGCTTTCTTGTGAGCGCACGGCGTAGGAGGGAGCAACAGGTTCTGTCTCGCCGGGAGGCCGAGCTCACAGACGGACACGCTCAGTACAGGTTCTCCGGGTACATCACCGTGACCGCCGGATCAGCGGAAGCCCTCGAAGATGCCTGCCACGAGATGGAGCAGACCGCAGCTCGCAGTTTTCTTGAGATCCGCCGTATGTTCGGCGAGCAGGAAGTCGCATTCACCTACACCCTTCCTCTCGCAAGGGGACTTTCGTGACGCCCCCGGCTCATAGGGCGACGACCGCCAATCTGGTCGCCGCCTATCCCTTCGTAGCTGGCGGCTCGCTTGGCAAGAGCGGTGTGGTGGTGGGCCGGGACCTGCTCGGCGGGACCTTCTGCTACGACCCCTTCCAGCTGTACCAGGAAGGCTTTCTCACCAACCCGAACATGGTGGTCTTTGGCCAGATAGGACGTGGGAAGAGCTCGTTCGTGAAGTCCTACCTCTTCAGACAGATCGTCTTCGGAGCCCGGTGCTGGATCATCGATCCGAAGGGCGAGTACTCGGCCCTTGCCAGGGCTTGCGGCTCGGCGCCCGTGAAGCTCTACCCTGGCGGTCGACTTCGCCTCAACCCGCTTGACCCAGGCTCCTGCACGCCTGACCTCGGCTCTGGCACGCCTGACACAGGGTCTGGAGGGAACGGAGTTGATCCGCGCGGCAACCGCCAGATAGCCCTGTTGACCTCCTTGGCCAGCACCTGCCTCGACAGACAGCTGCTCCCGGGAGAGCGGACCGCCCTGGAGCTGGCCCTTGCCGATGCCACAGCACGCTGCGGTGGGATGCCGGTCTTGCCGAGCGTCGTTGAAGCGCTCCTTTCCCCGTCGGCGGCGTCTGCGGAAACGGTGCACATCAGCCGGGGCGATCTGGCGCAGGAAGGACGGGACGCGGCGCTCGAGCTTCGCCGGTTGGTTCACGGCGATCTTCGTGGCATGTTCGATGCCGAGACCACGCCTGGGCTCTCGCTCAACGAGCAGATGGTCGTGCTCGATCTCTCCGCTGTTTACGGCTCGGACGCGCTCGCTGCCATCATGGTCTGCGCCCTTGCATGGCTGCAGTCGTACATGACGCAGGCGGCGCTCGGGAAACTGTTCATAGTCATAGACGAGGCCTGGGCCATCATGGCCAATCTCAGCGTTGCCCGATGGCTCCAAGCTTCATGGAAGCTTGCCCGCGCTCATGGCGTCGCGAACATGGCCATCTTCCATCGGGTGTCCGATCTGCGCTCCGTGGACGACGAGGGCTCCTGGAGGGTGGGCTTGGCTCAGGGTCTCCTCGCTGACTCGGAGACGCGGGTGATCTATGGGCAGCCGCCCGGCGAAGCGGGCGTCGCCCAGCAGGAATTGAGCCTCTCGGACACCGAGGTCCACCTCTTGGAGCGCATGGCTCGGGGAACTGCCATCTGGAAGGTAGCGCAGCGGTCGTTCCTCGTACGTCACGTCCTCTCTGCAGCGGAGATGCATATCGTTGATACGGACGCGCACATGGCGGGTCACCGGCGTGCTGGCGACAACCGTGCTGGCTCAGCAGGGCCGGATGGCCTCACCGACGGCGCCCTGGCAGGGCCGGATGGCCTCACCGACGGCGCGCGGTTGCACGGCCCGGGGGCTGTTGAGCTGGAACCCGCTCGATTGCCTTATGTGAGGGGGAGGGACATTGGCTGACCATGCCTGGGAGAGGCTGCGATCGAGACCGGGGTTCCAGGGCCAGAGTGGTGCGGCCCGTTGGAGCACCCCAGCTCGCCAGAGCCACCGATCCTTCGCGCCATCGTCTGCATCTTCATGGAGGCCTGGGTCAAGCCAACGAGCGGCGTTCATCCTCGCTGCTTGCGGTTTCATGGCTTGCCTGGCGGTGTGGCTCGCCGGCGAGGCTGCCGCAGTCATCACGCGGGGCACATGGCCTCCAGTTCCGGTGTCCGCCGCAGTGGGACTCGCAGTTCGGTTGGCAGCAGATCCCTCGAAGCCGGCATCCGCCTGGCCGATCAAGGATCGCAATCTGATTCCGGGGCCCCTTGCCTACTACGCCATACTGGCGCCTGCTTGCGCTTTGGGGGCTTGGGTTGGCCTGTTCATCCGGCGCCTCGTGACAGCGGCCGTCTCCTATGTAAGCAGCGACGGCGATGCTCCGGATCTGGCCGGCCGTGCCCTGTTCTCTTACTGGCTTCCGCACTCGCCAGACCGGGCTCCTCGATACAGGAGTGCGTGGGCCGGGAAGGTACGGGGGGCACAACGTGGTAGCTCGCCGGCTCATGTTGAGGGCGTCCGTTCCAGCAGCGAACGTCGCGACGCATCGCGCACGGGCGGTCTGGGCTCGTGGACGGCGCGCCTCGGATGGATCCGGTGGGCACGCGGTACGGCGCGCCAGCGGGGAGCTCAGTGGGCGCGCGGTACGGCGCGTCAGCGGGGAGCTCAGTGGGCACGCGGTACGGCGCGTCAGCGGGGAGCTCAGTGGGCACGCGGCCGCGACCTGCAGGCGCTACGCGTCCGCGGGCCAAGCGCCGGCCGTGTCGTTCTCGGGCAAAGCGGCCGCGATCTTCTTGCGGTGGAATCGCATCACTCCGTGCTGGTGGTCGGGCCCACGCAGACATACAAGACGAGCGGGTTCGCTATCCCCGCCATCCTCGAGTGGCATGGACCCGTCGTTGCCGTCAGCGTGAAAGGCGACCTGATGAGAGATACTGTCCAATGGCGCCGCTCGGTCGGCGATGTGTGGATCTACGATCCAGGTTCGTCGCTCGCTCCCGGAGATGGCGCTCCCGGAGATGGCCATCCTGAGGACTGCGCTGCCGGGGACTGCGCTGCCGAGGGGGCCTCGAGGGAAGGGGGGCCGCTTGTACGAGCAGTTTGGTCCCCGCTCGCAGGGTCGCGCACCTGGCTTGGAGCTAGGCAGGTCGCTGCCAGGCTTTCAGCGGCCGCCGCGCGCCAGGACGCACCTGGCGTCACCGACAGCACGTTCTGGTACACGACCGCATCAAAGCTCTTGGCCCCGATGTTCTTTGCAGCGGCGTGTTCCGGTCGTGACATGAGGGATGTCGTCAGGTGGGTCGATACGCGCGAGGTGGCGGAGGTGTTGGACGCGCTGGCGCCCATTGGCGTGCCGGAGGCCCTGCAGGCGGCGCACGCAAGTTGGGATCGGGACGACCGCCAGCTCAGCTCGGTGTACACGACGGCAGAGACGATCCTTTCAGTCTTCGCTGACTCGGCTTTTCCAGCGTCTTCGGCGTCTTCTGCCCAGCGAGGCTGCAACGGCGCGTTGGACGTCCAGCTCATCAACCCGCGACTCCTGTGTGATGGAGGCTCGAGGACGCTCTACGTTTGCTCACCCGCTCATGAGCAGCGCCACTTCCAGTTGCTTTTCGTGGCCCTGCTCGAGGAGGTGCTGCAAGCGGCGTTCAGCATCTCCAACTCACGGGGAATGCCGCTGGACCCGCCTCTTCTCATCGTGCTGGACGAGGCTGCTCATGTGGCGCCCCTGCCTGATCTGGATGAGCTGGCATCAACAGCTGCCAGCCACGGTGTGCAGCTCATCACCGTTTGGCAGGACATGTCTCAGCTTGCCGCGCGTTACGGAGCGAGAGCTTCGACGGTGATGAACAATCACAGGGCGAAGATCTTCTTGTCGGGCATCTCTGATCCAGCGACGCTCGAACATACCAGCCAGCTGATCGGCGATGAAGAGCTCACTCTGGCTTCGACCACGTGGGGAGACGCGGGCTCTGTGTCAACCACGCTGCATCCTACGAGTCGCCGTCTCCTGCCGGGTGATGCTTTGCGGAGGATGCCGCCAGGGCACGGGATACTCCTCTACGGGCACCTTCCGCCGGTGCATATTGGCCTGAGGCCCTGGTTCGACGACCAGCAGCTTTGCAGCCGTCACGGATCTTGTGAACCTACTCGTGTCGCCCAAACACGGTAATGCCAGCGGGACTAACGAAATCGACGCTGGCGCCGGTTGAGGCCGCAGTCGTTGCGCCTGCCCGCGCTAGCTCTCGTGCCTTGCGCTTGACACCCGCGTACGCCATCTCACATCCAGTGTGCCAGTGCACTCGATGTGCTCCGGAGTGGAGGAAGGGGTTGGTGGCCCGTCCGAGGTGTGGAGGCCGCCGCAGTCAAACTGCGAGCGGCGCAACGCACCAACGGAGACTGGGACGTCATATTGCCGCTCCAAAATACCTAGGCATTCCTAGGCATTCCTTTTCTTTTCGCTCTCCAGCCGCTGAGTCTCCCCGGTCCTTGCCGTATGGACCGGACTCCGCGAGTCGGCGCCAGCGTTACCGGCGCCTCCCACGTCCGACTGATGCCGTCGTGGTCTGCTTGGAGTCCTGCCGTGAGTGGTAGCCATCCCTTCTGCGATGCGAGTGCGGACACCATTGCCGGCGGTTCCCGAGGGAACGCTCGCACCTCCGGTTCGGCTTTCTGTTCGGCGTTGGAACTTCACTTCGAGGATCCTCCTCACCTCGGTGTGGGGGGTGAAGAGCGTGATCTCATGATCACTGGCCCGGGAAGCGAGGTTCATGGCGGCAACCTGGTCTGCACCACCCTGGCGCCCGCAGTCCCAGTGGGGATTGCGGCAGTGAAACCCATCCCCGTTGCGGTTCTCCGAGGAGACGTACCCGCAACCCGGTTCGGGACAAGTCTGGCTGGTGTAGGCAGCGTTCACCGCTTTCGTCGGGGAACATCCCCTGTACGCATGCACCGTCATGCGACCTTCAAGCTCGGAGCGCATCCAGGCGCTGGCGAGCCGTGAGAGCTTCTTCGACCTGGCCTTGCCACGGAGATGCGACAGGTCTTCGTGGACGATGAGGCTTGGGCGCTCGCCGGGATGCTGTGGGACGGCCCCACGAGCCCTCGTGTGGTTCCCCTCGCCGTAGACGATCTCCTTCAGCGCGGCCCCGGTGATCGTCCGAAGCGACGCCTGGCCTCCTTCTCTCCGCCTGGCCTGCTTCTTCGTACCCAAGTTGCGCTTCGCTATGCGCCTGGCCTTCTTCGGTTCGGCCTCTGCCTTCGTGAGCGACCAGATCTTGCCCCGCCTCCGGCCCTTCCCCGTGTTCGCATCCGAGATGCCCTGGAGCGCCCTGCCATAGCCTTCGCCATAGCGAGCCCCGTCCTCATCTGTCGCGACTTCCGTGATCCCCCAGTCGAGCGCCTTCTTCGGTCCGGTCGCCTTCTCGAGCGGCGTGATCTCGTAGGCGACATGGACAAAGGCGCGCTCAGAGCCTTCGTCCATCACTACCCGGATGTTCCCGGAGACTCGGCTGATGCCTGCCAGGGGAAGGACGATCCGCTTGTTCTTCTCCGGCCCCACGATCTCGACGTACTGGCGCCTGGCGGGCCTTCCCTGCTCTTGCTCGACGACCCAGGTGGAGTACATCGTCTCGTCGAGGGAGAGCGAGCGGATGAGGCATGCCCGAGGGTTCCCGGCCTTCTCGAAGGCATCCCTCAGGCGCCGGTGGAGGAACCGGCAGACGCAGGCTCGCTCGGTGTCGCTCAGGGTGATCTTCGGCCTCTCGGGCGCCTCTCCTCGGAGGATGGATCCGACGTCCGCATAGCTCTTCAAGAGCGAGTAGGCGTAGTGGCGCCGCTCGCCCGAGAACCGCCGGGAGATCCGGGCCTTCAGATCCGAGGTGGCGACCACCGACTCGATGTGGCGCACCCAGGTGTCCACCGCGTCGAATGCCGCCTGGTCCACCAGGTGAACGTTCATGTCCTTCGGATAAAAGCCCTCGGCCTTCGCAAAGTCGCGAAAGCCCCGCTTGTTCGCCAGGTAGCGCCACTTGGACGTGGGGGCGAGAAGAACGAGGAAGCGGTCCTTCGCCTCTGCGTAGGCGCGCTCCAGACCTGCGATCTGGTCACGCTTGGCCCGGTTGAGCGGGAGCGTCACGAGCCTGACGGTGCGCCTCATCGGGTACATCCTTTCACGCCGGTGCGACACCCACTCATGGCGCCACCCCGGCCGCCGCCTTCTTGGGCTCGTCCATCACCTGGCGGCTCTTGTGGCTTCTCGATCCATAGAGCCTGGCGGAGAACACGGTTACGATCTCGAACACGTCACTTGCCAGGTCTTCCTCGAAAGAAGAGTCCTCCGAAGTGTTCATGATCACGACCTCGGCGCCGAAGCGCTCGCAGAGGGCGAAGACGAGCTCTGCGCCAAAGCGCAAGAGCCGGTCCTTGTGGGCAACCACCAGCCGCTCGACCTCGCCCGAGCAGGTCCTCGCGATGAGCCGCTTCAAGCCCTTCTTCTGGTGGTTGAGACCCGATCGGACGTCCTCGATCACCTCGTAGAAGCAGCCGTTCGCTGCCGAGAAGGTTTCCAGCAAGGCCACCTGAAGGACGAGATCGTCCTTCAGGCCAGTCGTGGAGACCCTCGCATAGAGCACCGTCGTACGCTTCGACGGCGCAAGGTGAGGAGCGAGGGGCCTAAGCTTCGCAAGGTCGTAGCGTCGCCGTCCCCCGGCAGTGCGCTCTGGGACCGCGATCCGACCTTCGGCTTCCCAGCGCCTGAGCGTGTCAGGATGCACCCCAAGCTCTCTCGCAGCGACACCGATGGGGACGAGCACATGAGCGTTCTACCCTGGTTTACGTATAAGTGCGTAACTATCCGTGTGCAGTTCTGTTCTCATTTTCCCCATTTTCGCTTGGCACAGGAGCACAGGCGCGTTCACGAGTCTCGTTACGCCGGCGAGGTCATTCCGAAGGTCGCCTCATCCACCTTCCAGCCGAGCGATAGCGTGTGCGGGTCGCTATGCGACCCGGCCCGGAACCTGTTGCGAAGCCGGAAACTTGAACGGTAGTATATTGACCTTGATGATGGTTCGTTATGTTACGTAAGAAGGATTTCAGCCTTATCGGGGTCCTTGCAGCGGTGTGCGCGCTGGCCCTGGCGAGTTGTTCGACGGCGTCCAGCAATGCGTCTCACAAGGCAGCCGGCACGTCGTCATCAAGCGCGACATCGTCGGCCTCACGGGCGACCTCATCATCAAGCGCGACATCGTCGGCCTCAGCAGGAAAGCCGACAAGTTGCCAAGCAGCGTTCGCGACTGAGCTAAAGGATTCGGTCGCAGGCGGTGCGGCTTGGCGCGACGACCTCAAGCAGCCGGGGTCTCCTATCGTGCCATCAGCCGGCGCGCCCAACCCCACGGCTCTTGGACAGGCTATGCCTCTCCAGCAAGATCCCCTTGCAAATGTGTGCGGTTATGTCACAACCTCGTTCATCGCGTACGACATCGAGCTCATCGAGAAGATCATCTCTTACGGCGCTCCTCTGCCCGGGTGCACGGCATCGGGTGCACCGCAGCAGAGCCCGGCAGCTCTCTCTCCGTGCGAGCAGTCAGAGCTGACGCGAATCGCCTTGCATGGCTCGTCGAGCACTGCTTCGCCCAGCCCAACATCGGTTCAGGTCCAGATGCTGAGCACTTCACCAAGCCACGCAACGATGACAGTCACTGGCTCTTTCGCTGGCGGCAGTGCGAGCTATACCCTGGACGCCTCGAAGATCGGTGGTCGCTGGTTCGCGAGCGCGTTTGGATCGGGAACCGGCAGCGGGGCGCCTTAGCCGATCACGCTGCCTAGCTGGACTGCCCCGGCGCACGTGGATATCCCAGAAATGACCGATGTTGTGGGTGGCGACAGTTGCTTTCCTGGGCATGTGCGATCCCGGTTATCCGAGTGTTGCGCGCCTTGATGGCATTTCCTGCTTTCTTCCCTTGAGAAACAGCTGAAGCATCTGGACCGGCTACATCTGCGGAAGCAGTGTCGAAGGATAGCTGGCTGGTTGCGATCCTCGTTGGGCGCCCGCTTTGGGGTTGCTTCGAGGCGCCAGCGTCGACGCGACGATGGATCGCCCTCCAGCTGGTTTGGAATTCTAACAGCGTCACCGACATCGACTGAATCGATTCTGACGGGTCGGTTCCACCACTGCATCAGCCTGCCCTCAGCGCGCCGACCAGCGCCGTCCCGAAGGTTGTCTCGGAAGTATGGTGTGAAGTCAAGGACTAGCCCGGTCGGATAACTGCCTCACGTTCTCGTAGGGGAGGCACAACATATGGAGTCGTATAGAGTATGAAACGACAACTGGGTTGCAGGAGGAGGCAGGAGGAGGAACCATGGTCGTACCGCAGGGAATCAGAGTTGTCTTGCGGGAGCTCTGCCGGCGTAGGAGATCTTGGCTCACTATCCCATGTTTGGTGCTCGCCATGCTCTCGATCATGTTTGCGTCTCCGATCGCAAGTGCCGCGGCGCCCTCGGCAAGCTCGGGCGCCTGGTCGATAGCGAAGCCCCCAAACGTCACCGGCGCCACGTTCAACGAGCTCAGCGGCGTCTCGTGCGCCTCTCGGAGCTTCTGCGTCGCAGTCGGCAACTACGACAACGCAACCGAGTACCTCCAGAACCTCGTCCTCACCTGGAATGGGAGCACCTGGTCTCCTGACTCGTCTCCATCGTTTTCTACATCAGCGTCGCAGAATAATGTTCTCACCGGCGTCTCGTGCGCCTCGGCGAGCTTCTGCGTCGCAGTCGGCAACTACTTCAACGGCGCCCGGTTTCAGAACCTCGTCCTCACCTGGAACGGGAGCACCTGGTCCCTCGACTCGTCTGCGTCGCTTTCTACGGCGGTGACGCAGTACAATTACCTCTACGGCGTCTCGTGCGTCTCGGCGAGCTTCTGCGTAGCGGTCGGCGCCTACGACAACGCCACGTACCAGAACCTGCTCCTCACCTGGAACGGGAGCACCTGGTCTCTTGACTCGTCTGCGTCACTTTCTACATCAGGGTCGCAGGCCAACATCCTCACCGGCGTCTCGTGCGCCTCGGCGAGCTTCTGCGTCGCAGCCGGCTCCTCCAGCAACGGGAACCTGCTTCTCACCTGGAACGGGAACGCGTGGTCACTCGATTCGTCTGCGTCGCTTTCTACGTCCTTGACGCAGCGCAACTACCTCGCTGGCGTCTCGTGTGTCTCGGCGAGCTTCTGCGTAGCGGCCGGCGCGTACGACAACGGCGCCACGTACCAGAACCTCGTGCTCACCTGGAACGGGAGCACCTGGTCTCTCGACTCGTCTGCATCGCTTTCTACGTCGGCGACGCTGCTTAATTCCCCCAGCGGCGCCTCCTGGTCCTCGGTGCGCTTTTGCGTCGCAGCCGGCTCCTACCGCAACGCAATTGGGTACCTCCAGAACCTCCTGCTCACCTGGAACGGGAGCACCTGGTCTCTCGACTCGTCGGCATCGCTTTCTACGTCAGAGTTGCAGAGCAGC
>JAJYWA010000146.1 GCA_021791755.1 Actinomycetes bacterium | reverse complement strand
ACGACCTCAGGCACTACGTCGCGACGCAACTGCTGGCGTCGGGGACCGACGTTCGCACGGTGGCCGGCCGGCTCGGCCACCGCAACCCGGCCACGACGCTCAACGTGTACTCGCACTTCGTCCCTCAGGCTGACCAGCACGCGGCCGAAGCGTTGGGTGCCATCTTCGGTCGGGCGCTTGACGCGGCCGTCGCACAATCGGGGATAGCGGCGACAGCCGCTTCCGTGCGGACAAGAAACAAGCCATAGAAAGGACGTCAGCTCGGCGTCCGGGGACAGTGACACAGCCCGGTGATAGTCCTGGGTCGTCACTTTCGGAGAGGAGGCGGCCCATGGCCACCACCTACAAGCCTGGCGACTGCGTCCCCAAGGATGGGACGGTCGAGTGCACCCAGTACCCGGACACCCGCGACTACGTCAAAGCGGCGCTTCGGATTAGAGCGGGGTCCAATGCTCTTGAGACTGAGCACGTGGCCGCGTTGCGCCGGGGAAGTGCCCCCCACATCCGGCAAGTCAGTCACGACCGTCCGGATCGCAACCAACGGCAAGAGCCACGCCGAGTTCCACGACGTGGTCCTCTGGGGCCAGCTCGCCGACTTCGCCTGCCAGTACCTCGGCAAGGGGCGCCTCGTCTACATCGAGGGTCGGCTCCAGAGCCGCCAGTGGCAGGCCACCGACGGCAGCACTCGACGGGCCGTCGAGATCGTCGCCAACCGGCTCCAGGCGCTCTCCGGGAAGAGCGCTTCGGAGGCACCGGCGGCGTAACGCCGGGGCTCGTCCCCGAGGGGGCTCTCGCCCAGCCCTCTCGGGGATCAGGAGCCCGATCCGCAACGGTTCTTCTCGGGTTCGGTCTCACCGGGTTGCACGGAGCCGCACCGCGTCAAGGCGGTCCGAGCCGCCGCTTCGCTCCGGTTCTCCCGGAGGACTCCGTCCTCTTCCCTTGACCCCGTGCTTCCCTCCGTACCCGTTCGCGCCCATGAACCGATAAGGGACCCATGAACCGAGAAGGGAAAGGAGTTGCAGTCATGGCCTACACGATCACCGACATTGCAAAGCTGGTGGAGTACCACCTCGTTGCATCGGCTCAGGACGACGATGCCGCCCACGCCAACCTCGTTCAGCTCGTGCAGCAGCTCGAGCTACTGGCGCCTCGGCCCCTCTACCGTGAGGTGACCTGGGTCTTCTGCGACCGCTGCGGATGCTCGGTGGATACCGACCTCATCCACCCCGACAGCCACCACTACGCCGACGATGGCGACTTCTACTGCTTCGACTGCTGGGACCTGGTCTCGTCGTGAGACGAGGTCCCATCGCTAGTCTCCAAGTTCAACCGGATCGAAGCGCACCGTTTGAACATCAAGTGCCTCCAGTCCGTCCCGCCCTTCGTCTCGACGGAGCCAATCATGCTGCGCCAGCCACATGGGCTCCAGCGCTTGCTCCGTCGCCTCATCAAGTTGTCCTCCAGCCGCCTCCCTGACAAGGTCCGGATAAAGGTCGCCCAAGGCTCCCAGTGCCCACAGACGAGCCCGCCCGCTCTGCCGAACAGCGTCGAGGAGCGGCTCTACGCATGCCTGTCGGGAGAGTACATGCGCTGCAGAAGCAGCAACTCGGTCATCGTCAGACCCGAGAGCAGACACCAGTTCAGGAATGGCGTCATCAGGGACGGATTCAAGCGCGACGATCGCATGCAGGCTCACAAGAGGCTCCTGCGAAGACGTTAGGGGTAGCAACAGGTCTGGCCGAGGGTGGACTCCTCGACCAAGACCCCATGCGGCAGCTGCCCGAAGCTCCACGGGGTTCGCAACATCTCCCGCAACCGCGGCGAGCGCATCTGAAGCCTCATCGGTCATGATTTCACTGAGCGTGAACACAGCCTCCATCCGGGCCTCGTCCCGGCTGTTTGCCTCATCCGCGAGCGTCACGATTCGCTTCGTCCACGCCACTGGGTCCAACCGTGCCAGAGCCGCAGCGGCTTCGAGTCGTATCCGCCAGTCCTCCTCCTCAGCCTCGATACGCGCGAGAGTTTCGCCGAGGTCGTCTCGACGGAGGATGCCTACTGCTTTGATGCCTGCGTACTGCTCCGTTTCCTCGTCATCACTGAGAGCGCTAGCAATGTCCCAGACGTCCCCGGGACAAGCTGGTGCCTCCGATGGCTGAACGACGCCAGCGACCATCGTCTCCTCTGCCGTGATCCGAGAACCGGGCTCGACGTACAGGTGCCTACTGTCGCCCCATCGCCGCCACTGCCAGTAGCGGAGCGTCCCGCCGTCATCCCACTGGCAGACGATCCTGTCTTCTGAGTCGATGCCTTCGACAACGCCGGATCGGTTCGGGACCCAGCTCGGCCAGGTCATCATTACCTCGGAGCCCTCTGACGCTGCCTTCGGTGCGCTCAGCCGAGCGCGGTCTACAACGGAGTTCAGTGCGTTTGAACTGAAGAAGATAGGCCGACCGACCTCTGGCGTTCCGCTGCTGAGATCAGCTCGTACGAAGGCATAGAGGTCTGAAGGGCGCATTCCCCCGGCGTTCCACTCCCGACCGGGGCGGTCCGAGTGCGACACGACGATCCCGAGCTTCGACTTCGCTCGCGACTCGATCCGGCGTCCGCACCGCAGGCACACCAGGTCGGGGAGCCGCAGACGCTTGACCTTGGTCTGCCACACCTTGTTGGACATGGCGTACCGCTCCAGCTCGACGGGCCGGTGGCCGTAATCGTCGCGGAGCACCCGTCCGACCTTCGCCGTGCCCGCTGCCCCCATCGAGACAAATCGGGCGAAGTCCGCGTCTTCCTTGAATCCCACTCAGACTCCTCCGGTGCTGAACAGCTCGGAGGGATCGACCCCGAGGGCGTCCGCAAGGGCGAAGACGTTGTCCAGGCCAACGTTGCGAAGCCCTCGCTCAAGACTGGAGACGTAGGTGCGGTGGACCCCTGCCGCATCGGCGAGGTCCTCCTGGGACATCCCTCGCGCGACGCGCAGCACCCGCACCCGGCGGCCGAAGGCGGCGCGCCGAGAATCCGACGCTCGCGCCTTCGTCTCAGTCATGATGGATTGATGGTACGAGCGCTGACGACTATCGGGCTACAGACTATGAGGCTCAATGAGATGACTATGAGTAACATTATGTCCCTGCCACAAGACATCTTCGTCAAGCGCAGCGATCCCGTGTACATGGCCCACGCCTACCTCACCAAGGTTCCCCTGGCCGCCATCGACCCCTTCATCAACGCCTTCACCAAGCCGGGCGACATCGTGGTGGACCCCTTCGCCGGTTCCGGGATGACCGGGATCGCTGCCGCACTCCACGGCCGTCGCGCTCGCCTCTTCGACATCAGCGTCCTTGGGCAGCACATCGGCCTCAACTACGTGAACCTCGTCGAGCCCCTTCACCTCACCAAGGCCGCTCGGCAGGCCGTTGAGGACGTGAGCAAGCGGCTCGGGGACCTATACGACGTCACCTGCTCACGCTGTGGCAACGAGCATGCTGCCCTGTCGAAGACGACCTGGAGCGTTGTGGTCCGCTGCCCGGGTTGCGCGTCATCAGTCAACTTCTACCGAGCGCTTGAATCAGCCGGGTGGCAGAAGAGCAGGATGAAGTGCTCTTCATGTGACACCCCCATCACGAGCAAAGCTGCTCGAATCGACGAGGAGGCCGTCCTCGACTCCATCGAGTGCACCTGCTCTCCGACCCAGATTGACCAGGCAACCCAGCCACCGAAAGCTGCCCTGAGCCTTGAGGGACTCAGCTGGCCAGACGTCGAAATCCCATCGGATCGGCAGATGTACCAGGCGTCCGCACTCGGGAAGCATGGACTTACGACCGTCGCTTCGTTCTACAGCACCAGGAACCTTGCTGTTCTCGCTGCTCTCCATGACGCCATAGGTCACGTCGAGGACGAAACCCTCCGGCACAAGCTCACGTTCGCGTTCACCGCTATTCTCACGAGAGCCTCGAAGAGGTACCAGTGGTCCCACAAGCGCCCCCTGAATGCAGCAAACGCCAACTACTACATCGCCCCAGTCTTCTACGAATGGAACGTCTTTGACCTCTTCCTCCGGAAGGTTGACGCTGCTATCCGATCCGATGAGTGGCTCACCCACCGCCATACCGAGGTGACTGGCGAAGCCGACTTTGAACCTGACGTTACCTACGAGCTGACGAGCGCCGAGCGCGTTCCGATTCCGGACAACAGCGTGGACTACGTCTTCACGGACCCGCCATTCGGCTCGAATCTCTTCTACGCCGACATGGCGCTGTTCCAAGAAGGTTGGCTCGGGACGTTCACCGACCACACTCTCGAAGCTGTGATTGACCGGGGGACTCGCAAGAAACGCGATGGCAGCCGCTACGAGCAGCTCCTCACGGCAGCCTTGAAGGAATGCCACCGCATCCTTCGGCCTGGTGGATACACGACGATGGTGTTCGGCAACTCGTCCGGTGCTGTATGGGCGCTTGTCCAGCGGGCAGTTCGAGCCGCCGGACTTGTCATCGAGCCGGGAAGCGTCGTCATCCTGAACAAGGGCCAACGCTCCGTCAAGGGCCTTGCCTCCGGCTTCGAGAACGTCGCCACCATGGACCTCATCGTGTCGATGCGGGAACGCCGGGCCGATGATCCCGACACTGAGCACGTCCCAACCGTTCTAGAGATCGAGCATGCCGTCTCCGTCATCCTCGACAACCGTTGGGCGGACAGCCCGAGCCACCTCTACCTTGAACTCCTCCGTCATGGCATCGCTGAAGGATGGGACCTCTCCAGCCTCGACCTCCGCCTAATCACCCAGGCGCTCAGGGCCAAAGGA
>JAJYWA010000028.1 GCA_021791755.1 Actinomycetes bacterium | reverse complement strand
GAGGGTGCGGGTGGCGAGGCGCAGATCACGCCACCAGACCACGTCGGTCACATCGCCGAAGGTGCAGACCATGGCGATGCCCGTGCCCTTGTCCTTTTCCGCCAGCGGGTGAGCCAGCACCGGCGCTTGGACGCCGAACAGCGGCGTTCTCGCTGTCCTGCCAAAGAGCGGCTGATAGCGCTCATCATCCGGGTTCGCGACGAGGGCTACGCAGGCGGGGATCAGCTCCGGTCGGGTCGTGTCTATCTCGACGTGGTCGACCGGCGGGAGGCTGCCTCCGTGGTCGCGGTCGCTTTCCGGCTCGATCTCGAAGCGGATCCGGTGGTAGGAGCCTGAGATCTCGCGGTCTTCGAGCTCTGCCTGTGACACCGCGGTCGCGAAGTCCACGTCCCACAGGGTAGGCGCCTCTGCGCGGTATGCGCGGGAGCTCTCGAGAAGCCTGAGAAAGGCGAGCTGCGACACGCGCTGCGCTGAGCGACCGATGGTGGCGTACGTCATCGTCCAGTCGACTGAGAGGCCGAGGAACCGCCAGAGGTGCTCGAAGACCTTCTCGTCCTCAGCCGTGAGGCGGTGGCAGAGCTCTACGAAGTTAGGTCGCGAGATCGGGTACGGTGAACCTGGGGAGCCAGGGGTCGAAGGTGGGACGAAACCGGCGTCATAGGCCATGTGTGGGTCGCAGCGTACCCCGTAGAAGTTCTGCACCCTGCGCTCTGTCGGCACGCCATTGTCGTCCCAACCCATCGGGTAGAAGACCTCGGCGCCCTGCATGCGCTTGAACCGCGCTATGACGTCCGTGTGAGTGTAGGAGAACACGTGTCCTATGTGCAGTGAACCACTGACCGTCGGTGGTGGTGTATCGATCGAGAAGATGCGCTCCTTCGGGGTGTCCCGATCGAAGCGGTACGTCCCGTCTTCCTCCCAGCGAGCCGACCATACGGCCTCCAACCCGTTCAAGCTCGGCCTGTCGGGCACTACGGGCGTCTTGGCCGGCAGAAGCGGCGCAGCCCGCCCGGGAGGTGCGGTATGTGGGTTCCTGGATGGTCTCGCTGGCGCCGTCATGGTGGATGAGGGGCTGTCCTTTCGTCATTCTGGGTCATTGTCGAGCTAGCGTACCTGCGTGCTCAGTCTTCACGACACTGCTCTTGGTCGAGTGACCGAGATCGTTACCCGCGACGAGGGCAAGCTTGCGATGTACGTCTGCGGACCGACCGTTTACGACGTCCCGCACCTGGGGCACGGGCGGTCGGCTCTAGTCTACGACGTGCTGCGCCGCTGGCTCGAAGCCAGGGGGACCAGAGTACGCCACGTCTCGAACGTTACCGACGTCGACGACAAGATCATCCAGCGTGCCGCCGAAGAGCGCCGGAGCGCTGGGGAGGTGGCGGAGGAGAACGAGCAGGTCTGGTGGGATGCGATGGACCGGCTGGGCGTACTGCGGCCGACCGTGGCGCCGCGCGCGACCGAGTACGTGGCTCAGATGATAGAAGCCGTAGCGAAGATGGTCGAGAAGGAGCAGGCGTACTCGACGGATTTCGGAGTGTACTTCGCGTCGGAGACGGTTGCCGACTACGGTCTGCTCGCGAGACAGAGCCTTCGCTCGCTCAAGATCGGGGCACGGGTCGAGCGGGACCCGACGAAGCGATCGCCGGTTGACTTCGTGCTGTGGAAGCGAGCAAAACCTGGTGAGCCAGCGTGGAGCTCACCCTGGGGCTCTGGCCGCCCTGGCTGGCACACGGAGTGCGTGGTCATGTCGCTGGACCTCCTCGGAGATGACTTCGACCTGCACAGCGGCGGGCTGGATCTCCAGTTTCCCCATCACGAGAACGAGCGCGCCCAGGCGGCTGCTCTGGGCCGGCCGTTCGCACGGCACTGGGTGCACCATGCGTTCGTGGAGCTAGCCGGAGAGAAGATGTCGAAGTCCTCGGGTAACTACACGTCGCTCGTAGACCTGCTGGACAGCGCGGACGAGAGGGCGTTTCGGCTGCTCGTGCTCCAGTCCCACTACCGGTCACCACTCGAGGTGACTGCCGAGACGATTGCCGCAGCGGAGTCTTCCCTTGCTCGCCTGGACGCCATGGCCCGGCGTCTTGGCGCCGGGGACGGCCTGGCTTTGGCGCCGGTACGCCTGGCTGCGTCGTCCGCGGAGCCGATGTCGCGCGGCGGCGTGGACATCGTCAAGCACGTGGAACGTTTCAACGCTCGGATGGAGGACGATCTGGACACCCCAGCGGCGATCTCGGAGGTGTTCGATCTGGTACGAGCGGCCAACGCGGCAGCTGAGGCCGGCGAGGTCGTGCGTGCATCATCGATGGCCTCGGCAGCATCATCCCTGCTTGCATCGGTCGGGCTCATGCTGAAGGCAGCCAGCGGCGAAGTGGACGCGATCAGCGAGGATCTGCTGGCCAGGAGAGAAGCTGCACGCAGGGAGAAGGACTTCGCGCTCGCAGACTCGCTGCGGGACGAACTGCTTGCGAGAGGCTGGATAGTCGAGGACCTGCCTACCGGGAGCAAGCTGAGGCGAAGCCACCAATGAATCTTGTTCGGCTTTACTAGACGTGATGAGGCGGACGAGACAAAGGGTCACCGGGGCGCACGGCAAGCGGCGCCCTGGTCGGGAGTCGGGGCTGCCGCAGGGCTTTGGCGTGCTGTGGCTCTCGGTAGCGGTCGACCTCGTGGGGTTCGGCATCGTGCTGCCCCTGCTCCCGCTCTACGCGAAGCACTTCCACACCTCTACGGCCACGATAGGAGTGCTGGTCGCGACGTTCTCGGCTGCCCAGGCGCTGTGCGCGCCGCTACTCGGCCGCCTCTCCGACCGCTATGGCCGCAAGCCGGTGATCGTCGTGTCCATGGTGGGGACCGCGCTCGGAAGCGTTGCCACTGGACTGGCTCCGAACCTGTTGGTCCTCTTCGTCGCCCGAGCTTTTGATGGCGCTTCCGGGTCGAGCGTTGCTGTGGCGCGGGCAGCGCTCGCCGATGTGTGTGATCCGCGGGACAGGGGGAGGATCTTCGGTCTGCTCTCGACGGCCTTTGGCGCTGGGTTCGTAGTCGGACCTGCGCTCGGGGGCATCGCAGCTCTTGGCTCCGAGAGGCTCCCGTTTCTCCTCGCCGGCGTCATTGCCGGGGTGAACGCCGGCTTTGCTGCTTGGAAGCTGCAGGAGACCCGCGGCTCCCGTCGCCGAGCGGGTGCGCCAGCGGAAGATGCGTCTGCCAAGAGCACGCAAGACGTGGGATCGCGGGTGGTGCTGTTGCGAGCGCTTGCCACAAGCTTCCTTCTCGTAGTCGCGTTCAGCGCCTTCGAGACGACCTTGCCGCTCTTTGTCCACCGGCGTCTCGGGATGGGCTTGGCGGGAACCGGGGGTATCTTCGCTGCGGTCGGCGTCGTGATCGTCTGTGTCCAGGGGGGGCTTATCAAGCCGGTCCTGAGGCTGGTCACAGAGCCGGTCGCGATACGCACGGGTCTGGCCTGCGAGCTTGCGGGACTGGTCCTGCTCTCGGATGCGCGTTCCATGCTCACCGTGTCATGCGTGCTGTTCCTGCTCGCAGCTGGCCAGGCATTGACGACCCCCCTGCTCGCCTCGGTCGTCTCGGCCAACGGCGCTCAGGGTCGCGGCGGCAGCGTTCTCGGCGCTCAGCAGGGTTTGAGCAGCCTGGCACGGACCGTGGGTCCGCTGATAGGGGGTGTTGTCTTCGCGAGCGTCAGCGCTCGAGGCGCCTGTTTGGCAGCAGGCTTGATCATGGGGCTAGCATTAGTGGTAGCAGCAGGCAGCTTTGGCCCGAGGGCGCTCGTGGCCGAGCCTGAACCCGGTGCCGAGCCCGAACCCGCCACCAGGGTGCGGTAGGGAGCGGTCTGGATGGCGCGAACGCCATCCGGCTTCTCTCGAGCGTCGCTCTGTCGGCATGAACATCGCTATGGCGGCGCTGCTGCGAGCTCTCAATACGATTCGATACGCGAGGTGAGACTTTGTCCGATTTCTCGTTGGAGCTGAACGAAGATCAGCTCCAGGTCCAAAAGTGGGTTCACGATTTTGCTGAGAACGTGATCAGGCCCGCTGCCCAAGAGTGGGACGAGCGGGAGGAGACTCCGTGGCCGATCATCCAGGAGGCTGCGAAGATAGGTCTGTACTCCTTCGACTTCATCGCGAGCTGCTACATGGATCCAACCGGGCTGACGTTCCCGTTGATCAGCGAGGAGATTACCTGGGGAGACGCGGGGATAGGACTGGCGATATTCGGCTCGACCCTGGCGGTCGCGGGAATTTACGGCAACGGCACCCCCGAGCAGGTGGCAGAGTGGGTCCCGCAGTGCTTCGGCACGCCGGACGACGTGAAGCTGGCCGCGTTCGCGGTGACGGAGCCCGACGCAGGCTCCGACGTGAGCTCGCTTCGGACGAGGGCCGTCTACGACGAAGCGAACGATACCTGGACCTTGGATGGAACAAAGACATGGATCACGAACGGAGGGATCGCGGACCTTCACGTGATCGTGGCCTCCGTGGACCCCGAGCTTGGATCGAGGGGTCAGGCGAGCTTTGTGGTGCCGGCCGGCACTCTCGGGATCCGACAGGGTCAGAAATTCTCGAAGATGGGAATACGTGCTTCGCACACAGCTGAGGTGATCCTGGATGGCTGTCGCATCCCTGGAAGGTGCCTTTTAGGGGGCAAGGAGCGTCTCGACGAGCGCCTCAGCCGAGCTCGCGAGGGAAAGCGCTCCAGCACGCAGGCTGCGATGGCGACCTTCGAGGCGTCCCGCCCGCTCGTTGGCGCTCAAGCCGTGGGCATTGCTCGTGCGGCGTACGAGTACGCGCTCGACTACGCGAAGGAGCGGAGGCAGTTCGGTCGTGCGATCATTGAGAACCAGGCGATCGCGTTCAAGCTTGCTGACATGAAGATGAACATTGACGCGGCCAGGCTGCTGGTGCATCGAGCTGCGTGGATGGGGGCCAACCGGAAGACGTTTTCCAATGGTGAAGGATCGATGTCCAAGCTGTTTGCAGGCGAGACCGCGGTGTGGGTCACCGAGCAGGCCATCCAGGTTCTCGGTGGCTATGGCTATGTGAAGGACTATCCCGTGGAGCGTTGGCACAGGGATGCGAAGATCTACACGATCTTCGAGGGGACCTCGGAGATCCAGCGCCTCATCATCTCGCGTGCGATATCCGGACTGCACCTTCGCTGAGGAGCGGCGCGCCTTTTAGACGGTCGACTAGGCGCGACCTTCCGGGCTGTCTCGCGTCGGGGTGCTGTGTGCCCAGGTAGATGGTGGTTTATGTGGCGCCGGCCTGCATGACCTAACCTTCGGTCCGGTTCAGCGCTTGGCGGCGTAGGTCGCGAGACCGAATAGCTCCTAGAGGCGACGCTGGGTGGGGTCCATGTCGGTGAGCATGAGCGGTGGTGCGGGGCCGACCAGGCCGACCGCGCTCGCCTTCGTAGGCCAAGAGCGTATCTTCGATGCCTGCGAGGCTTGATGGCAGCTCCCGGACGCTCATGTGCAAATCCCCCGCATGGTCTGCCTCGAGGACCATGAGCCGGGCGACCATGAGGGCGAGGACGCCATCTGGCAGGAGCGAGGAGAACTGGGTGACGAGCTCGTTTACGAGGGAGGAGAACTGGGTGACGTCGGGCTGCTTTCCCGGAGAGGCGTGGAGACAAACGGAGCTGCCCCGTCGGCAGGGCCCCCTCCTCGGCAGGCGCCACGAGGTGGTACCGGCGGTTCTTCTGTGAGAACCTGAGGCCGAGGCCGCAAATGCGCAGGTCGTTTCCCTTCCGTTTGGAGTGTCCCCGCCGGGCGATCGGGGCCTTCAACGCCAGTCTCTAGCCGGAGGTTCTTCGTGAGGCAGCGTTGGGAGCTTCCCGGAGGATTTGACGTGAGGCAATACGCACTCCTCTTCGATCGCGTCCATCGCCTCCCAGAAGCGCCGGCGGTTTTCGAGCTCAGCAGCAGGAAGGAGCCGTTGATAGCCACGACGTTGACGACCTCCCTGACCTCATTGGTGGATGGTCACGCCAACATCCCCTCACCAGTCGTTCCGGAAGACGTAATAAACTATCGATGAGAATCTGGCCATCACCCGCGAAGCGGTCACGTGATCGACATTGACCCCGCCTAACGCACTTGTCCCTCAGTCCCTCGGTCCCTCGGTCCCTCGGTCCCTCGGTCCCTCAGCGCACGAAGGACCGCAGCGCACGAAGGACCTTCTGAGTGGGATGAGCCCGTCTCGCGGTTCCCACTCGCCCCCGGAGCAGGTCAGATCGCCCCGAGGCGAGTTGCAACGAGAAACCGCTCGACCGCGTCGAAATCCGGCGAATCAGGCAGGCCGGAATCGAGCGCGTCGAGTCGAGCGAGCTCGGAGCTTAACCACGCATCCAGTTCAGCCGGGTTGCGCTCAGCCAGGTAGCCAAAAGAAAAGCACTCCTCCCGCTGGGCGTCATCGAGATGAACCTGTATTGCACCGGAGGAGAGCAGCGACTCCAGCTGAAGCACGAGGCGTCTGATATGTCGACCTTTCTTTCGCCTCGTGCTGGCGACCTTTTCCGAGCTGCCGCCTTCATCTCGCAAGATACGCGTGAGCTCGCCTCTCGCGTAGCCTCCGTAGGTGGCTCGCACACGCTTTGACATAAAGCGATCCCGCAATGAGACGAGCTCGGCGCCGATAGGAGTAATCAACATGTAGGAGTCGAGGAACAGCAGTTCAAGCACCGTCGGGTTCGCGGCCAAGGCGAGCCGGCAGAACTTGCCCAGCTCGTGATAGGCGCCGTCAGGCTTGCGGAAAGTCCTGCTCTCCTTGCTCGAAGACCACGACAGCCCCAGCAGCTTCCGCGTGCCTACCTGGAACACGCCCAGCCTGTCCGTGTCGGAGGAGTCGGTGGCAAGGCCGTATGCAATCGAGCCGACGACACCCTCGAGGACAGTGCCCGCTGGACGCGGCCACGCCTCGTCCGACCCGAACGAATCCATGCCTTACCTCCCCTCTCGCTCATAACCGAACAAACCTCCGCGGGCAGACATAATCCTACAATGCGCCTGGATCCGATTCGCTGTCTCCCCTTTTCCGTTATCCCGATCTGCGTCCCTAATCGAGTGCACTTTGGAGTGCCACAAGAAGTCGCGTTTCAGGTGTACCAGAATTCGATGTCGTGAGCCAACCCAGTCTCGCTCCTCAGAGCTATACCGCCGACAGCTTTGCGCCCGTCTACGCTTGCCAGCATGACACCATGTGGAGTCCCTGGCAACTGCGTGTCACGTACTCCAACCGGGGCGCTAGCTGCCTGTCGTGGGTATGCAGCCTGACACCACGACCGGCGCCTACCACCTCGTCGCCAAAGACAGTGGCATCTTGGACTTCCAAGCGAACTGGCACGGCCTGATGGGAGGCCAGGTTCAATTTTCACCGTCCTTGTCATGGCAGACTGCGAAGGCGGTGGCGTCAACTAGGAGGTCGGTGTTGGGAACGGTCAGTCAACTGCAGGTGGTGCTCGTGAGGTTCAGTGCACCTGGCTCATCACGCCTGCGAAGATGCTGACGAGGATACCGACGAACCCGACGACCACCCCGAGGCTGGCAAGTCCGCCGCCGGCGCGTACACTTTGTGACCTGCGAATCTTTGCGTGGGCAGCACGGCCGAAGAAGAACGCTAGAAGTGATGTGACGGCAAGGGGGAGCACCAATGATAGCAGCACTGAGCCGGATGAAGGCATGAGCGCATGTGCTGACACGAGACGAGTCGCGGCTCCGACTGCGAACAGTACGCACACGAAGGAAGCGATGGACAGAAGGCTGACGCTCTCTGCCATTCTGAAATTGTGCTCGGATGGGAACTGTGCGGGGTACGGCTGTCCAGACGGACCGTGCCAGGCGCCAGATGCCGGACCGTGCCAGGCGCCAGATGCAGAGCGCGGTTCACTGGCCAGTTGCGGTGAATCCGTGATGGTCGCATCCGCACCGGCGCCCGTTGCCGATTCGATCGTGACAGCCTGATACCACTTGCCGTCGGCTCCCTGCCACATCGTCTTGTACACCCGTGCTGCCTCGGTGGCATTGGCAGGCGGAGGAAACCACTTGCCATTGGGCGCCTGCCACCAACCGGATGCGACACCTCCCTGGCCACCCACATCTCCCTGGCCACCCACATCTCCCTGCCCTGTCACATCGCCTCCCAGTATCGCCTCGAGGGTCGTTGCATCCCGTCAGCGTAACTCAGTTGACACCGCGTCCGGCGCCTCTTCGATGTCGACCAGCATGGGTGCATGGTCGGACGGTCGCGGGCCCTTGCGCGCGTTACGGTCGACGAGCACGAACGTCGACCGGGCCGCCAAAGCGCGTGTTGCAAGCACCAGGTCGATCCGCATTCCATGATGTCGATGAAAGCCGCCGCCCCTGTAGTCCCACCAGGTGAAGATTCCACCTGTGTCGTAGTGAGAGCGAAGCACGTCCACGAGTCCCCAATCGAGCAGCCTGCCAAGCGCTCGACGCTCAGGCTCGGTCACGTGGGTAGAACCTGTGAACTGCAGCGGATCCCAGACATCGCGGTCATCGGGAGCGATGTTGAAGTCGCCGCACACGGCTAGTGGCTGGCGAGGATCGCACGTGGACGCGATCTCGTCATGCAGACGTGCAAGCCACTGCAGCTTGGCCTCGTAGTGCTCGCTTCCCACGCTGCGGCCGTTGGGCGCGTAAACGCTTATGATCCTGACACCTTGGCAGGTAGCGGCTATGATCCTGCACTCAGCAACGGTATCCGGGTTCTCTCCGGAAAACGCTCTCGCGACGTCAGTGACACCAGACCTGGCGAGGATGGCGACGCCGTTCCAGCGACCATTTCCGTGGTGCACGGCTTGGTAGCCGAGGTCGGCGAACCTAGCTGCAGGGAATGCCTGATCGGACATCTTCGTCTCTTGGAGGCACAAGACGTCGGGCTCCGCGTACCGGAGCCACTCTTCGAGACGCTCCATGCGCGCTGCGAGCGAGTTCACGTTCCAGGTAGCGATTCGCAAGACGACTGTCAACCAGCTTCGGTGCTTCTTGCCTCCGTGGAACCGGACAACGCCAGTACCTGCTGGCCCATCTCGGCGATCCTGGGCATGGCCAACTCTACGCCCCGGCGCTGCGGATCGAAGGCGATGATCACAAAGCTCCTGCGCTCGCCCCTTGCCAGGACTTCCCGAGCGCGCCGGGGCGGCGGATCGGCGAGGCCGCTCAACGGTGCGTAGCATCGGAAGCCATCAATCATGACCATCGCTCCGTGAGAGGTGAACGCCTCGACCTCGCCCTGGAGCGTCTCCCCCAGCGAGTGCGAGGCTATGAAGGTGATGAAGGGGAGCGGGGCGTTCACTGCCTCTGCCTTGGTGTCACCGTGACGTTTGCGCCGTCCACGGCGACCTTTGGGCGCGGGAGCCTTCCTCACAGCTGCCCCAACAGTCCGATCGCGGTCGGACGCGCTGTTCTTGGCGCTTGGGCTATCGGTCGTCGAGGTGTCCCCCTTGCGGCCCGTGCGCCTAGTGCCGGAGCGTGCCTTTCCGGCATTGGCCAGCTTGCCGGTGTTCGGGGCGCCAGAGCCCGCAGAGCCGCCAGAGTCCGCAGAGCTCGAGCCAGAGCCTTTGGTGGTGCCTTCGTCCCTGGCGTTGCCAGCCGACGCTGTGCTGGTCTTTACGACGGACCGGGCATCCGAGCGGGAGGCGCCCTTGTCCGCTCCCACGCCATCGTTCCCGTTTTCGGCTTCGATGGGTAGGTCCTTTCGCGAGAGAGCCGGGGGAGGCGCCTTGGGCACGGGCATCGGCTTCGACGCTTCCTTGGAGCCAACGCGAACCTGGTACTGCTTGGCTTCCTTGACGGCTTCCCGGCTCTTCGGCCCTCGTACCGGAGCTCGCGGGGTGAAGATCCAGCCAGCCCCGGGGACTGGTTTGCCACCGATGAGCCTGCCCTTGTCGAAAAGCCAGGGGTGCTCCCCGTGGAATTCCTGGAAGGAGTCGTTCGAGAGGACGACTGCACCGGTCTTCTCTGCTATGCGCAGCAGGAAGGCGTCGCCGCGGCCGATCACTCCAGCTGGCGGGAAGACCACCTCGCCGTGCTCCACTGCCTCTGCGAACATCGTGCGTTCCGACTCATTGATCCGGTGCTCGAACGTGGCATCTACCACCACGGTGATGTCGGTGCCTGGGAGCTCCCGCTGTAGCTCCCTCACAGCCTCATCCAGCTGGGCCAAGCTCGGTAGGGAGCGTCCTTCTGTCGCAATGTTCGAGCCATCAACTACTACGTAGCGAGGCGCCATCTCCTCCTCAGTCAATCGTCGCGCCCAGGATCGTTCATCACTACGAGCACGTGGGGCACCAGACGTGGGCGTTCTCGCCTGGTCCTCTGCCGATGCTCGGTGTCTCCGCAAGCCACCACATGGCGAGCCTCGGCACAGTGGCTCTTGACCCTCGGAGTGCGAGAGCACATGTCATAGTGCAGGTCGAGCCACGGCGCCTCGAGAGAGCAGCCACAACATCGGTCTGAAGACAGCCAGCCCGATGCCAGGTTCTCGCTCTGAGCTTCAGCCTAGCGCACGAACGATGAGGTCGGCTTGCTCGAGATCGTGCATTGCCGCGCTGCCAGTGGCTGGGCTGGCTGACTCTGCACGACTGACGTGGCGCAACGGGAGGCGGTCTCTCGCAATCCGGTGAAGCCGGCCGTGGACGAAGGTCCAGGGGCCCATGTTCTCCGGTTCCTCTTGAAGCCAGACGATCTCCCTTGCTGCAGGGTAGCGCTCGAGCGTCGAGAGGATCTCCTTCTCAGGCCAGGGGTAGAGCTGTTCGAGTCTCACGATCGCCGAGCGCAGGGCCTCAGGGGTGCTCGGTCGGCCGGTGGCCACTGGCTTGATGCCGCCGGAGCGATCTTCGTACGTCTCAAGGATCTTTGCCCGGGCCGCCATGGCGTCGATGGCTACCTTTCCGCTGCAAAGCACCACCCTTGTTACCTCGTGAGGGTTGATGGTCGCGTTGTCAGCCGCCCCGGCGGTGTTGGCGCTGGTGGCGCCGTTAGCAGGTGCACCGGTGTTCCCGCCGCTCAGCGGGTCGTCGAGCACTTCGCAGAACGCCCCATTCGCAAGCTCGCTCTTTGACGACCGAGATGCTCTCGATCTGAGAAGGGACTTGGGGGTGAAGATGACCAGAGGGCGTTTCAGCTGCCGGCGAGCCTGAGATCGCAGGACATGGAAGTACTGGGCAGCGGTGGTGCAGTTGACGACAGTGATGTTGCCGTCAGCGCACAGGGTCAGGAAGCGCTCGATTCGCGCTGACGAGTGCTCCGGACCTTGGCCTTCATAGCCATGAGGCAGCAGCAGCACGAGTCCTGAGCTCTGCTGCCACTTGTCTTCCGCTGCTACGAGAAAATTGTCAATGATTATCTCTGCGCCATTAGCGAAGTCTCCGAACTGGGCCTCCCAGATGACCAGCGTATTGATGGCCTCCACCGAGTAGCCGTACTCGAAGCCGAGGGCCGCGTACTCGCTGAGAAGCGAGTCGTAGGCGAAGAACCTGCCAGGCCTGCTAGCTCCGTTGACTCCGGATCTCTCGGCGTGAAGCTCAGCTAGAGGGATCCGTTCGGCACCGGTGGCATGATCGACGAGCACGGCATGGCGCTGGCTAAAGGTTCCCCTCCTCGTGTCTTGGCCACTGAGGCGTACGTCAACGCCCTCGAGCAGGATGCTGCCCAACGCGAGCGTCTCGGCAAGGGGAAAGTCGATCTGGCCCTCCGCGTAAAGCTTCGAGCGCGTTTCGAACTGGCGAGCCAGCTTGGGGTGCAGGGTGAAGCCGTCCGGAGATCGGTGCGCCGCGTCCATTATCTCATCCAGCAAGTCGGCCTGGACCGCGGTATGGACCCTGGCCGGCATGGGAGACGATGCATGACCGCCGTGCGGCACGGCTTTGGGAGCAGATGCCGACCGAGTCTCTTCCAACGCGGCGTCGAGCCGGTCCGAGAAGTCCTTCAATGCCCGCTCTGCTTCCTCCATCGTGATGTCACCACGGCGGACGAGGGCTTCGGTGTAAAGCTTACGGACGGAGCGCTTGCGGTCGATCAGCTCGTACATCTTCGGCTGCGTATAGCTCGGATCATCGCCCTCGTTGTGACCGTGCAGGCGATAGCAGACCATGTCGATGACGACGTCCTTGTGAAACTGCTGGCGGAACCCGAAGGCGAGCCGCGCTGCACGCATGCATGCCTCGGGGTCGTCGCCGTTCACGTGAATGATCGGAGCCTGGATCATCTTCGCCACGTCGGTGGGGTAGACGGAGGTACGCGCGGCCTGGGGAGCCGTGGTGAACCCGAGCTGGTTGTTGATCACTATGTGAACCGTCCCGCCGGTGCGGTAGCCCCGCAGCCCGGAAAGGTTCAGTGTCTCGGCGACGACTCCCTGACCGGCAAAGGCCGCGTCGCCGTGCACGAGCAACGCGAGGATCGCACCTGGCTCATGGTCCCTGATGGCATCCTGTTTCGCACGTGCCATGCCCTCGACGACGGGGTCAACGGCTTCGAGGTGGGAGGAGTTGGACGCGAGAGTGACCGGTATCTCGGCGCCGGAGGAGCTCACGAACTTTCCCGCCGCGCCTTTGTGGTACTTGACGTCGCCGGAGCCCTGGACAGTCTCTGGGTCTAGGTTGCCCTCGAACTCCTGGAATATCTCCCCATATGACTTGCCGACGATGTTGGCAAGCACGTTGAGCCGTCCTCGGTGCGCCATTCCCATGACGGCTTCTTTCACCCCGCTCGTGGCCGCTTCGTCGAGAACGGTGGCTATCAGCACAATGGCGGCTTCTGCGCCCTCGAGGCCAAACCTCTTCTGGCCTATGTAACGGGTGTGCAGGAAGCGCTCGAACGCTTCAGCGGCATTGAGCAGGTTGAGCACATGGCGCTTCTCATCTTCGTCCAGCGTGGTCGGGACGCCTTCCACGTGGTCCTGGATCCAACGTTTCTGGGCGGGCTCCTGGATATGCATGTACTCGATGCCGATCGTCTGGCAGTAGGCGTCGCGCAGCACCGAGAGGATCTCGTCGAGGGTCATGACCTCCTTGCCGGCGAGGCCGTCTGCGACGAACTCCCGGTCCAGGTCCCAGAGCGTAAGCCCATATGTGATCGGATCGAGCTCAGGGTGCGTCTGCGGCGCCTCCGCCCCGAGCGGGTCGAGGTTGGCTATGAGGTGGCCGCGAACCCTGTACATGTTGATGATCGTGCTGACCTGCACCTGCTTTGCGAGGCGGCTGCGCACGTCGTCGAGCCGGTTCACGTCGACGTGCCAGCGTGCCGGCTCGTAGGGGATGGAAAGGGATTGGAAGACGTCATCGTAGAAGCCGTCAGCACCCATGATCAGGTCGTTCACGCGCTGGAGGAACAAGCCGGACTCAGCCCCCTGGATGATCCGGTGGTCGTAAGTGGAGGTAAGGGTCACTGCCTTGCCTACGCCGAGGGCAGCCATGACCTTTGGATCGGCGGCCCGGAATGCAGCGGGTCGGTCGATTGCGCCTAGTCCTATGATCGCGCCCTGGCCGGCCATGAGCCTCGGCACGGAGTGAACCGTGCCGATGGTCCCCGGATTGGTGAGGGTCATGGTCGTACCGCTGAAGTCATCGGGGCCGACCTTGCCATTGCGAACCTTGCGCACCAGATCTTCATAGGCAAGCACGAAGGTCTTGAAGTCCAGCGTGTCAGCGTCGCGGATGCACGGGACCATGAGAGCATGGGAGCCGTTCGCCCTCTCGATGTCGACTGCCAGGCCAAGGCCGACATGTTCGTGTTTGATCACGCCCGGAGTGCCAGCGCCGTCAGCGTCGGGAACGAACGTGGTGCGCATCGCCGGGACGTCGACCGTGGCTCGCACGATCGCGAAGCCGATGAGGTGGGTGAAGCTGATCTTGCCGCCGCCGGTGCGAGCCAGGTGCTTGTTGATGATCTCGCGATTGACCTCGAGCAAGCGTGCGGGTATGTCCCTCACGCTCGTCGCAGTTGGGACGCTGAGGCTGGCGTCCATGTTCTCGACGAGCCGAGCGGCCGCGCCACGTATGAGAGCTGGCTGGGGATGTTCGCTAGCGGCTGGCTTCGGCGAGGTCGAGGGGCTCTCCGGCGGAGCCAAGGCGTTTCTTGACGCGGAGGTGGACGTCGACACGGCCGGTGGCGGAGCGGAGTTGAGCCGGAACGTGGCGGCGCCCTGTTCGCGACCGGGCTGCGGCTGCTGGCCGTTGTCACCGCTTGGGCGAGCATCGGCCATGTCGGACTCGGCTGTCGCTAAAGGCCGAGAGGTCTCCAGTCTTCCGGATGAACCTGCAGGCGGAGCAACGCGACCGATAGCGGCCTTGGCGTAGTCCGCAAAGAAGTCCCTCCAGGATTCGCTCACGGAGCTCGGATCCTGCCTGTACTGCTCGTACATGTCGTCCACGAGCCAGGCGTTTGGTCCGAAGGCTCCGCTGTGCGGTCGGGCCAGTGGCTCCAGCATCTCCTCTTCGGGAATTGGTTGTGCAGGCAAGGACATGGTTCCCATTCTAAGACCCGCCCCGTAATGCCAGCACGCCGCCAGCGCCGGATTTCTCCACCGGTATTGGCCCAAGCGTGACCACGGCGCTGGACTGGTGGGCTCTCATGCGGAGACCGGCGCTAAGCTGGCGCCGATGCGCACCCGGATGACGCGCTCGTTCACCTTCGAGGCGGCCCACCGCCTTGACTGGCACGCGGGTCGCTGCAAGCGCCTTCACGGGCACCACTACCGCCTCGAGGTGTCCCTGGAGGGATGCCTCGACGAGAACGGAGTCATCATGGACTTCGACGATCTCGACCTGCTGGTGCGCGATAGGTTGCTGGGCCGCTGGGATCACGAGTTGCTGAACGATTCGGTTGCGAACCCGACGGCGGAGGTAATCGCCGGCGAGGCGTGGCGAGTGTTGGAGCCGCCCATAAGCGCTTGTGGTCTCAAGCTGGTCTCCGTCAAGCTCTGGGAGACGCCGCACTCGATGGTGGAGCTTCTCGCGGAGTGACGGCTCTGGCGCGTTCGAGGGCTTGGACGTCATCAGCGCTGCGAGGTTCATGAGCGGCTACGACCAGCAAGCGCCGTTCGGCTCCGACGAGGATCTCGGCAAGGGGCCCGCCGAGGCGCCCCATGCGGGCCTGGTGTTGCTGTCGGGCGGTCTCGACTCCACGGTGTGTGCGGCGATCGCAGCGAGGGAGACCATGACCCCCCTTGCCGTCACCTTCGACTACGGCCAGCGCCACCGTAGAGAGATCGAGAGCGCAGCTGCGGTCGCGAGCCACTACGGAATGAGCCAGCTGGTGGTCAGCCTTGATGCCACTGCGTGGGGTGGCTCGGCGCTGACGGACCCTTCGAGCGTGGTCCCGAGGGCAAGGCAGCACATCGGCGCGCTCCGCAGCGCTTCTGAGCCGTTGGGCGGTGGGCATGATGTTGCTCGCGGTGGTGAGGCTGCCCGTGAGATGGACGAGCGTCCCACTGGATCCTCGGAGGCGCCAGCGACCTACGTACCCGCGAGGAACACGATCTTTCTTGCGGTTGCAGTCGCCGTAGCGGAGGCCAGGGACATCGATGCGGTGTACATCGGGGTGAACGCCGTCGACTATTCCGGGTACCCGGACTGCCGCCCGGAGTACTTGAACGCCTTCAGGGCAGTCGCTTGCCTGGGCACGAAGAGAGGAATCGAGGGCAGGCCTGTGGAGATCTGCGCCCCGCTGATCAGCCTTTCCAAGCGGGAGATCGTGGATCTCGGCAACCGCCTCGAGGCTCCTCTGGAGCTGAGCTGGTCGTGCTACGAAGGCGGCATCGCTCCATGTGGCGTCTGCGAAGCCTGCGCCATCCGGATTCGCGCCTTCGACGAGGCGGGTCTGGCAGACCCTGGGATCGTGGCAGACCCTGGGATCGTGCGTTCGCAGCCGGAGCGGCGGCCCCAAGCCGGCCTGTGGACAAGTAATGATAGCTGAACGAGGAGCAAAGACAGCTTCGACGGCGACTCGCATGATGTTCGTCTGTGAGATCTTCTCTGCGATCCAGGGCGAAGGAGCCTTGGTGGGGGAGCGGCAGGTCTTCTTGAGGCTGGCTGGATGCAATCTACGTTGCTCGTACTGTGACCAGCCCGAGGCCCTCGTGAAGAAGCGGGGCACGGCGAGGGTCGAGGTTAGAGCAGGCAGCCGTCGCTGGGAGCAGTTCGAGAGTCCTATGCTCGTAGATCAGGTGGTCAGCTTGGTCGAGAGGCTCTTGCGGCAGCTGCCCCACCACTCAGTCAGCGTCACGGGAGGAGAGCCCCTGATGCAGGCGGACAGCCTCTTTCCGGTGCTCGAGAAGTTGAAAGCCGCGGGGCGCCTCGTATCGTTGGAGACCAATGGCACGCTGGTGGGCCGCCTGCGAAAGATCTCGAACCTGATCGACTATGTGAGCATGGACATCAAGCTTCCGAGCGTAGACGCCGAGGACGTGCCGCTTGACGTGCACCGGAGGTTTATGGAAGCGTGCGACGGCTCGAAACTTGCGATGAAGGTGGTCATCGGCCCACGTACGAGCGCCGAGGAACTGGCTTCCGCTATGGAGCTCGTGCATGCTGTGTGCACGAGCTCGGAGGTCTTCCTCCAGCCGGTCACGCCGTTTGGTTCCGTTACCGAGGCGCCTTCTCCGGCGGATGTTCTCAGGTTTCATGAGCTGGCGCTGCGCATTCATCCGAGGACGAGAGTGGTCCCTCAGACCCACAAGCTGATCGGCCAGCTGTGATCGCGGTCAGCTACTGGCTCGGCGCGTCGCGGACCAGGACACGCTCGCGTCGAAGTCCGGGTCGCGCGGAAGGCCCAGGACACGCTCCGCAAGGATGTTGCGCTGCACCTCGGCTGTCCCGCCGGCCAGCGTGATCGCGGGGGTGAAGAGGAAACCGAAGTCCCACCAGCCAGGCTCGGCGCCGAGCGGTCCCCTGTTGGCGAGCATTCCCCCTGCTCCAGCGAGATCTCGTGCCAGGTTGAGCAGTCGCTTCCCGTGCTCATCCGAGAAGAGCTTGCGCACGGAGGCTTCAGGGCCGGGTTGCTGGCCTCGGATCGCTGCGGTGACAGTCCTCAAGATGATGAGGCGAAGTACCTCTGACTCGATGTAGAGCTGTGCAAGGCGCTGGCGCTTATCGGGATCTTTCAGCCCGCCAACGGACTTGGCCACGTCCACCAGGTCAGAGGCCGTTGCGCCCTGTCCCCAGATCGCCCCGCGTCCAGATATCGAGACTCGCTCGTTGCCGAGCGTCACCTTGGCCAGTGGCCAACCCTTGTTCTCTTCCCCCACGAGGTTCTCTGCGGGGATGCGTACGTCTTCGAGGAAGACTTCGTTGAAGGAGTGCATGCCCGTCATGTCGATTATTGGGCGGATCGTGATCCCCGGCGCGTTCATCGGGCATATGAAGTACGAGATCCCTTCGTGCTTGGGGGCGTCGGGGTCGGTTCTTGCAAGCAGGATCCCAAGCTGCGATTCGTGGGCAAGCGATGTCCATATCTTCTGGCCGTTGATGACGTAGTGGTCACCGTCGCGAACGGCCCTCGTCGACAGGTTGGCGAGGTCCGAGCCGGCTTCGGGTTCGGAGAACAGCTGGCACCACATCTCTTCTCCCGCGAGGATCGGCATCAGATAGCGGTCCTTTTGCTCCTGTGAGCCCGCATGCAGGATCGTCGGACCGGCCCAGCCGGTGCCAATCATATTGAACGGGCGGGACACGCCAGCGCGTCTCAGCTCGTCGTCGATGAGCAGCTGGGTGATCGGGTCCGCGTCCAGACCCCACGGCCTCGGCCAGTGGGGCGCTACGTACCCAGCTTCGGCGAGCTGTCTCGGGGTCGGCTCGGGATGCGCCGAGAGCCATGCGCGCACCTCGGTCCGCCGGGGGTCGTCATCTCCAGGAAGGGCGAAGTCCATGCGCTACAGCCTAGGCTGGCGGCGTGACAGATTGGAATTTCGCAGACGTGTGGGAAGCAGTCGCCGATTCGTTGGGCGCGGCGTCCGCGTTGGTCCAGGGAACTAGGCGCCAGGCGTGGTCAGAGATGGACTCCCGGGCTGATGGCTTGGCGCGAGCCCTTGTCGACCTCGGCCTGTCGCATCAGGACAAGGTGGCGCACTACCTGTTCAACTGCCCGGAGTACCTGGAGTCCATGTTCGGGATCTTCAAGGCAGGTCTCGTTCCGGTGAACACGAACTACAGGTACACAGAGGACGAGCTTCTCTACATCTGGGACAACTCGGACACCGTTGCAGTGATCTTTCATGGATCGCTCGCCGACCGTGTGGGTCCTTTGCGAGACGCCGCCGGTCGCGTGCGCGCGTGGATCTGGGTAGACGATGGCTCCGGTCCATGTCCAGAGTGGGCCGTTGCCTACGAGGACCTGGTGAAGGCGCCGTCGGGCAGGTTTCGCCCACCCTGGGGCCGCAGCCCGGACGACCTGTTGCTCTTGTACACCGGCGGCACAACTGGCATGCCGAAGGGTGTCATGTGGCGCCAGGACGACCTGTTCGCAAGCCTGAATGCCGCTTCTCCTATCGGTTATCCCGAGGACAGTTCGCTGGCCAGTCTGAAGGAGCTGTTGCACTCGCCTGGTCCGGTGATCCTGCCTTCGTGCCCGCTGATGCACGGTACCGGCATGTTCACTTCGCTCATCGTCATGTCCCTCGGTGGTTGTGTGGTGACGCTCGAGAGCAGGAACTTTGATCCGGCGACCCTGCTGTCCACGCTGCAGCGCCAGGGGGTGAACGTCCTCGTGATCGTGGGAGACGCGTTCGGCAGGCCGATAGTGGCCGCCCTCGACGCCGAGCCAGAGCGCTGGGACCTCTCCGCGCTGTTCATGGTGGCGTCATCGGGCGTCATCTGGAGCGAGCCGGTGAAGGAGGGGTTCCTCCGGCACAAGGCATCGCTGGTGCTCGCAGATCTGTTCTCGTCTTCTGAGGCCGTAGGGATGGGCTCGTCGGTGACGAGCGCCTCTGGGTCGGCCTCGACGGGTGAGTTCACGCTGGGCAAGCATGCGCGTGTGATCACCGAAGACGGCCGCGACATCGAGCCGGGAAGCGCCGAGGTGGGAGTGCTCGCCCTCGAAGGAAGGGGTCCTATCGGCTACTACAAGGATCCTGAGAAGAGCGCGAGCACCTTTCGTGTGATCGACGGCGTGCGGTACTCCGTGCCTGGGGACTACGCGATGGTGGAGGCCGACGGTACGGTCAAGCTCCTCGGCCGGGGTTCTGTCTGCATAAACACCGGCGGGGAAAAGGTCTTTCCCGAGGAGGTGGAGGAGGCGATCAAGCTATTTCCTCGCGCGCGGGACGCGGCTGTGGTTGGGTTGCCCGACGAGCGCTTCGGTGAGGTTGTCTGCGCCGTGGTAGAGCCGGAGCCCGGTTCGACGATCTCCGAGAAGGACCTGGTCGCTTTCGTCAAGACCAAGCTTGCTGGCTTCAAGGCTCCGAGACGGGTGGTCGTCGTAGACACCCTTGGCCGCTCGCCGTCAGGGAAGCTCGACTATGCACGGCTGAGGTCGCTCGCGATATCGTCGACCATGAGCTCGGTCTCTACTGCGACCGGCCCTTAGCGCCCGGTGATGTGGGCGCCGGCGGCAGCCTCTTCGCATCTCTTGCCATTGGCGCCGTGCCGGCGAACGAAGTCGTTCACCTCGTAATAAGCGTTTATTGACTCGCCAGCGTCTCCCCAGAACCCGTCCAGGGTGTCATAGCTCATCAAGCCCCTGTCTACGTAGTGGTTGTTGACGTCCGTGATCTCGAGCTCGTCGCGGCTCGATGGCACGAGGCTTGATATCACCTCGAAGACATCTGGTCCGTAGAAGTAGATCCCGGTCACGGCGAACTGGCTTGGCGGGACGGCGGGCTTCTCGACGATCTTGCGAATCGGTCCCTCGTCAGCGATGTCGGGAACTCCCAGGTGGCTCAGGTGAGCCGGATCCTCGATCCGGCTCAGCACGACGCGTGCTCCTTCTTCTTGCCGGAGGAAGCTGTCTACGGCCGGTTTAACCGATAGCTCAAAGATGTTGTCGGCCAGCATGACCACCAACTTGTCGCTATCGGCGAAGCGTTCGGCGAGGCCCAGTGCCTGCGCTATCCCTCCGGGCCGCTCCTGATAGGAATATAGAAGCCGGTCGACGCCAAAGTCATGGCCGTTGCCGAGCAGCCGCAGGAACTCGCCAGCGTGGGTTCCTCCGGTGACGAGCATGATGTCGCTCACGCCCGCGGTGACCAGTGCCTCTATCGCGTAACTGATCATCGGACGGTCGTAGATCGGGAGAAGATGCTTGTTCGTGATGCGAGTCAGCGGGTGAAGTCTGGTGCCGGTTCCGCCGGCAAGGATTACGCCCTTCATCCTGGCGAGCCTACGAGAACTGTCCTGACCGCGTCGAACAGGTCGCAGATCGCGCCAACGAGAGGCGATACTGTGCCACGATGGTGTGTCCGCCCGACGGGGGAGGTCTGCGTAGGGCGGGCTCCCCGGACAGTCTCAGGCTACGGGACGTACGTTGAGTAGAGCCTGGTCTCAGGTCTCCTCGGAGGTGGGATTTGGTTGGTGCTATTGGTTTCGGGCAATATGGAAGCTGAAAGGATAGGTCGCAGGAGCAAATGGCTGTCAAAATTCGCCTGATGAGGGTGGGCAAGAAGAAGCATCCCTCGTATCGCGTCGTCGCGGCGGACGTCCGGTCCCCTCGCGATGGCCGCTTTCTGGAGGTGGTGGGTACCTACGCGCCAATGGGTAGGTCATCCTCGGACCGGGATGCCGTTGTTGTGATCGACAACGCCAAGGCAATCAAGTGGCTTGCTCGGGGCGCCCAGCCCACAGCGACGGTAGGGAGGCTGCTCGAGGCGTCGGGGACGATGGCGGAGCTGCGGGCGAGCGAAGCCGAGGTGGAGCGATGAGCGTGGGCGATGTGGGCAACCTACGTGCTGCGGGTGCGGAGCCTGATGGCAATGCGGTCGGGGGCGATGGTAACGCTCCGTCGGCGGAGCCTGTGAGCGATGACGACGACGCAGGCAATCGTGTGCTTGGAGCGACGGCAAGGTCGGTCCTCGAGTTCGTTGCTCGGAGCATAACTGCTGATCCAGACGCGGTGGTCGTCGATGTGACCGAAGGCGCGAAACAGGTTCAGCTTCGCCTCCATGTTGGTCCAGGTGATGTCGGAAGGGTGATTGGGCGGCAAGGACGGACAGCGAAGGCGATCCGTGCCCTGGTCGGCGCTGCTGGAGCGCGCGACGGGATCACGGCGGCGGTCGAGATCGTCAGCGACTGACGCGTTCCTGGTCGTTGCGGACGGCGATCAATGTCAACCAGGGTGCACGGCGAGGTGGCTCGAAGATGACCGCGTCCGGTAAGGGCCTCGACAGCGCTCTCGAGCGGCCTGGCGGGTCAATGGTGGCGGTGGGCATCGCAGCCAAGGCGCTGGGCCTCAAGGGCGAGGTGCTGGTGAAGCTGACCACTGACCGTCTCGAGCGCGTCAGTCCGGGATCGATCTTGTGGGCTGGATGTCGTTCGCTCCGAGGTTCCTCGTGTGCTCCCGAAGACGTCGAGCATGGAGCAGGAAAGGAGCTTCTGCTCGAGGTGGAGAGCTCACGGGCGCACGGCAAGTGCTGGGCGGTGCGTTTCAAGGGCATCGAAGATCGTGAGGCAGCGTCGAGGATCGGCGGGCGGGTGTTGCTGGCAATGCCGCTGGAGGTTCCTGGTGTGCTCTGGGTGCACGAGCTCGTTGGGCGGGAGGTTCGAGACCGCTCGGGAGCCATCCTGGGCACGGTCGAGGCGGTCGAGGCGAATCCCGCTAGTGACCTGCTGGTGTTGGACTCAGGGGCCGTGGTTCCGTTGTGTTTCCTCCGTGATTCGAGCCCAGTGGTTGCAGGCGACCGAAGCAGCCCGGCGTCTCGGGCAGATGGTGTCGGTGACGGATTCGTGTCCAAGGACCCTCGATCGGAGGTGGTCGACGAGCGCCAGCTCGAGGACGGAAGAGGTCCGCTGGTGGTAGAGCTTCCGGATGGTTGCAGCGACCGGTAAGGACCAAGTGGGCGCTTGCTGGTGACTGCAGCGCCCGAGAGCTCGCTGCAGATAGATGTGTTCTCGATCTTCCCGGAGGCCATTGATGGGTTCTGCAGCTATGGCCTGCTCGGCAAGGCTCGTGAAGCTGGGCTCGTCACGGTTCGGGTTCATGATCTGAGGAGCCAAGCAGGAGATCCACGCCGATCAGTGGATGACGCCCCATTCGGGGGAGGCGCGGGCATGGTGCTTCTTCCCGGTCCAATCTTTGACGCGGTGGAGAGTTGCAGTCCACCGAGGCCCCTGCTGCTCCTTGGTCCGGCAGGCAGGCTGTTCAATCAGGAAATGGCCCGCGAGCTCGCGGAGCAGGCGGCTAGCGGTTCCGGCGGCTTCTCGCTGCTGTGCGGGCGCTACGAAGGAGTGGACCAGAGGGTCGTGGACCACTTGGTGGACGGCGAGGTGTCCATCGGTGATTATGTTCTTGCGGGCGGCGAAGCCGCGGCGCTCGCGGTGATCGAAGCAGTGACGAGGCTGATGCCGGGGGTAATGGGCAATGATGCATCGCTAGTGGAGGAAAGCTTCGCTGACGGCCTCCTCGAGTACCCGCAGTACACGCGTCCTTCGGTGTTTCGCGGTTGGGCGGTTCCCGATGTTCTCCTTTCAGGAGACCACGGCAAGGTGGCTTGCTGGCGCCGGGCGCAGGCCATCATGCGAACGATTGAGGTGCGACCAGACCTCATCGAGGCTCGCGGTGGACTGAGCCCGGACGAGGTGCGTTTGATCCGCCAGTACGGCTATGCTGGTGACCTGCCGCCGCAGATGCAGGGGCCGTGATCAGGCTATCGGGGTGTCGCTCGGGTTGAGATGCGCCCACGTCTACCTGGCGGTGCAATAGATCTCCAGAAAGGATCGCGTACGATGAACCCCACAGACATGATCGACCGCGACAGCGTGAAAGAAGGCCTGCCCGCTTTTCGGCCCGGTGACACGGTACGTGTGCATGTACGGGTCGTCGAAGGCGCACGCGAGCGAGTTCAGGTCTTCCAGGGCGCCGTCATCCGCAGGCAGGGTTCTGGCGTGCGGGAGACTTTCACCGTGCGTAAGGTCAGCTTCGGCGTGGGAGTCGAGCGGACTTTTCCACTTCATGCTCCGACGGTCGCGAAGATCGAGGTGGTCTCCGAGGGAGCGGTGAGGCGCGCAAAGCTCTATTACCTTCGCGATCGGGTCGGGAAGGCGGCGAAGATCAAGGAGAAGCGAGCCCAGCGTTCGTGAGCGCTCAAGGGCTCAGGTTGGTGCGGTTCCCGCCTTGGACACCTCGTTGATGAGCGAAGGTTGATGAGCGAAGACGATCTCGATCGGTACGAGTCCGAGATCGAGCTGGCGCTTCTCCAGGAGTACCGTGCCGTCTTTTCGATGTTCCGCTATGCCGTGGAGACGCACCGCCGCTTCTATCTTGCCAACGAGGTGAAGGTCTCGGTTCGCGAAGGCAGCAATCCCGTATGTGTGGACGTCGAGCTCCGAGATGCGTGGGTCTGGGACGTGTACAGACCGGCCAGGTTCGTTCCACTGGTCAACATCGTTAGCTTCAAGGACGTGAACGTGGAGATGCTTTCAGATGAGCAGCAGAGCACGGAGCGCTGAGCCATGGAAGAAGGTTCTGACACCAAGGGAGCTCAAAGCGTGGGCCGCCAAGGCGAAGATGCCGCGGCGCGCTGGTACGAGAACGCCGGGTACGAGGTACTTGCCCGAAACTGGCGATGCAGGCAGGGAGAGATCGACCTCGTCCTGCGTCGTGGCAGGGATATCATCTTCTGTGAGGTGAAGTCCCGATCGTCTGAGGCATTTGGTCATCCGCTGGAAGCCGTAACCCGCGAGAAGAGGCAGCGGCTTCGCTTCCTTGCCGGACGCTGGCTCGAAGAAGAGCATCGCGTGCGCCCCAGCGCGATTCGTTTTGACGTTGCCTCAGTGTTGAACGGGCAGGTCGAGGTCTTGGAGGGGGCTTTCTGACCGCCCGCGCTCGAGACACAACGCTCGATGAGCACGCAGTGCCTGCTAATCGAGGCCTGCTCATCAAGGATTGCGCTCGTCGATGACGAGCTAGGTGAATATTATCTGCCCTCCAGCGGCTTTCTCGTAGAACTCACCCACTGTGATGATCTCGTCGACCTGGGTTATCAGATCGTCCTTCGTGAGCTTGAAGAGGTCGACCGACGCTTTGCATCCGTAAAGTCCTGCGCCTGTGTCGGCGATCATCTCGATGAAGTCCGGTATGGGCGGGATGTCCGCCGCGGCCATCGTTTTCTCCATGTAGGCGGTCATGAGGCTCGTCGCCCCTGGCAGGCCTCCGAGCCACGTCGCGAGATGCAGCCCCGGGTTGCCAACGGTCGATAGCTTGATGTGGCCATGGCGTTTCTTGTTGATGGCGTCGAGTCCAAAGAAGGTGAAGAACAGGTTGGCCTCTATCCCTTCGGCCCTTGCCCCATTGGCCAGTATTAGGCCAGGATATATTCCTTCCAGCGATCCCTTTGAGATGATGACTGACACTTTCTCGATGCTGTTCTCCATGGTGGTGCTCCTCTGTTCCTTGGTTTGTGCCTAGTCTGGCCAGTTTCCAGCGCAACTCAGGCCCCATGTAAGCCACGATACCTAGCTCTGCGCGCAGTCCGAAACTCTTTACATTCAGCCCGTTGCGTGAACGACAACCGGAGGCCGTGACGAGACCGGATATCGGCAGCGCTCCGGACAGCGCCGCTCGATCGCGCTGCTGACTGGGAGCTGCGCCACCAGCAGGGCGTCAGCCGGCCCGATCAGCAGCCCGGCACGGTAGCCATCCGGCTGTAGGGAGCTGCCGCGGCGTCACCGACGGCGCGCCGGTAGAGCTTCAAGAGGTTGTGGGTTCCGCAGATGAGCTTCCACTCGGAGGCGGCGGCCGCCTTGCCTCTTCGCATGACGCCACGGATGTGGCGTCCGTCCTTGATCTGT
>JAJYWA010000027.1 GCA_021791755.1 Actinomycetes bacterium | reverse complement strand
GAGCCGTCGTCCAGCGCAAGTCGGTGAGCGAGGCAGCTGATGGCGACGGCCTTCACGTCCTCTGGCGTCGCGTACGTCCGCCCGGACAGGAGGGCGTGCGCTTTTGCTGCAGAGACCATGGAGATCGTCGCGCGAGGGCTTGCGCCGAGGCGCACCCCGGGGGCACTCCGTGTCTCACGGCAGATCGCTACGGCATACTCGGCCACGGACCGGGCGACGTGGACCTTCGAAGCGGCTACCTGCGCCCGCGACCAGGAGTCCAGGTCGCACACTGGCTGTAGGTCGTCCAGAGCCGCCTCACTGCCCTCCCCCAGCACGAGCGCTACCTCGACCTCCGCGAGAGGATATCCGAGACGGGTGGCCAGGCCGAAACGGTCTAGCTGGCTCTCGACCAGCGGATAGGTTCCCAACTGGGTGACCGGGTTCTGCGTCGCGAGGACCAGGTGGGGGAGCGGGAGCCCGAACGACTCGCCGTCGACGCTCACCTGGCGCTCCTGCATCGCCTCCAGCAGCGCCGACTGAGTTCTCGGGGGGGTGCGGTTGAGCTCGTCGACGAGCACGATGTTCGAGAAGACCGGTCCCGGCCGGAACGTCCACGATCCGCTTGACTGGTCGTACACGGAGACGCCGGTCACGTCCGAGGGAAGGAAGTCGGGATTCCCCTGGATACGCGAGAGGTGCGTGCCAAGGGATGCCGCCAGCGACTTTGCGAGGATCGTCTTTCCGACTCCCGGGACGTCTTCGATCAGCACATGCAGGCCGGCGATCGCAGCGATCGTTACTGCTCCTACGGCCCACGGGAGACCGAGCACGACCGCGCCGAGGTTCGAGAAGAGCTTTGCCGCTACGGAGATGGCCTCCTCGAAGGCAGCGTCCTGCGAGCCGTCCGCATCACCTCCCGTATAAGACCCCACATCCGCGACTAGCGCGACGCCCTCGGGGCCGACGTCCTTCAACTGGGACCGAACCATATGATCTCCAGGCTACAGCTATATGACGTCCCCATAGTGCACAGGGGCGGGCGGGCATACCAGAGCCGTGAGCCGAGAGCTCAAAGGTGCAGGGATTCAGAAGTGCAGCACCGAGAGCTCAGGGATCGTGGCGAGGGCCCTGTCGCGGGCCTCATGCCACCGGGCTCTCACCTGGTCCCGGTCGCCGCTCGCGTTGTGCTCCCAGCGCGGGTCGACGACGAGGCTCGGCCGCCACAGGCTCGCCGTCTCGGCTTCGTCTTGCCAGATACCGCACGCGATGCCCGCGAGAAAGGCGGCGCCCAAGGTCGTGGCCTCGGTCACCCGCGACACTTCGACCACGCGCCCGGCGGCGTCGGCGAGAGCCTGGAGGAAGACGCGGTTGGCGGTCATGCCGCCATCGACGCGGATGGCGCCGATCGGCAGGCCGGAGTCGGCCTCTGCCGCGTCGATCAGGTCTGCGCCGCGGTGGGCTATTCCCTCGAGCACGGCCCGGACGAGGTGCGGCCGCCGGGCGCCCCGAGTTATCCCGAAGAAGCCGCCTCGCGCTCCGAAGTCCCAGACGGGGGTTCCCAAGCCGATCAGGGCAGGCACGAACCAAACGTCGCCCGAGTCATCGCATGCGCTGGCGACGTCTTCGGAGGCCGCGGGGGAGTCGAGTAACCCGAGCCCCCGGCAGAGCCAATCAACTGCCTCTCCTGCGGAGATCATGATGGCCTCGGTTCCCCACACCAGCTTCCCGTCGCGTGCCCACGCAATTACGGGAATCGTGCCCTGGGGGCCTCGCTCACCGCTCAGGGCCCACTCGGGGAGGTTCGATCCCCCGCACTGGTCCAGCATTCCCCCGGTCCCGAAGGTTATCTTCGCCATCCCTGGGGTCGTGCAGCCTTGGCCAACCAGGGAAGCCTGCTGATCCCCGACGATGGACGCGATCGGGATGTCGAGCCCGAGAGCGCTTGCAGCACCGACCACGCCTGAGCTGTCCACGATCCCCGGCAGGACCTCGGGTGGTATGCCCAATAGTTGAAGCATTGTCGGATCCCATCCGGACGACGCGAGCGACACAAGACCGGTCACACCGGCGTTCGTCCAGTCCGTCACATGGAGGGGTTCAGTAGACGATGCCTCGTTGGCCTGGAGCCCGGGTACCGGTCCGCCCGCGAGCGCCCACGCAAGCCAGGAGTCGATGGTGCCGAAGCACAGGTCCCTCGTGGAAACGGCATCGATGCCACTTCTGTTACGAGCAGTGTCGAGCAGGTGCTCGAGCTTGGTGGCCGAAGCGTTGGGACTCACGTGCACACCGCTCACCTGGAGCTCGAAGCACCGGCCTGCGGTCCGCAGATCTTGCCAGCCGATGCCTGGCGCCACGGGCTCGCCAGAGCGCCGGTCCCAGAGAATCGTGGAGGCCCTCTGGTTCGTGATACCCACACACGCCACTGGCCCAGACCGGCCAAGGACTTCGCGGGCAAGCCCTAGAGCCGTAGATGCGAGTCGCACGGGGTCGATCTCCACAAGCCCGGGGGACGGCAGCGTTGGCGGGAGTGCGGCATAGCAGACGTCGATAATCCTGGCTTCCTCGCTCACGATGGCTGCACGCAGCCCGGAGGTGCCCACGTCGAGAACCAGTACGCGCCCGATCAGGCCACCATAGCCGATGCAATCGGCCGCTGGCGTGCACGGTCCACACCACGAATGACAGTCAAGCAATGCATCGAACCTGCCGAACAGGTTAAGTGTGAGCATCCAGGCGGGCCGGCGAAGATCGAAGCGCCCAGCTCCGGTCAAAGCCTCCGGAGCTGGGCCATCACGAATCCACGCGCTGGCGCTAGATCGCGCCTCGCGCTCCGACGGCCCGCATCAGGCCAGCAGCGTCGGCAGCCTCGGCATTCAACCCTTGGCGCCGAAGGAGCGTAGGGCAGCGGGCGACCTTCACGACGATCCTGGCGTGCCTCCCGACGCCGAGAAGATGGCGCGCTCCGTTCGAAGCGGCCTCAGGGAGCTCTCGGACCAAGACGCGTTCGGAGCACGCCAGATCCGGCTGCAGGCTCGCATCATGGGCAGCATGTGGCTGACAGGAGGCCTCATCGGCTTTCTGACGCTTGTGCTGCCCACGCCATTGGGCGTCAACCGTCCGGCTGCAGCCGGCCTGACGGTGATAGCAGTGCTCCTCGGCGGTATCGTCATCGTTTGGGGCCGTCAGCTGCCGTGCAGCTGGTACCAGGTGCTCCTTGCAACCGGGACGGTCACAACGAGCATCGGCGTCTACCTCTCTCGTGGAGACGCGATGTCGGTCGGGGTAGCTGCGATGTACGTCTGGGTCGGGATCTACTCCGCATACTTCTTCAGCCGCAGGGCCACGGCGATCCACCTCATGATCGTCGGTGTGTGCTTCTCGCTGGTCGCGTCGCTGGCCTGGGGCGGCTCCCACGTGTCGCTGATCCTGATAGTCGTGAGCACGGTCCTGCTCGGGACGCTCGTCGTAGCGCGGCTGAAGGCAGAGCTGCGGTCTATGGCGCTCACGGACACATTGACCGGATTGCCCAATAGGCAGGCACTGGAGCGCATCCTCTCGCGAGAGGTGGCGCGGATATCGCGGTTCGGTGGTTCCCTCTGCGTAGGCGTGATCGACCTCGATGACTTCAAGGAGGTGAACGACACCAAAGGGCACCTAGCCGGGGACATCGTCCTCCGGAGGACCGCAGCAAGATGGTATGCGGCTCTGCGTCGCATCGACATCCTCGCTCGCTACGGGGGAGACGAATTCGTTGTGGTGCTCCCATCGTGCAACCAACGCAACGCGGTCGAGATATTCGCCCGTCTCAAGAGCGAGAGCACGATCGGCTGGTCTGTCGGCGTCGCCGAGTGGGTGGAGGGCGAGTCCTATCTCGAGTTGCTCCATCGAGCGGACCAGGCTCTTCTCGAAGCGAAGGATAGGGGCCGGAGCTGCATCATCTGTAGCTGACTGAGGCGCCAGCGGACTCGCAGGGCTGATCCGGTTAGCTGGTTGGGAGGGTATCTGACGGGGTCAGGCGCCGCCGAGCGCGAGGTCGTCGAGCAGGCTGGCCGTCGTTGGTCTCGTGTCCTCGCTAACTGCCTTGATCAGAGTTACGGCAGCGTACCCCGCGTTCACCAGCTCGACGTCGGAAGGCACGCGGCCCCGGCGCCCTACCACAGCGCCATGATCACTGTCCGGTGTAGTTCGAACGCCATCACGTTCTGTTGGCCAGCCAAGGTTCAGGGTGATCGTTCCCATCCCCGAGCCACTGTCCTCGACCTCTACGAGACCTGAGATCGTGCGTTTCCCGACGTCACTCTGTATTGACAAGGCAGCGCCTCTCGTCGAGAGAGATGCCTGGCGAACCCCTCGAACCTCGCTCAGCGGAATGCCGGGCACGTTCAGGTTCAACACGATCACATCCTTGGAGCGAGCGAGCTTACCTACGACGCTTGCGGCTATCTTGGCAGCCGGATCCCAGAAGACCGGCTCAAACGGCTCCACGCTGACAGCAAGCGAGCTGACGCCAAAGTGCGAAGCAGTGAGCGCAGCTCCGACCGTTCCCGAGTGCAGGACTGCTCTTCCGGTGTTGAGCCCGAGATTGATACCTGAAACGACGATCTCTGGCGGCTCACCGAAACCGCCGAGACAGGCAGCGAGCACAATGAGAGCGGGCAACGCGTCGACACCGAAGGCATCAACGCCTGCGAGACCGGAGACGGCCTCGCGCTGGAAGGAGATCGAGCCCTTTCGGTAGCCCTCGCCGACACCTGCGCCTGCGCCAGTGCAGTCGTCGAGTGGTGCGGCAACGATGACATCGTGGCCATCCTCGTGCAGCGTGCGAGCCACCTCGTGCAAGCCCGGCGATGCGATGCCGTCATCGTTCGTCACGAGGATGCGCATGCCCGCCACGTTAGCGCTGATCTGTTGGCCGCTCATCTCGATCGTCACCCAGACGCGGGATAATCGCAGTATGCCCGCGGAGCGGACGTATGCCAGCGGCAAGCACCACAGCGCCGTTGCTATAATCCCCCTGGGAGATCGCTTCGGCGTGCATTGCGTGCAGGAGCGCATTGCTGTCGCTAGCCAATAGGCTGCGGCGCCTTCTGGTTAGAACCTGGCGTTCCCTTGGCTGGTCGTTGTTCTCTCCCTTGCCTCGCCTGGTTTGGCGTGGCCGGCCTAGCTGCTAGATGGCCGGAGGCCAGGAGGTAGTGTCTAAATAGTCATGGTGGCCGTAGCTCAGTTGGTTAGAGCGCCAGGTTGTGGCCCTGGAGGTCGGGGGTTCAAGTCCCCTCGGTCACCCTCGTTCTATATCGTGGTGTTGCCGCACGGCCACGATGCGTGTCCTACTGGCACACGGATGCGGCCCAGCGAGCTCCGCCAGCCACGAGGTTTCCATGCACGCGCACCATCGCGGTAAGCTGCCGCTGCGCCTCTAGCTCAACTGGCAGAGCAACGGACTCTTAATCCGCAGGTTCGGGGTTCAAGTCCCCGGAGGCGCACCACTGAGGTCGGAGAGGCAGAGGAGCGCTTACCGATGCTGGTCCGTCGTGGCATCTGGAGCTCGCGGCGAGGGACCTCGTGGTAAGGGAAGTGCTCCCTGGTGTGTTCATATGGGAGCATATGCTCATGACCCGCAAACAGGCCTAGTGCAGCTCGATGACCAACTCGTCGCGCTGCTCGACGAGCGCGTCGCCGAAGAGGGCACAAACTGCTCGGAGCTTCTGCGGCGGTTCGTTCGGGCGGCCTTGGCGCAGGGGGTTGAGTCTCGGATCGACGAAGCCATCCGCGAGGGCTACCGCCGTATTCCCGCTGAAGAACCAAGCGAATTGGTCAACGCCTTGGCCGGCGCATCGATCGAGGCCGAGCCGTGGTAGCGCGCTCCGAGATCTGGTGGGCAGAGTCGCCCAGCGAGAAGCGTCGCCCGTACCTCGTTCTCACCCGACAATCCGCCATCCAGCACCTGCACTCTGTCCTCGCAGTCCCCGCCACACGCACCGTGCGCGGGATTCCGACAGAGGTTCAGATCGGGCGCGACGACGGAATGCTCGAGTCGTGCGCTCTCACCGTTGATAACACCCTGCTCATGCCCAAGAGCTTCTTGGTCGAACGGCAGTGCCGTCTCGGGTTGGCGAAGATGCTCGAGGTGTGTCTAGCCCTGCAGATAGCAACCGGATGCACGACTGCGGCCAAGCGAGGCGCGGCCTCTTAGTCACGGCAACACGCGCACCTGACGGCGCCGCACCCCGAGTGGTCCGGCCGACGGTTGCCGGGCATGCTTCCGCCGCAACCGCCTCGGCGAGTGACGCAGCGGCTGAAGACACTCGCGAAGAAAGCAGAATGCGGCGCCGGGAACTTTCCGGCCATGCCCTGCGTCGAACAGAGCATGGCACGTGACTTGAGGTGGCCGACGAAGACTTTGGGCCCCGAAGGCTCTGAGCCACGCACGTTGATCGGTCGAGCGCGGGCGGCGCCTGTGGCGATGTTGGTGGTGTTGGTGGCGTTGCTCGCCCTGGCGGTGATCGGGGCCGGCTGCTCGCAAACCTCCCCTGGCCCCCCACGGCGGGCAGGTTCGAGGGTCACGAGAACGCGAGGTCCATCCGACCGTCGGGTCGCATCTCGCACGCAGGACACACAGGACATAAAGGCCGGTCGTTTCACCCAGCGGGTAACGGTGGGAGGTCTCACCGTGAGCCCTCTGGCCAGCGGCGGGTCGCGGCCGCTCGGGCTGGGTCCTCACCTTGCAGCCAGTTACACGGCCATCACGGGTGGGCTGGCGAGTGGCAAGCGTCTCGTGGGCTACGGCTCGGTGACGCTCCGGGGGGTTAGCCTGCCGCCCGGAACACCACCGCTGGCCTCCACGCCGGCCTGGGTCGGGATTGCCTATGCCACGACCAAACTAGTCGCCTACAGCTGCCCCGCGATGCGTATCCCTTCGTCGGTGGGGCCGGACACGCCGTACCAGCCGATTGACACCGCGGTGATCTTCTACGGCTACGGCGGCGACGGCGCCGTCCTCTACAGCACCGGGGGATCGCTTCCCTGCGGCGGACAGGCGAAGCCGACTGCCACCCCGGCAGACGGGCTCGTCTCGCTGCCGTGGCAGCAGCTAGGACCGGCAGGATTGTCGACGACGGTCAGCTATCTCGCGCCTACCTGTGCGAGGCTCGTTAGCGTGGGCGCTGGCGGGAACGTCCACAGCGGCGTCTATCGGGCGTACGTGAGGGCTGCGATACCGTTCGACCGAGCAGGGTGCTCGCAGGTGGTCACCCGCACGACGACGGTCCAGGTATATCCTTCGGAGATCGGTCCAGGAGCTCCCCCTCCGCCGAGAAGCGTGCGCCTCGAGCATTCGGGCTCTACTGTGTGGGCTCCCCGTGGCTTCAGTCCACCGGACTTCGCTGAGCGCTGAATCAATCCCCTCGCTCTGTGCGACGAGCCCAGCCCAGATCGACAAGATCTCACCAGCACGTCATCTGCGGGACCGGACAGCGGCACAGGACCGCGGCCGCGACAACGAGGAGACATCACGCCTCAGGTTGCGCCGCCGGGGCCGCGTATGAGGCAACGCGGTCCGCTCGCGTTCGCCATCGCTACGTCTGCCGTCACGAGATCCTGGCCCAGCCACTCTGCCAGCGCGACATACCACGCGTCGTAGATGGTCAGATTGTTTCGCAACTCCCAAGCTCGCTTGGCAAAGGGCTCGAAGGGATACTGGACCGTACGCACCCGGCGCAGCTGGTCCAGTGCAGCAACGGCTCGGATCGAGCTCAGCTCGCCGCGCCCGACGAGACCGCGGAGAGCCGACGCTGCCTCTGCTCCGAAGATCGCCGGGACCTCGAGCGTCGACCGACCTCGCAGCTCCTCGCGTGCGTGCTCGCCGTGGGCGCCAACACCCACCAAGGCATCGACAGCGACCGAGGCGTCGATGACGCTCATCAGGGTCACCGGGATGCCCGGTCGTGTCGTATGAGGTCTGCAGCGGACCGTCGTGCAAAGCCTTCTGGCCCCTCGGCATCCATACGCTCCGTGGTCTCGGCGACGAGCTCCGCGGGAGATCGAAGCGCGGCATTTCGTTCCAGCTCGGCGAGCAAGTACTCCTGGAGGCTCATTCCAACAGCGGCTGCGCGGACTTGGTAAGTGCGGTGGACGGCTTCTGGGACGTTTCGGATCTGTATGGTGGCCATAAACAGCATATTAGCGCCCAAAGCGCTACTCCGGCGCCACAAGCGTGGTACCCGTACGGGCAACGTGCCGGGCTACGTAGGGGCGAACACCTGTCTGCCGAGCTCACTGCCACCGGCGCGCACACGCACACTCCGTGCGAACCGCATAATGAAATAATACGACGAAAAACAGTGATAACAACATCTTGGGTATTTGCACTTGAATGGTACGCACACGACCCAATATGTAGTGGTTGCTGAACACGATCGCTCTCAATTGAGCGAGGTATGGCGCTGAGTCCCTCCAACTTTTCCCTGCACAGCTGTAGACATGCCTGAAGCTCGTGTCTATACTAGTGTGCAGTTCAACGTTAGTGGGGCAGCGGCCAGTCGCAACGCTTGGTCGATGCTGAAGATTTACTTGATGGAGATAATACGTGCCATCAAGGCTTACGGTGTAGGAGTGTTCCAAGCGATGCTTGAACGTGGCAATCACTCTCCGGTAGCCCGCAACTTCGATCGGGGATCGAAATGGTGACGGCGCGTGGCAGGCGCGCGCGTCCCGAAGCCGTCGATCCAGCGTACGTTTGCGGCCTCGGAGCCGTGACGGGCTATGGCTGGGGGAGGAAGTACCTCTGGGACGGACTGCGTAGCGGGCAGTCCGCTGTCGTGAAGACCCCTGGCTTCTCGCCGCTGTTCGATGACGACTGGGGCTGGGTGGCAAGGGCTCCGGAAGGCGGCAGACCGCGAGACGGCATGAGCCGCTTCTCGCGGGCGCTCCGCGCGGCAGCCAGGGAGGCGTTCGAGAACGCCGCGGAGCGTGGTTGGCGACCCGGAGCAGTCGTCGGGGTCATTCACTGCCTTGTCTTCGGCGAGGTGGACATGTGGCGTGAGCTGCACAGCATGCAGGGCTACAAGCTCAACAGCCGGAAGTTCATTCAGCTCATGCCATCCACGCCGATCTCGAAGCTCATGAAGGAGCACGAGCTGCATGGACCGTGCATGGCTGTCTCTGCGATGTGCGCATCCGGGAATGCTGGCTTGCTCACCGCAAAGATGTGGATCGATGCGGGGCTCGCGACCGACGTCTTGGTGATCTCTACCGACCTTTCGGCCACGCCTGAGGCATGCAAGGCGTTTCACGACGTCGGCGTCGCGGTCGTCGATCGCCCGCCCTTCGATGCATGCCGTCCGTTCCAGGAGGGCAGCCACGGCTTCGTCTTCGGTGAAGCCTCGGCGGCGTTGGTGGTGTCGCGCGAGCCGGAAGGCGCCTACGGGAAGGTGCTGGGCGGATCGATGTCTCATGATGCCTACCACACCATCGCCCTCGCACCGGACAATGCGCAGGTTCATCGTTGTTTCGTCGATGGTCTCGAAAATGCCGGCGTCGCTCCCGGCGATGTCGCCTACATGAACGCTCACGGCTCCGGAACAGAGCAGTGCGATCTGGCGGAGGGTGCAATGCTGGACTCCCTGCTGACCAATGCGGTCGGCGTCTACTCGCTCAAGCCGCTCGTTGGCCACTGCCAGGGAGCTGCGTCAGCCATCGAGCTGGTTGCATCATTCCTGTCCATCGAGCTCGGCGAGGTTCCTGCGCCGCCAAAGGTCGCACGCGGTCACGCGAAGCTTCTGGACGGATGCGCGAGGCGTGAGCCGGGAGTCGAGGTGAAGTGCTCCCTCGGGATGGGTGGGCACAACTCGGTTGTGGTGCTCGGCGCACCATAGGACGCACCATAGGGCGCACCACCGACGATCGCCTTCGGGCGCCGGCGCCGGCGCACTCGCGACGCGCTCGGGCATGCACGACCAAGGGCACTGTGTGTAACGTGCGACTCAACAGGCATGGCGTTACGTGATCCGAAGCACATTGGACTAAGGAGTGAGCGAATGAACCGTTGGTTGCTGCCCCAGGACAGGGTTCCGGAAGCGTGGTACAACGTCACACCACATCTCGGTGACGCCTTGGCGCCGCCACTTCACCCCGCGACGCGCCAGCCGGTCGGACCCGACGACCTTGCTCCGCTGTTCCCGATGGAGCTCATCGCGCAGGAAGTGTCGACAGAACCATGGATCACGATACCCGGTCCGATCATTGACGTACTACGGCTCTGGCGTCCGACGCCGCTGGTGCGCGCGAGACGCCTCGAAGAGGCCCTCGACACCCCTGCACGCATCTACTTCAAGGACGAGTCCGTCTCGCCGGCCGGCTCGCACAAGCCGAACACGGCCGTTGCCCAGGCGTACTACAACGCATCCGGCGGTGTGCAGAGGCTTGCGACCGAGACCGGTGCGGGACAGTGGGGGAGCGCGCTCAGCTTTGCGGGCGCGCTCTTCGGCCTCGAGGTCAAGGTCTACATGGTGCGTGCGTCGTACCTGCAGAAACCGTACAGGCGTGTTCTCATGGAGACCTGGGGAGCCTCGGTCGTGCCCTCGCCTGTCGACGAACCTGAGCATCCAGGTTCGCTCGGCACAGCGATCAGCGACGCAGTTCGCGACGCCGCCAGCAGGGATGACACGCACTACGCTCTCGGCTCCGTGCTCAACCATGTTCTGCTGCACCAGACTGTCATCGGGCTCGAAGCAAGAGAGCAGCTCCAGATGGCAGGCGAGGAACGGCCCGATGTCGTCATCGGTTGTTGTGGCGGTGGATCGAACCTTGGCGGGATTTCCCTGCCGTTCGTGCCAGACGCCGCGGTGCGCCTGCTCGCTGTGGAGCCCTCCTCGTGTCCCACCTTGACCAAGGGCGCCTTCGACTACGACTTCGGCGACGTCGCCGGGCTCACACCGTTGCTGGCGATGTACACGCTTGGCCATGACTTCGTTCCGCCAGCGATACATGCAGGTGGCTTGCGGTACCACGGCGACTCGCCGATCATCTCAGCCCTGGTGCGTTCGGGACGCATGGAGGCTGTGGCGTACCCACAAAAGGACATCTTCGAAGCCGCGGTCAAGTTCGCCAGGACGCAGGGGACTGTATGCGCCCCCGAGACGGGGCACGCAATACGCGCGGTGATCGACGAGGCGCTCGTGGCAAAGGAGGCTGGGGAGGAGCGGGTGATCCTCTTCGACTACTCGGGACATGGCCTGCTCGATCTATCTGCCTATGACGACTTCCTGAACGATCGCCTGATCGACTGACTCACTGACTCACTGACCGACTCACTGACTGACTGCCGGGCGGGCGGGTGATCCGGCGACCGGGTGACCGGGTGGCTCTTCGGCTGGCGCCCGGGGCGGGTGACGGCGCGGGAGCCGAGCGGGGTGCGGCAACGTCGCGGTGTAGCGTCTGCTGGATTCCAGATAAACTTGATTCGAATAGTCAGGTATGATTTACTTGCTGTATGGCAACGACGGTTCTCACCGAAGATCTATTGACTGCGCAGCGAACGAAGCAGCCTGGCGGCACAGAACTGTCAGACGAAACAAGCGCCGTTGCTGCCGAGGCGGATCACAGCGGGGGACCGAGCGCGGCAACGGACGTTCACAGCGGGGGACCGAGCGCGTTTGGCTCCGCTGACGCCGTCCGCGAATTACGTGCCGTGGACCCGCAGGCCCTTCTAGGGATCGAGAAGTTCCAACAGGAGGTCGACGCCTACCTCGCAGGCGAGCTCGACGAAGAGATCTTCCGCGTATGCAGGCTCAACAACGGCATATATGGCCAGCGCCAGGGCGGTACCAACCAAATGGTCCGGATCAAGGCGCCGTACGGCTCGCTCAACGCTGACCAGCTCGAGACGCTTGCGAACATCGCAGACGAGTACTCGCGCGGCTGGGGGCACATCACCACCCGTCAGAACATCCAGTTCCACTTCGTAGAGCTGAAGCGGGCGCCTGACCTCATGCGCGCTATCGCAGCCGTCGGTCTGACGACACGAGAGGCATGCGGGGACACCGTTCGTAACGTAGCTGGTTGCCACCTCGCCGGAGCATGCCCGTACGAGGTGCTCGACATCAGCCCTTGGGCCGAGGCGACCTTCAGGCATTTCCTCCGACATCCGTACGCACAGCGCCTTCCCAGGAAGTTCAAGATCAACTTCTCCGGCTGCGCTACAGACTGCGGCCAGGCGATGTTCAACGATGTCGGCGTCGTAGCGGTCCGACGCGTTGGTGAAGGCGGCAAGATCGAGGACGGCTTTCGCGTGTTCTTCGGCGGCGGGCTCGGAGCGAACCCGCACGCTGCGCAGGCCCTGGAGCCTTTCACGAAACGGGAGGACCTTCTCGTGACGCTCGAGGCCGCACTACGAGTGTTCGACCACTACGGGAACAGGGACAATAAGCTGCGCGCTCGCATGAAGTGGCTCGTCGACACGATGGGGATCGACGAGCTAAGAGAGCGCATCAAGAAGGAGCGGAAGTACTTGCGGGCATCCGCGACCTGGCCGGGCGGCGTGCCGGCCTACGTCAAGGAACATTCCGATGCTCCAGCCGGGCTCACCGCAGGCGTGGAGCCGACACCTGTAGGCACGCCGGTCTCGATCGCCGCTAGGCGCTCCGTCCACAGCGCTAATGGCAGTGGGCCTGATGGCGCCATCACGTCGACACGATCGACGCCAGCACGATCCTCGGCGAGTGGCTCCTTGGATGCGGCACACTCGGCCTATCAGCGATGGGATTCGGCCAATGTCGTCCGCGGCGTCGCAAGGGGGACGGTGTCGGCCTACGCGTATGCGCGTCTTGGAGATGTGACGTCAGCGCAGTTCACCGGTCTGGCCGCGATCCAGCGCGAGCTGGGCGTCGAGATCCGGGTCACCAACCGTCAGAACTTCGTCTTCCGCGGACTCGCCGAAGACCAGCTCCTAAGCCTCCACCAAGCGCTGGAGGACCTCGGCATGGCCCTTCCCGGGGCCGAGTTGGCCCGCGACGTTGTGAGCTGCCCTGGAGCTGACACCTGCAACCTCGCGGTCACGCAATCGAGGGGACTCGCTGCCGACATCGGCGACGCATTGGAGGCCGCCGGTCTCGCTGACGCTGGGGGCGTCCGGATCAACATCTCCGGCTGCACGAACTCCTGCGGCCAGCACCACATAGCGGACATCGGGTTCATGGGAGCCGAGCGACGGGCCCACGGCCGGTCGGCCCCCGGCTACCAGCTGCTTCTCGGTGGCCACATAGGCTCGGAGGAGGTGCGCTTCGGACAGAAGGCGCTCCGGCTCCCAGCGAAGGCTGCATCGAAGGCTGCCGTGGCGGTGATCAGCCGCTACGTAGAAGAGCGGGAGCTCTCCGAGCCGTTCGCCGAATGGCTAGAGCGAGCCGGGGGGGCGAAGGCTGTCGGCAAGGACCTCGCCTACCTGGACGTCTTCCCCGATCCAGAGGAGTCGCCAGAGTTCTACGTCGACTTCGACGAGCAAGCTCCCTACGCACCAGAGGTCGGCATCGGAGAGTGCGCGGGGGCCTGACTGCCGAAGCCGCCAGGCCGCTCGGAGCCTCTAGGATGGCGAGCGTGATGATCGACCGGTCTGGAGCCAGGGAGCACGCCCCGGATGCCCCCCGCCGCCAGGGCGCGATCCGCAGCGTGCGCTACGACCTCGCAGAGCGGCCCTTCATGATCATCTGGGAGCTCACGAGAGCCTGTGACCTGGCATGCCGCCACTGCCGGGCCGCATCGCAGCCGGACCCTGATGAGGACCAACTGACGAGCGAAGAGGGACTCGATCTCCTGGAGCAGGTCGCATCGTTGGGGCATCCGCGCCCGTTGCTCATACTCACAGGTGGCGACCCGTTCAAGAGGGGTGACCTGTACCAGCTGGTGACCAAGGCAGCGAGGCTGGGGCTTCCTGTGTCGGTCTCGCCGTCTGTGACCCCGCTCGCCACCAAGACGGCCTTCGCCTCGCTACGAGCAGCAGGGGCAGTCGCCGTCTCGGTGTCCATTGATGGCGCAACGTCAAAGACCCATGATGCCTTCAGGCAGGTCGACGGTGCTTTTGAGCGAACCATCGCGGCCGCCGGTCAGTGCGCGGAGCTCGGCCTGCGCTTTCAGGTGAACACGACCGTGACGCCTCACGACATCGACGAGCTGGCTGAGATCGCCCTCCTGGTGCGGAGCCTCGGCGCGATGACGTGGAGCGTCTTCTTCCTGGTCCAGACGGGACGTGGGCGTGACCTGGACTTGATCACGGCGCAAGAGGCCGACGACCTCATGGGCTTCCTGTACGAGGCCGGCAAGCATATGGCGGTCAAGACCACCGAGGCGCCCCAGTACCGCCGTGTGGTCCTGCAACGCCGGGTCCTCGCAGATCTCGGCATCCCAGCAGAGACCATATTGGCGCCCCTGGAACGCTCCGTCGAGCTCTCAGAGCGCTTCTCAGCGGGCCTCGAGGGCCTTGACCTCGGCCCACGTGACCATGCAGCTGGCGCCTCACGCGCTGGACCACGACGCCCGCCAATGAACATCAACGCGGGCAAGGGCTTCGTGTTCGTCTCCCATCGAGGCGACGTGTACCCGAGCGGCTTCCTGCCGGTCGCTGTCGGCAACGTCCGGGACGCCGGGATCGTGTCGATCTACCAGAGCTCCGAGCTTCTTCAGGGGCTCAGAGACCCCCAGCGCCTCGAGGGGCGCTGCGGGAGCTGTGAGCTCGCGAGCATCTGCGGCGGGTCGAGGTCGCGAGCGTTCGCTTCGAGCGGCAGCCCCTGGGGCGAGGATCCGCTCTGCCCGTACCGCCCACGAAGCTTTCCGTACCAGACAGAACTAGCCTCCTACCTGGCATAACAGGTACCCTGTCCCGTTCTGAGTTGCGCCTGGTATCGCGAATGGGCTACCGTTTTGCTCCATTGTGGCAATCGACGAAAGGCGCACGCATCGGCGCGCCGCAACGAGGGCTCACTTTCTCAAGGCATCGTCTCTAACCGGTCTGCTGATGGCGGCGGTGCTCGCTGCCCCTCTGGCCGGCGTGCTCGCCTCGCCTCCGGAGGCCGGCGCATCACAGCTCCCTGCCCTGAAAAGCCAGGCCGCCCAGCTTGGCTCGCAGATCGCGGCAGAGTCGGCGAAGGTGCAGAGCCTCTCCATGCAGTTCACCTCGGAGTCATCGCGCCTCGCCCAGCTCCACGCGCGGCTTCGCATGATCGACGGCCGCCTCGCTAGGACCGAGCAGAAGCTTGCGACAGTTCGCGTCGCACTTCGCCGCGACGTCGTCGACTCGTTCGTGAGCGGAGGCGTGACGACCAGGATCCACACGCTCGTGACCTCCAATGACACGACGAACGCCATCCGCGAGCAGTACCTGAGCGCTGCCAACGGCGACATGAGCGCCACGCTCGACAGCCTCCACGCCGAGCAGCGGGTTCTCGCAGTCGAACGGTCCTCCCTCCTCGCTGCCGAGCGCCGCGTCGAGGCCGCGGTCTCCGCTCTGGGAGCCGACCGGAACGCGCTCCAAAGCGAGGTCGGGGCGGAACGTGCAACGCTCGCACAGGTCAATGGCCAGGTCGTCGCACTTGTCAACCAGCAACAGCAGGCGCTGCTCGCATCCGAAGCGCAGATCCACACGGATCCGATCCCGCCGGGCATTCTCGCAGCCGCGGCCTATCCGCCGCCCGCCGTGCCCCAGCCTCCAGGCCAGACTGCCACGGCAGGACCGTGGGGAGCGGTGCCGGCGCCCCCGACGGCTGCAGCCTTCGCAGCGCTTCGCCAGTGCGAGTCAGGCGACAACTACCAGGACGACACCGGGAATGGGTACTACGGCGCCTACCAGTTCTCGCTTGGAACATGGCAAGGGCTCGGGTACTCCGGATTGCCGAGCCAAGCTCCTCCAGCGCTTCAGGACCAGGCCGCACGGCAGCTCCAGGCAGCCGACGGTTGGGGCCAGTGGCCAGCGTGCGCAGCGCAGCTCGGGCTCGACTGAGCAGCCGTTCCCAGCCACGACAGCTCTGTGCTTTGTAGTTACATCAATGTCGAGCTAAGCTCAAGTGTTAGAGTTGCACTGTCGATAGGGCTGAAAGCGTTTGGGTTGCAAGGAGTGTGTCAATGACCGAAGGTGGGTTTCGCGGTCCGCAGGTCTGCGAGATAGTTGGGATCACGTACCGGCAGCTTGACTATTGGGCGCGCACCAACCTTCTGCGCCCTTCGATAGCCGACGCGAAGGGGAGTGGCACCCATAGGATCTACTCCTACCAGGACCTGTTGAAGCTGAGAGTGATCAAGGGCCTGCTGGACAGCGGCGCCTCGCTCCAGTCCACCAGACAGGCGATCGACGTGCTGCACGGCGCCCTCGGTGGCGACATCGCCTCGTCGAGCCTCGTGCTGTCGGAGGGAAAGTCGATTCTCGCGCGATCGGGAGACGAGATCGTCGACCTTCTCGCGGGTGGACAGGGTGTCTTCAACGTCGTGCCGCTCGGCGGAATCGTAAGGGAGCTCGACGCCGCCGTTCACGACCTCGGCGCCAGGAGGAAGGGCTCTGCACGCAGAGGCAGGGCGGCCGTCCCGGACGACGGCAGCGTCGGCTACGGCGGCGTCGGCGAGGTGCGTGCGACAGGATCCACTGGGAACTGAGCGCCGCTCCGCGCGCTTGGTATGATCGAGAGGTGGTTCTCCGAAGGTCCCCCCTAGATGCAGCGCATCGCGCCCTTGGCGCGAAGATGGCCGGCTTCGGTGGATGGGAGATGCCGATCGCGTACCAGGCAGGAACGCTTGCGGAGCATGCCGCGTGCCGTAGCGCTGGGGTGGTCTTCGACGTCAGCCACCTCGGGACGATCAGGATCACGGGCCCTAGAGCTATGGAGCGGCTCCAGTCGATCCTCACCAACGACCTCCGGCGAATAGCACCGGGTCGCGCCCAGTACACGCACCTGCTTGCCGACGACGGTTCGGTCGACGACGACATCATCGTGTGGTGGCGCGGAGCCGACCTCTTCGATGTGATGCCGAACGCCTCGAACACCGGCCGGGTCCTCGCGGCTCTGGGCGGCGCCGACGTCACCGGAGAGCGGGCAGTGATTGCCGCACAGGGTCCGTTGGCTCGGGAGATGATCCAGAGCGTGCTGCCAGGAGCCTCGACGGTGGGGCGCTTCGAGGTAGCCGATGTTCGCTGGGATGGCACGAATTGCGTCGTGGCGGGCACCGGCTATACCGGCGAGGATGGCGTGGAGATCGCAGTGCCTGCAGACGCGGCCGGACGGCTGTGGACCGAACTGCTCGATGCCGGCTTCCTGCCAGCGGGGCTCGGGGCACGCGACACCCTCAGGCTCGAGGCCGGGTTGCCGCTTCACGGCCACGACATCGGACCGGGCATAACACCGCTGCAGGCCGGCCTGGGTTGGGTAGTGGCCTGGGACAAGCCGAACTTCCGCGGTCGCAGCGCGCTGATGAGCGAGAAGGAGCGGGGACCTCGAAGACTGCTTCGTGGCCTCGTCGTATCGGGACGGCGCCCTCCGAGGGAGGGGAGCGTCGTCTACCACGGCGAGCATGAGGTTGGGGTGATGACCAGCGGCAACTTCTCACCCGTCCTGGCAAAGGGCATTGGGCTCGCCCTGGTCCAGCCTGACCTGGAGCCCGGCGACGAGGTCCAGGTACTGGTACGAGACGAGACGATCGACGCTCAGATCACCGCCACGCCGTTCGTGAAGCTTCCAAGCGTGCCGGACCGAGCGCGCTCAGGCGGTGGCCAACATCCAGGCGGTGGCCAACATCCAGGCGGTGGGCAACATCCAGGCGGTGGGCAACGCCACGAAGGTCGGGCGCACACGCCGGCCGGGAGCGCCAAGTGACGTCCTGGGTCCCGCACACGGAGCAAGAGACGGCCGAAATGCTGGAGCAAATCGGCCTCTCCAGCCTTGACGAGCTCTTCGAGGTGATCCCGGCCGCGCTGCGCCTAGCGGGCGGCCTCGCTATGGAAGACGGCATACCGGAGCCGGAGGTACTGGATCACTTCGCGGACCTTGCGGCCGGCAACACGCCGGTCGGAAGAGACCTGATTTGTTTTGCCGGCGCTGGCGCATACGACCATGAGGCTCCGGCGGTGACGAGAGCGCTCGCCTCGCGCTCGGAGCTCGTCACCGCCTACACCCCCTACCAGGCCGAGGTCGCGCAGGGCGTGCTGCAAGCCCTCTTCGAGTACCAGACCATGGTGGCGCGCCTTGCGGGCCTCGATGTCGCAAATGCCTCCCTTTACGACGGTGCGCACGCGCTGGTAGAGGGGGTCAATCTCGCTTCTGCAGCCACCGGCCGCAGATCGGTGTGGGTCTCCGAGGGGGTCAATCCCCGATGGCTGCAGTGCCTCGCGACCGCGTCTCGGGGAACCAGGCAAGACTCGGATGTGCGCTTGGTTCCGCTCGACCCATGCACCGGCGCCACATCCTGGCCCGAGCTGGAGCCTCCCGGGGACGGCGGCGACCTGCCGGGAGCCGTTGTGGTCGCCAACCCCAACTACCTCGGCTGCTTGGAGGAGATGGACCGCGCGGCTGGTGTCGCAGGAGCCTGCGGCGCAGAGTTGATCGTTGTGTTCGACCCGGTCTGCGCGGGCATCATCTCGAGTCCTGGGGCGTACGGCGCGAGCATAGCGGTCGGGGAGGGACAGGCATTGGGGGCGCCGCTGAGCTTCGGCGGCCCATACCTCGGTCTCTTCGCCTGCGCGATGAGGCACGTACGTCGCATCCCCGGCCGGATCGTTGGCCAGACCATCGACACAGACGCCAAGACGGCGTACGTGACCACACTGCGCGCCCGCGAGCAGGACATCCGCCGGGAGCGAGCGTCGTCGAACGTCTGCACCAACGAGACCCTGCTCGCGGTCGGGGCGGCGATCCAGATGGCTTGGCTCGGAACGTCGGGGCTTGCCGAGATCGCGCTGAGATCTGCACGTGGCACCCGATACTGTCGCGACGCCCTTCTCTCGATACCAGGAGTCGAACCTATGACAACCGCCCCTGCTCTTCGAGAGATCGCTGTCCGCACGCCGGTGACCGGCGAGACGATCGTAGAGAGGATGATCGATGACGGGTTCCTCGCGGGCGTGCCGCTGACGCTGGGCGCCGCGCCAAGCGGCTTCGAGGGCGGGCTGCTCGTAGCGGTGACCGAGCGGCGCACGCGAGCAGAGATCGACTCTTACGCGGCTGCGTTCGAGAAGGCGGCCCGGCCATGACCACTAGGCCGCTCGCAGGCGGGCGTGCATCGAGCGCCCCGCTCATGGGGTCGGACGCCGAGCCGACCATCTTCGAGCTCTCGGCGCCGTCCCGCAGCGCATGGTCCTTGCGACGCACGGGAGTGCCCGAGTACCCCTTGGAGGAGCTCGTCCCCCCGGAGCATCGTCGCGAGAAGCCGGTGCAGCTCCCCGACGTCTCCGAGCGAGACCTCGTGGCGCACTTCACGCGCCTCTCACAGCGTCAGTACGCCGTGGACCTGGGAGCCTACCCGCTTGGCTCGTGCACGATGAAGTACAACCCGAAGCTCTGCGACGTGATCGCAGCGATGCCAGAGCTCGCCAATGTCCATCCGGCTGCTCCGCCGGCCTGCACGCAGGGCTGGATCCGGCTCCTGGTAGAGCTGGAGACCGCGCTGTGCGAGATCACCGGCATGGCGGCTGCGACGCTCCAGCCGGCCGCGGGGGCGGCTGGGGAGCTGACCGGCCTGCTCTTGATGCGCGCATGGCACGAGTCACAGTCGTCGGAGCGCCACCGCGTGATAATCCCGGACTCGGCGCATGGCACGAATCCGGCATCGGTTACATTGGCCGGATATGCCGTGACCACCGTGAGCTCGGACAGCAACGGTTGCGTGGACATCCGCAGCCTGCGGGAGGCGATCGACGACGACGTCGCCGGCGTCATGCTCACCAACCCGAACACTCTAGGCCTCTTCGAGGAGGGGATCCTCGAGATCGCCGCTGTGGCCCACGAAGCAGGCGCCCTCCTTTACTACGACGGCGCCAACCTGAACGCGATCCTTGGCGTCACGAGGCCTGGAGACATGGGCTTCGACATCGTGCACCTGAACCTGCACAAGACCTTCGCGACGCCGCACGGCGGGGGCGGCCCGGGCGCGGGTCCCGTGGCTGTCTCCGAGAGGCTGTCGCCGTTCCTCCCTGGCCCGCGTCCTGTCCGGCTCGAAACGGGGGGCTTCGGCTGGGCGATGCCGGAGCGCTCCATCGGCCGTATGCACTCCTGGCACGGCAACGCCCTCGTGCTGGCCCGCGCTTTGGCGTACATCATCGCCAACGGCGCCGACGGCCTGCGAAAGGTGGCCGAGGCCGCTGTCTTGAACGCGAACTGGCTCCGCGAACGCCTGAGGGGCCTCTACGACATCCCGTACGACCGGCCAGTGATGCACGAGCTGGTCGTCTCCGCGGCGACGCTGCGCAAGCGCTACGGAACCAAGGCAGCAGATGTCGCCAAGCGGCTCCTCGAGGAGGGGTTCCACGCTCCGACCGTCTCGTTCCCGCTGATCGTCGACGAAGCGCTCATGATCGAGCCGACCGAGACGGAGAGTCCGCAGACCGTCGAAGCGCTTGCCGAGGCGCTGGAGCGCATCGCTCAGGAGATCTCAGAAGAGGGGGGAGCGGACAGCGCACGGGCTGCGCCGCGCACCACCCTGGTGGGGCGGGTCGACGAGGCCCTCGCAGCCCGGCGCCTCATACCGACCTGGGACATTGGCCAAGCCCGAGACTTGGAGTCGAGCACGTCGAGCGGTTAGAGCAGCGCCGATCTCCGTACAGCTGGCTCGGGGCAAGCGTCGTGGGCCAGTCAGGCGGCAGCGCTCTTCGCCGGGCTTTCCTCTGGGAACCTGGGCGACTTCATATCTATCGTCGTGGGCAGCGGGAGCTTGGCTGCCTCTCCTGCCGCAACCATCTTGTCGCGGCGCTCGCTGTTGCCAAGCTCAGCGATCCAGCGCAGTGCCTCCTTCTCATCCACCTAACGTGCCGGGGCAGGGCGTTGAACACCTTCTTGGCGCCATCTTGCAGTACCGCGATGTCGAGGTCTATGTCACGCGTTGCCCTGGGTTCGGCAACATGGTAGGCGAGGGCCAAAGCCCCGCTGAAAGCGTGCTCGACCCCCGCTAACTCCAATGAGTCGTGGATAGCGATGACCTTCTCAGCCAGTGACATGCTCTTCAGGCCGCGACCTCCTTCGCACGGCTGGAACCGCGGGTTTGCGAAGTCGCTGTCGGCGGCGTCGACCAGCCTGATCGTGCATTTACATGCGAGATCCTGCTGGGTCATGCCACCCTCGAGCCGTGCCTTCCTGATGAGGTAGCCCGCAGGGGACCTGAGGGTCACCTCCGTCTCGTCGGGCAGCTAGAGCCCGGGAACGGCGGCCACCAGCTCCTGAGCGCCGTCAGCGGGGGAGCGGTGGTTCATCGCACGCTGGGCGACCACCTTCGCCCCGTTCGCCTCGGCAAGCGCGCGCATGACCTCGAGGCTCGAACGGGGGTTGACACCGTAAGTGCAGAACAGCGCAACCGTCTTGTCGGTCAGCGACTTGCTGTTCTGCAACCACGTCCGCGCAGCACGCGCCGGTCGCACCCCGAACAGGATGAAGCCCTCGACCCACGAGCCGATGAACACCACATCGGCGCCATCCAACATCGGCTGGCCCACCCCTGAGAGCGGAGCCACCGTAACCTCATGGCCCCTGGACTTGCAGGCGTCTGCTATCGCCTCGGCGGTTTGCTTCGTCTTGCCGCCGCGGCTTTCGTAAGCAACGAGAACCGTCTTCACGGATTACCTCCTACCTCTCGCCTCTTGGTTGCCTCTTGGCTCCCCGCATCTGCTAATTCCACGTTACATGTTGTGATCGTCTGGCGCGGCTCCGGCGTTCACAACAGGCGGGGGTGCGTCGTGAGGAGGAACATTGGCCAGGATGTCTTTGAGAACCTGGGTAGCGCCAAGAAGGCCCACGGCTTCGTAGGGGACTACGAGCTTCGAGCTCTGGCTGCTCGCCACCTCGCCAAGCGTCTGGAGCTGGAGCACGGCGAGCAGCTCCGGGGTGACGCCGCGATCGAGGATGGCCGTGTACACCGACTTGATAGCGCTTGCGCGACCCTCGGCCTCGCGGGCGAGAGCCTCCTGCTTTCCCTGCGCTCGCAGGATCGTCGCTTGCTTCTCTCCTTCCGCTAGATGCACCTGAGCCTGCTTCTGACCTTCAGCCTGGAGGATGGCCGCCTGCTTCTGGCCCTCTGCCGCGTTGATCGCCGCCTGCTTCTGGCCCTCGGATGTCAGTATCGCCGCCCGCTTGTGCTGCTCGGCTTCCTTTTGCAGGCTCATCGCCTGCAAGACCGATGCCGGCGGCACTATGTCGACAACTTCGATGCGGTTGCAACGCACACCCCACTTCTCGGTGATCGGGTCCATGTGCTGCTGGAGCTCGGTGTTGATCCTCTCACGCTCGCTGAGCGCCTCATCGAGAGTGAGCCCGCCGAACACCGCTCGCAGCGCTGTCTGCGCCAGCTGAAAGATCGCCAGCTCGAAGTTGCTCACCGCAAAGAGGGCCGCCTTCGGATCTATCACCTGGCTGAAAATCGTGGCGCTTACCATCACCCCAACGTTGTCCTTCGTGATCACGTCCTGGCGGTCTCCAGTGCGGGGCACCTCACGGACGTCGACACGTGACATCTGGTCGGCGAACGGAAGCAGGAAGGTTATCCCCGGGCTCTTGACCGAGTGGAACTGGCCGAACCGCTTGACCACGCCATTGAAGCCCTGCTGGATCACTCGCACTGAACGCGCCAGGACCAACAGCAGAAATACCACCAGCACGATCACGACGATCACTGCGACTGCTCCACCACTTGCGCTCGCTATCATCACCTGATCTCCTCCTCGCCCCTACTCACACGGTCCCTGCCGCACGGCTTGTACGCGGATCGCCGAATGCCTGTGAGCTCATTCTACCGTTGCGCGTGGCTCCGGCGCCGGCGCCGGCGCAAGAGCCTGGCCCCTGGCCGCATGGTTGCGGCGAGGGGTCCGCTGTCCGGCGAAGGGTCCGCTGTCGGGGGTTCGAGGCTAAGCTTTCCGGGTCTGGGATGCGAGCAACGTCGGCATCCCCAGCGGGCCATTGGTACAATCGTATCATGACAGAGTTATGTTTGGAGCGGCCATCTCCAGACGCGGCGTTGCTCCAGCTGGCCAGGATCAAGGCGGGACTCAGCCAGCGCGAACTGGCCGAACGGGCGTCGGTGCCTACGACCATGATCTCGGCCTACGAGAGAGGGAAGCGCAGGCCCAGCCTCTTGACCTTGCTGCGGTTGCTCCACGCTGCCGGCTTCGAGTTGAGGATGACTCTCGAACCCTGTGATCCCCACGACGAGGTGCTCGCCTCGCTCGAGGCAGCCCGCCAACCACGTGATCGCCGTAGCCGCGACGACCAGATCGCGGCGTGGCGCAACGCCAGACCAGTTGATTCGGTCTCGTGACCGGCTCCCGGCCAATAAACACCGGAGATTTGGACGCAGCCGCTATCGTCTCGGTCCTCAACCGCCACGGGGTTCGCTATGTGGTCATAGGTGCATTCGCTGCGCTCGCTCAGCAGGCTCCCATCGCTCCTACGCGCGATGTCGATCTCACTCCCGACACCGCTGCGGACAACCTCCGTAGACTGTCGGCGGCACTGAAGGAGCTCGATGCACGTATTCGTACCGACACCCCTGAAGGCGGCCTTCCGTTCGACCACGACGGTCAGTCTCTTGGCCGGGTGGCCATTTGGAACCTCATCTGCCGGCACGGAGAGCTCGACATCTCGTTCCGACCTTCCGGCTTCGAGGATGGCTATGTCCAGTTGGCAGTGAACGCGCATCGCGTCGTCGTCGATGGAGTCGAGGTCAACATCGCTGATCTGGACGACGTGATCCGATCCAAGGAGGCTGCGGGACGGCCGAAGGACATCCAGGTTCTGCCCGCCCTCTACCGCTACCGAGCAAGCCGTCGCTCGAGCACCTGACGGCAGACTGCCCATTGGATATCCACTTCGTCCTTATGCTGGTGCCCTCTCTGTCAGTATGGTCGTTGCCGCCCGAATGGGGAAGTAACCGTGAGCAGGGCGAGGAACGAGAAGGACGATGTCCGTCAGTACTGTTGATCCCGCAGCTGGCCCGGATCCCGAGGTCCGTCCCGCTCGCCAGGTGTACCCGGCGGCGGCCTACAAGCTGAAGGTGCTGGGCGAGCTCGACGCGGCCGATTCCAGGTCGGAGCGTGGCGAGATCCTGCGCCGTGAGGGCCTGTACTGGTCCGTCGTCTCCGAGTGGCGCAAGCAGCGTGACCGCGGGGCGCTCGAGGCGATGGGAGCCAAGCGCCCGGGACGAAAGGCTGATCCCGTCCGAGCGGAGAACGCGAGGCTCCGGGCGCGGGTCGAAGAGCTCGAGGGACGCCTCGAGACGGCAGAGGAGCTGATCTGCGCCCAGGGAAAAGTCTCGGCGCTCTTGCACGAGCAGTACCGCAAGAGCGCCGAGACGAAGTGACCGCTATGCTCGACGACGAGGTCAGGGCCTTCGCCCCCAAGATCGGCGTCGAGGCGGCCTGCCGGGCGTTTTGGGTGAAGGTCCGCAGCTGGCGCTATCGCCGCCAGCGTGACGAGGACCGCCTGCCTCGGCGGGCGCCGCTCCAGCCGACCCAGAGGGCCCCTCACCCAGCGACCCTCACAGCAGTAGAGAAGGATGAGATCGTCGAGATGCTCTGCTCCGAGCGGTTCTGCGACCTGGCTCCGGCCCAGGTGTACGCGACGCTCCTCGACGAGGGCGCCTACTTGTGCTCGGAACGTCAGATGTACCGGGTGCTTGGTGCTTGGTGAACGGGGCCTTGTCCGAGAGCGGCGCCCCGTAGGTGCCAGCGCGCTGGCGCCTACGGGGTGCCCCGGTTGGAGGCCGACCGGCCCAATGCCGTGTGGACCTGGGACATAACCAAGCTGCGTGGTCCGGTGAAGGGGGTGCGCTACTTCCTCTACACGATCATCGACATCTTCAGCCGCTGTGTCGTGGGCTGGTCGGTCTGCGAGGCGGAGTCCGATGCCCATGCCCGCAGGCTGATCGAGGGGGCCCGCCGCCGCCAGGGCGTGGAGAGGGACCAGATCACCATCCACGCGGATCAGGGGTCGCCCATGATCGCGGGCGCCGTAGCCGAGCCCATGAACTAGCTCGGCGTCGCGAAATCCCACAGCCGGCCCAGGGTGTCCAACGACAACCCCTACATCGAGAGCCACTTCAAGACGCTCAAGTACCGACCGAACTACCCGAGCGCTTCGCCTCGATCACCGCCGCCCGCTCGTGGTACCGCAGCTTCTTCCATTGGTGCAACGACGTGCACTGCCACTC